>JBCCXW010000086.1:0-13830 GCA_039191105.1 Pseudomonadota bacterium
GCTACAAACCGCCTGCACCGAGAACTATCTTGCCCGCGACCTTCATGCCGCCTTATAGGTTGGAGGCGGCATGAACGCCGCTACAAACCAACCGTCGATCCTAACATTACGATTGGGCCAGTCAGATCAGGTAGGCCAACCTCTGAAACTGTAATAACTACGGGGGTCTAGCTCTGCCTCTTTTGGGCAATTACTACTTGGTGATTTTTAGTACGTTGTTTTTGTTGAGACATTTGATGCCTCCGAAGGCAGAGGTCAGAGGTTCGAATCCTCTTAGGTGCGCCATTGGCCGCCGGGAAACTATAGCCAATTGCAGACCTTCCCCTTATTAATTGATGACGATGTCTTGGGTGCAACTCATTGCTTACGGTTGCAGTGGTTCGTTCGGTTTTCATGCTGAAACGCTATCAGTACCGCAATCGAACTCAAATATCACTGACGCAACGCGATTTGATTGACTGCCACACCATCTATCCATAGTTCAATTGCATCGTTGTCAGACTAGCTCCGTTGATGATCCGCATGGAGACCGTACGCTGAGCCTAGTAATGCGCGGAAGGGGCATCATGCAAGAGAGTCAAATGAGCCGCGTATTTGACGAATTGGCATTCCGCCTTACTCGGTTGCTATCGCATCGGGCAGAGAAAAGAATGCCCTTACCGATGCCCTATTTCGTCTCGCGTGGCGACTATATTGGCCAACGTTTGTTTTCGACTGGAGCTTTTGAGCGAACCACGATTACGGGCGTTTACCAGTATCTCAGCGAAAGGCCGGGCCGTTCCGGCGCGTTTCTCGATATCGGCGCCAATATCGGAGTTTATTCAATTCCATTCTCGAGCTTGTTTGGTGACCTCTTTGCGGTGGAAATTAACCCTTCAACCTACCATGCGCTGGAGGCAAACGTTTTGATGTCAAAATGTGAGAATATCAAGTCAATAAACATTGGTGTATCAGAGCAGCCTGGAACAACGCAGCTTAAAGTCCGAAAAGACGGACAGGCTGGGTGGGCCAGGCTCGGTGATGCTGATCCAGAGTTTTATGAATCTCTCGACGTGCAGGTTACGACGATTGACAGACTTGTTTCGGAACATCGGATCAAAACTGTTTCAGTGATCAAAATAGACATTGAAGGACATGAAATCAACGCGCTTAAGGGCGCGCGAAGAACGCTTTTGGATCATAAACCATGTGTGCTCTATGAACGTCTTAGCAAGGATGATGACCAAGTTTTTGAGTATCTCAAAACACTTGGCTACTCAACTTTTTTTACATTCAAGCGATCAAAACTTTGGCCGCTGACACGCAAAAGTCGCGCGGCTCAAACAGATGTCTATCAGCCGCGCCGGTCGGGTAGATATGATCTTATCATCGCCGAAGGTGACGAAACTTAAAGCCGCAGTCTTCTCGGTTCCTTTTAGCAGGATCTAACATTGAACCGCATGGCACATGTTTTGTCGAAGGTTTCCCGCATGCACCCGATAACCCTTGCATGGCATGCGAACGTGTGCTGAACGATGTGCTAAATTGACTCTCGAAAAGCCAAAGTGGTGCCCGCGGCCGGACTTGAACCGGCAAGCCCAATTACGGGCGGCGGATTTTAAGTCCGCTGTGTTTACCAATTTCACCACACGGGCATACGACGTCTGAGTAACGGCGCTTCCCGACGGAGACAACCGGTTTTCGCGGTCCGTTGCGATTTAACCAAATCCCAATTGGCCTTTGATATGCATAGATCGCATTATGCTGCGGCCTCTACAAAAAAAGCGCTATAGTGCGATCCTTGTTGGCATCATTTGCTATGGGCCAATCGTGATTGTGTTTGGCGGCATTCTGGCGCTGATTTTTGGTTGAAATGCCCGGAATGTCGGAATCTAGAAGCGATTAAAGTCACGCGATCGCACAAGCTTCTCTCTCACTGTACCCGGTGTGTGGTGGTGATTTGGCTCACATATGCGCTACTCGGTTATCAACGACTGAGAGACCAAACGAAAACGTCGCTTAAAAAAACGCAACGCTTAGCGTATCTCTAGGAAGCCAGTGGAACAACTCCTTCCCGTTGCTACGAAGTTAAAATCTACTTGTTGATTTTGATAGAGTTCGGAGATTTGGTTGGTACACCCACTATCGGATTCGCTCACATCAAGATGTCCAAAATAGATGATGTCGCCCGACGTCAATGAGGGAAGCTCTGATACCGACATAACCTCAAAATCCAGGCCGTATTTTGTCAGATAGAAACCATACTGTAATCGATCAAATTGAACGATCGAGTATTTATCGAACAGTTTCACGGCGAAAATACGTGACTCCTGCACCTCCTGAAGTACGGCGATTTTTTCGGCAGAAGCTTTCCAGTCTTGTATGGGAATAAGCTTCGTTTGCAATGAGTAAAGCGTGAGCGCGAGCGAGGCCAAAACAAAAGCAATCAACCCAACACTGGTCGCGTTCCGAATCCACCCCACACTACCTACCAGCCCCACGGTTACGCACGCAAACAAAAGCGCGCCGACGGGAACTAAAATGATAAAGTTTCTCAAAGTGCTAACGGGTGTATGCCAGCTAATTAGGTAAACCGCGCCAGTCGCGGCGACCAGCACGTACAATGACTTTATGAGCGTCATCATCTCAAATTCCCCTAAGTCGCGGCTCGAGAACCAAATCAGCGCTGCGAGCAGGATCGAAGCCGTGACGAACAAACCTGCATAAATTGTATCGCCAATACCAAGAAACACTGCCGCGACATCTAGAAACCTGAACGCTGTTGGTATGGTTGCGGTAAATGCGTCGATGACAGACGCATTAGGACTCGTTTCGATCCAAAAACTACCTCCAATATTCCTCCGTGCCTCACCCGAAACAAACCATATAACCGGCCAAATGGCCGCCACCCCAAAAACCATCAGGCTCGCAATCACCCGCTTTACGTCTGAACGGTATTCGAACAACAGCCAAAGCGATATCAAGCATGCCAACAGGGTTCCAAAAAAATGAATCAGCGATAGAAACATCAAAACGATGAAGAGGTATTTGTTCTCATTCAGGACGAACATAACCATCGCCCAGGCCGAGAAGCAAAATAGCATTCCATAGGATCGTGTTTCTTGCGCGTAGAAATGGACGAGGAAGTTTGACAATACAAACACACAAGCAATGCTGACAAAAACGTCCGGCTTGAACCTCTTCAGATACAAAAAGGCGCTCAAACCAAGCACTACAAAAATCGAAGAAAGTGCACGGGTCGAAATCTCTGTATCACCAAATACAAACATCCATGCGGAAAGCGTAAGTTGATAAAGAGGGGGATGAACATCTTTGAGATAGATCTCGAATTGATGCTCCAGCGATTGATTTGATAGGCTAACACTAAATAGCTCATCGAACCAATATGAGTATTGAAACGAAATGCCAACCGCACAGAGAAAGAGCCAAGTTACAGCTAATAAGAGGGCAATCGGGAACGCCGCCCTTGCTTCCATTGGCGGTCTAACATCTTCCACATCGCTTCTCCCTATCACGCCTTCAAATCCATATCGCAGCGACTTTCTCGTGTCTAACATTCAGCTTTTGCCTCAGAACACTAGACAAATAATACGCTCTCGTTGGCTGGTAGGAGTGCCAAGCTAGCGAAAACCCTTCTCCACCGACCGACTTAGGTCCTGACCGGTCGCAAAAGTTCGACACCACATCCATCGAATTGAAGAAATCATCGGAAACGTGAAATACCTCAACGGCATATAAGCGAGCAAAATGATTGCGCGTTCAAGCGCGCTTTAGGAGCAAGGTGGATCGGTTCAAAATAACGGAGACCGTATCGCATCGCATAGGGAATCAGTCTGTCTATTCATTGACCTGGTCGGAACGGCAGGATTCGAACCTGCGACCCCTTGACCCCCAGTCAAGTGCGCTACCTGGCTGCGCTACGCTCCGAACCAGGGCCGGAGGTATAGGCGCCTCCTAAAATTTGGCAATGGCCAATTGCCGGTTCGGCCAGATGCGACCGCACGATATCTATATCGCGTCCAGCAATGGCTTGTAATTCGACACATAAGCCCGTTTGGAGATTAAACGTGTGAGGGGATGCACAAGCCAAGGTGGAAGCCGCCGCATGGCATCGCGCCGATGCGTTTGGGATTGGACCCAGCGCGTTCGCGGTAGACGCGCTTTGGCATAGTCGTGAAGGGCGGTGTCCAAACGGGGGGCTGACGCGATCAATCGCGCGAGAACGATTGAGTCTTTAAAAGCCATCGCCGCGCCGGATGCCATATTTGGAGCGCTTGCGTGCGCGGCATCGCCGATCAGCACAACATGGCCTTTCGACGGCGGATCAACCATCAACTCTTCGATCGCGCCGAAGTGGATGTCCGCGTCAGATCGCACCTCGGCAAGCGTCTCCAAAACCATGTCTGGATAGGTGCGAAACCGCGCTTTCAGTCGCTCGATGCGGCCTTCGACAGGGTCATCAAACGTGTCAGATGGTCCTGAGTCCGCATAGCAATAGACGTCATCTCGGCTGACCGGAATGAGCACAAACGCCCCAGCTGATCCATTGACCACTGTCCAACTCGAGATCGCGTCCGGTCGTGGCACGATGAATCGCCAGCCCATATAGCCGCAATATTGAGGGTGAATATCCGGATACAAAATATGGCGCACGGATGAGCGAATGCCATCGGCCCCAACCACAAGATCAAATTCCTGCGTTTCACCAGTGCTGAACCGGACCAGCGGCGACTGGTCGATCTCACGGATATCCTCGATGGTTGTCGAGAACCGTACCGGCAAGTCTCCCAACTCATCGATCAGAAGCTCGTGCAAGTCAGATCGGCGAATACACACGCAAGGGCCGCACTCCTTCCAAAAGTGTTCCGTGTCGACCTGCGTCAGTGTCTTGCCTTTGCCTGAGAGAATCGCCTGCGTCGGGATGTATGCGCCATCGTTCAGAACCCGATTGGCCAAACCAAGCGTATCGAGCGCGCGCATGGCGTTTCCGACCAGATAGATTCCCGCCCCGACGGGGGACCATTGATCGGCCCGTTCGATGATTTGAGCGCGAATGCCGTGGTTGCGAAGCGCGATTGCGAGAGACAGCCCGGCTAATCCTGCTCCGACGATTAAAACTCTTGGTGTTGCCGCCATGGCCGTCTTCCCGCTTGAGAAACCTCAGCGACGTGCATTCGCCCCCAGGACAGCCTTCATGAACGCAACAAAAGACACCTAACAATCGTAGCCCACTGCCCGTGTTCTTATCACGCGATCGGAGCTGTACAAGTGGGCACACCGATGTATTGAAACCGAGCTGCGTGAGTTTCCTAGATGAGGACATGATGTCCCTAGAAGCCGCCGATCAACTCAGCCAAATCATCGCCGTCGCGCTGATTTTTCCGACCCTGTGTTTCTCGCCCTCCAGAACCGGCAGTCCCAGAAGCAAACGGAGCAGGCGAACAATATCGCGCGGGCGGAATTTTCCGGCAAAATGATGCGAACGCATAGAAAGCTCCATGGCGAGATCACAAAGAATATCGAGCCCGGACGAGCTTTTTATCAGCTCACAATCGAGAACAAGCCGATCAATGACCCGGAAACGCTCTTTGGACTCCTCATTTGGTTTTCAAACTATGCGGTCCTTTGGATGGAATTGATGGTCGCCGATGAAAAAGGCCTCGTCGATGAAGAGGTCGCGCGGGCGATTTACGGCACTTGGGGGTTCTATTTAACCTTTCCCGCCGTCTGGCAAGCAATGGCAAGCAATGGCAAGAATTGCAGCGCAACGCGAGTTCGATTAGGAAAATTTTGAACTGACCATGCCTCGCGGGGCTGCCCTGCGCGATCAAACGCTCGCTTTTAAATGGCGAGACGCCAACAAATATATTGTTCCGAGCGAGCCCGAACATGCTGCCTCTGAAACGCCGTAACAGGGATGAGCGCGTTTTTGCCGGAGTCCCGGACTTGATCCGGGACCTTGTGAAGCGCGTCCGAAAGCGAAGGGCGGAGATCCCGGGTCAAGCCCGGGAGCTCGGTTAAGGTAAGCTGGGTTTCCATCGGGCGTTTCCCACGGCGCAGAGCGTGGTAGAAAGTGGGCTGAGGTGTGAGATCGACCTCTAAATCCGCTCATCCCCGCGCAGGCGAGGATCTGGTGCCAGTATTCCGGGACGTGCGGATAGAGATCCCCGCCTACGCGGGGATGAGCGAGGCTCTATGCCGCCGTCTTCAAACGCACCGCGTCGAGGCGCGCTTTGATGTCGGTCAGATCTGATAAGATGGATTTCAAACTTGCCTCGGTCCCGCTCGCCGGCGTGCCGGGCGGGGTGGCTTCAAAGGCTTTGCGGACGGAGTCTTGGATCTCGCGGGCCGGGCTCGCTTGTGGCACGCTCTCCGCGGCATCTGCCGGGACGAGCAGTCGCGCTTGTCCCTCCAAAACCGCTGCCACGCCTTGCGCGCCGAGCAGTTTCGATGCGCCTTTCAGGGTCATGCCTTGATCATGCACCAGGGTTTGGATCGCCCGCAGCGCGTCAATGTCCTCCGGGCGGAACATGCGCCGGCCATCTCGACGTTTGAGCGGTTTGACGAATCTCGAGAACTTGCCTTCCCAATAGCGCAGCACATGTGGCTGTAGACCAAGCTCTTCTGCGGCTTCTCCGATGGACCGATAGGCATCAGCGGATTTTTCGATTTTTCGGGCAGCAGAACTTGGCATGGGGTCAGATCTCGCGATTAACCTCCGACGCGATCTTTGAGCATCGGAGAAGGTTTGAACGTCACAACCTTGCGCGCCGATATGGTGGCCTGAATGCCCGTCTTCGGATTGCGTCCCTCGCGGGCGGCTTTTCGTCGGACATTGAAATTGCCGAAGCGCGACAGTTTCACGGCGCCCTCATCTTCAAGGCTTTCGCTGATCAGCTCCAGCACACGGTCGAGCAAGTAAGAGGATTCCTGGCGCGTTAGACCGATTTCGCGAACAATCGCGTCGGTCAGTTCTACACGCGTAAGGGTGTTTGTCGTCACAGGTTTAGCTCCTCTTCGTTAACAATAAGGGCCCAGGTCTTAACGAATTACGAAAAATCAGATGCGGAAAAGGCTCGCGCCCCAAGAAAATCCACCGCCCATCGCTTCGCTGAGGACCAAATGCCCGGGTTGAATGCGACCATCGCTGACCGCTGTGTGCAAAGCAAGCGGAATCGACGCCGCTGACGTATTGCCATGGTCGCCGACAGTCGAAATGACTTTACTTTCATCGAGGTCCATTTTCTTGGCCACACCGTTCAAGATGCGCTGATTGGCTTGGTGCGGGACGAACCAATCCACATCATCGGAGCTCAGGCCCGTTTCCGCGTAAACATGATGGATGGCGCTAGAAATATTGGTCACAGCATGCCGAAAGACTTGATTGCCGAGCATACGGACATGTCCAATCGTCCCCGTCGACGAAACGCCGCCATCAACATGCAACAACTCCGTTTTGCGACCATCAGTGCGGATATGGTGGGTCAGGACCCCGCGATCGCCCGCATCCGCCTCGCTTTCTGCGGTTAAAACCACGCCGCCCGCGCCATCCCCAAACAAGACGCATGTGCCGCGATCTGACCAGTCTAATATCCGCGTAAAGGTCTCGGCGCCGATCACTAAGGCAGATTTGAACAGACCCGTTTTGAGCATCGAGTCCGCCGTGGCGAGCGCGAACAGGAAGCCCGAACACACAGCCTGCACATCAAAGGCTGCGCTTGCCCCCATTTCGAGATTGGCTTGCACCGCTGTGGCCGTCGCCGGAAAGGTCTTGTCTGGGGTCGTGGTGGCGAGCACAATTAAATCAATCTGATCGGCCGTCATATCCGCATTGCTGAGGATCGCACGCGCCGCTTGTGTGGCCAGGTCCGATGTCAATTCACCATCAGCGGCAATATGGCGCTGTCGAATGCCCGTGCGCTCTTGAATCCACTCATCCGAGGTATCGACAATGCGCGACATCTCTTCATTGGTTATGATCCGCTCTGGCAGGTATCCGCCCGTACCGCGGATGACGCTTCGGATCGCGCTCATTCGGAAGCCTCACTTAAACTGACCTCGGTGCGGTCTCGGCTGAGACCTGCGGCGACTTCTTCCATGTACCGACTAGAGGCTAAGTCGGCGGCCAATGCAACCGCTGTCGCATATCCTTCCGCATCCGTGCCACCATGGCTTTTCACCACAACACCGTTCAGGCCCAGCAAAACCCCACCATTGACGTTGGACGGGTCCATACGCTCTTTCAGGCGCTTCAGTCCGGACCCTGCCAAAGCGGCTCCCATTTTCGAGATCACGCCTGTGGTCAGGGCTTCGCGAACGTAAGACGCAACCAGGCGCGCAGTCCCTTCCGCGGTCTTCAGCGCGACATTCCCGGTAAAACCATCCGTGACGACAACATCGACAGCGCCCATGGCGATATCATCGCCTTCGACATAGCCGCGAAAGTCTAGACCGAGCTCTGGTTCTCGCAAACGTTCTGCAGCGAGTTTCAGCGTATCGCGTCCTTTGCCTTCCTCTGATCCAATGTTCAATAAGCCGATTGTCGGTTTGGCCTTGCCGGTGACGGCGCGCGCATACGCCTCGCCCATAATCGCGAACGTCACCAATTGATCGGAATCCGCGTCCAGATTCGCGCCGACATCAAGCACGATCGAGCGGCCTTCAACGGTTGGCCAAATGGCCGTCATGGCTGGGCGGTGCACACCCTCCATTTTACGCAAGGCGACCATGGAAAACGCCATCAATGCGCCGGTATTACCGGCCGAGATCGCCGCCCCTGCACGGCCCGCTTTCACCGCTTGGACGGCGCCCCACATGCTGGTTGTCTTGGCTTGTCGCAAGGCCACCGAAGGCTTTTCACTCATGCTGACCACGTCTTCGTGATGCATAATCGTACAGCGTTCCATAAGCCCGCGGGCTTCAATGCCAGGGGTGACGTCTTCGGCGCGGCCGTGGATCTCGAACACCACATTTTGACGCCGCTCAGCAAACAGTTTCAGACCATCCAGAACGATGGCGGGTGCGGCGTCACCGCCCATAGCGTCAACGGATAGAATTAAGCTGGCCATGAGTTTGGAGCTCCACACCCATTCTGGGACCGCCGCAACCTATGCCCGCCCGCGCGGAAACGCAACGCATCTCTTGGATCGCAAATCAGCGAAGTTCGCTCGATGTCGAAAGGCGCTCCGGCCCCGCTTGGACGTCAGCGTCGGACAGGTCCTCGATATCGACATTTAAGTCTAACAAGTAAGCCGCGAGCGCCGTCGCATTCGCTTCATCCGGCTGGACGTTGCGCTGTAACACTGCGATCAATGCGGGCTTTGCAGGCGTCGCGCCGAGCGCTTCGTCGATGGCTTTGACCAGCCCAAAGAACTCCTCTCCCATTTTACGGATCCGGCGGGCGATCGAGGAATCCCCAACGCCATTTTCGCGCAGGGCATGATCAAAATCCGAAAACAACATTTCAGAGATTGCCTGAGAGAGGGTGCGGCCTTCTTGCCCGAAGTCTCTCAGACGACGCATCGCCAAGGCAGCCACCAGGGCAACCATGTTAAAGCGGCCATACACCGTGTCTGTGACCCATCCCTTCAAGAACGGTTCTGGCAGGCGCGCCTGCGCCGTAATGGCATCGCGCCAGCGCTTCACAGCGGCTTTATTCGCCTGTTTTCGATTGAACAGTTTAAACATCTCGTCCCAAACTAGAGCTGTCAGAAGTGTTTCCTAGTGGTTGCCAATTGGCGCATTTCAGCCTTATCTCAGCGCATATATCAGGAGTATCGCAATGGCGCGCCGTGTCATCCTTGCTTCCCTCGCCCTTACAGCCCTTACCACGGCCTGTATCAGTCCGATTGAAGACTATCATGGATATACGGCAGACGAAGTGCTGCCAGAAAATATCAAAGTCGGTGAGGATACAAGGGCGAGCGTATTGGCACAGCTCGGCTCGGCATCAACCGAGAGCGTGTTTGACGAGAACACATGGTTTTACATCACCACACGCCGCGAGCGGATCGCGTTTCTGACCCCGCGCACCAAGCAACGCTCGATCACGGCGATTCGGTTCGGCGAAGATGATATCGTCGCGGAGCTGCTCACCTATGATGAAACCGATGGCGAAGTGATCAATTACGCCTCTCGCGAAACGCCGACGCGCGGACGAGAGCTGGGCCTATTGGAGCAGATTTTCGGCACGGTCGGCGCGGTTGCCCTGCCCCGAACGGACGAGGCGACGCCGGGCAATCCGACCGGCCGGCGCTAGCTTATCCAGCGGCGCGAAACTGCGGGTCGCTGGCATAGAGCTCGGCGCAAGATCGCGATGTTTCGTTCAGCGGTGTAAACGAGACACAAGCGAAATCGGCTTGCGACAAAGCGCCAAAATCGGCCCTTCCAGTCCATTTTTCCACCCGTTTTGACCCTGTCCAAGCACTGATCATCACTTTGCTCGGATGCGAGGGAATATCAGTTCGGTCACGCGGGGTGCGATAGACTTCTTTGCCCTCGACATACCAGACAATCTCATTGGGCAGCCAATCGAACGCGTAAAGGCGCATCCGCTTGGATGCATCAAAGTCGAGTTTCACGCGCTGATAAGCGCCGCGAATACCAGCATCGAAATAGTTGAACTCGATATAGTTTGGGCGATTGCCCGTGAATTCGATATCGACCTCATCATGCGGCGTGCCGAAGGAGGGACCGGTATACGTAAAGAATGCGGAGACCACGCCCCTCTCCCCAGACGGGCGCATAATCGCCTCGTAGCGGCCATATGAGAACCGATCATGCGTTCTCAAGCCGCCCATGGTTGGCCGTTGATAGGAATTTCCAGCACGCACCACAAGGGCAAGATTGTCGGCTTGTTGGACGACATTTTCCGGGCGCCAAGGACCACCATAATGTGTGCCCGGATCACGATTATGATGCTGATTGGGTTTCCAGACCAATGGATCAAACGGCGCGCGTAGGTCCGCGAAAAAGGCGTTTGGCGAAATCGCCGTTTGCGTAATCCCGCTCGGCTGCTTGGCCTGATCAGCATCATTTTGACCGACATGAACCTGTTCAGGAGATGGAGCTCGGTCGGCAGATCGTTGCGGTTCTATCGGCTTCGCCGCCTGTGATTTTGGCGTCGTGGTGACAATGATGACCGGTTCGGGCTTCAATTCTGCGAGCCGATTGATCAGAAGCATCATGATGATGAAAATGCCGACAAGTTTTGCCGTCATCGCGAAAAGCGATCGCCCCCCTCTCGCCTCAGCGGATGGTTTGAATACGTGCATGCCAGCCCTCACCGATAGCTCTTTTTTCGCTGCGCCACGCAAAATCGAGACCATTCCGAGGGGGATTTGCCTCCTCAGCTGACAAAAAAACCCGCATCGCGATGGATGCGGGTTTCTTGTTTTGAATTTGGGCTTTGACCCTAATGGCCGCCGGCGAGCACGGCCAGCATTAACAGCGCCACGATATTGGTGATCTTAATCATCGGGTTCACCGCCGGTCCGGCCGTGTCCTTGTAGGGGTCGCCTACTGTGTCACCTGTGACGGCGGCTTTGTGCGCTTCAGAGCCCTTACCGCCATGATTGCCGTCTTCGATGTACTTTTTGGCATTGTCCCAGGCGCCGCCGCCGGACGTCATAGAGATCGCCACAAACAGCCCTGTCACAATCACGCCCAGTAGCATCGCACCGACCGCCGCTAGGGCGGCGGCAGGCCCCGCAATGACCCAAATCAGCAGGAAAAGCACGATTGGCGACAAGACGGGCAGCAAGGATGGGACGATCATCTCTTTAATTGCAGCCGATGTCAGAATGTCGACCGCTTTGCCGTAGTTTGGCTTCGACGTTCCCGCCATAATGCCTGGATCGTTTTTGAACTGGCTTCGGACCTCTTCCACTACCGCTTGTGCGGCGCGACCGACGGCCATCATGGACATGCCACCAAAGAGGAATGGCAGTAGGCCGCCGAACAGCAGTCCAACCACGACATAAGGGTTGGCGATTGAGAAGTTCACAACGCCAATCCCGTGAAAGAAACTGCCTTCGGTCGCGTTCGCCGCGAAGTATTTCAGATCTTCATTATAGGCTGCGAACAGCACCAAGGCCCCGAGGCCCGCTGAGCCGATCGCATAGCCTTTGGTGACGGCTTTCGTGGTATTGCCGACCGCATCGAGCGCGTCGGTTGTATCGCGCACGCTGCTCGGTAATTCGGCCATCTCCGCAATCCCGCCAGCATTGTCCGTGACGGGTCCAAAGGCGTCGAGCGCGACAATCATTCCAGCCAGCGCCAGCATGGTCGTGGTCGCGATGGCGATGCCAAACAGGCCCGCTAAGTTAAAGGTCAGGATGATCCCGGCCATAATTGTGATCGCTGGCAGCGCGGTGGATTCCAACGACACCGCCAGGCCTTGGATCACGTTCGTGCCGTGGCCCGAACCGGAGGCTTCTGCAACCGATTTGACCGGGCGATATTCGGTGCCCGTATAGTATTCGGTGATCACAACGATAAGCGCGGTCACGACCAGCCCGGCCACGCCGCATAGGAATAGATCCATCCCGGTCACGACCGCGGCACCCGTGCCATCTGCGTTCAACAGACCCAGCGCAGCGCCCGCGCCTGCGAGTTCGCCGAAGCCGTTTGGCAGCGCGTATTGCACCGCAATGGCGAGCCCGCCAACGGTCAGAACACCGGTCACGATCAAGCCTTTATAGAGCGCGCCCATAATGTTCGTGGACCCCTGGCCGAGTTTGACAAAGAACGTCCCAATCACAGAGGCGATGATACAAACGGCGCAAATCGCTAATGGGAAAAGCAAGATGCTGCTGAGATAATCGGTTCCAGCGAAATAGATCGCGCTCAGCACCATCGTCGCAACGATGGTCACGGCATAGGTCTCAAACAGATCTGCCGCCATGCCCGCACAGTCACCAACATTGTCACCGACATTGTCAGCAATCGTCGCCGCATTTCGTGGATCGTCTTCTGGGATGCCGGCTTCGACCTTGCCGACCATATCGCCGCCAACATCAGCGCCTTTGGTGAAGATGCCGCCGCCGAGACGCGCAAAAATAGAAATTAAAGACGCACCGAAGCCAAGCGCAACAAGGCCATCTACGACTTTGCGGCTATTTTCTTCGTAGCCCACGCCGCCGACAAGCAGTCCGTAATAGGCGACCACGCCCAACAGCGCCAAGCCGACCACGAGAAGGCCCGTCACGGCGCCTGATTTAAACGCCATTGAAAGACCATCCTGCAAGGACGTGCTGGCCGCATGCGTGGTGCGAACATTCGCCTGAACCGACACTTTCATACCGATAAAGCCGGCCGCCCCTGACAGAACGGCACCGATTATGAACCCTAACGGCACTTCCCAATTGCGGAATAGAATCGCGAGTACGATCACCACACCAATGCCAACATAGGCAATGGTTGTGTATTGCCGCTTCAAGTAGGCATTCGCACCTTCTTGGATCGCGCCTGCAATCTCTTTCATGCGGTCATTGCCCGCATCCGCTTTCATAATCGATTGGCTCTGCAGCCAACCAAACCCAATCGCAAGCACAGCTGCGACCAGGGCTATCCAAAACCAAAGGGTCATTTTTGCCCTACCTTCCTGTCAAAGTACGGGACTCCCAGCCCCACTCTCCTGTTTGTGCCGCTATGACTGCAACAGCCACCGCGCGTTCGCAAGGGGTATCCCGCTTAACGCGAGTCAGAGCCCTTGATTCCGCTGCGATGCTCGAACCCAAGGGTTGCTGGAGGGTTAATCTGTGTGTTCCGAAACCTCAGTTTGAGCCCGCGTGATTCGGTCAGAGTGCCGACCTGAGTGAAGCCAGGGAC
>JBCCXW010000087.1:0-13769 GCA_039191105.1 Pseudomonadota bacterium
GGCGGGCTGACGCCCGCAGCGCGCCGGTCGCTCGAGCTTGATGGGAGCACCGCTCCCGACGCGCTCGCCAAGCCTCAAACTATGGACTATGGAAAGGCCAGACTCTCATTATGAGTGAGGGACCTAAGGGTCTCAGGTCAGCAGTACCAAATTCTTGGGCTTGTTCCTTTGTATTTTCTTTACTTTGGTCTGTACTTCTGCCTGCTTTTGTCAGGCTTCTTGGGTGTTTTGATCATATGGAGTCGGTTATTTGGAGAAAGTCGTTTTTTACGTAAAAGTATAGACAGCCGTGCCTTTGACAAAAGTTCCGCCAAACAGACTTTTTATTATCACAAACGGTCAGGTGATGACGTCAAAAATTTCATTGGCGAGATGCAGTTTGTCTCTGGCAAGGTTATTATTTTTACTGGCAACAAGACCCACAAAATTGATTTGAAGCAATATGCCGCTGAAGTTGTCGGTGGCACTCTGGGTTTAGCCGAAATGTCAGAGGGTAACAATGAAGGTCAAGGTGTAACCGAGTGACAAGCATCTCAACCTTCAAACACGCTTAGTGTATGAACAGCTATTCTCTTTCTCGTTCCGCTTTACTTCTCGCCGAACCCATTTTGCCCGTATTTTGCTTCTGGATGGCTTCTAGCACATCTGGGGATAATTCCCCTTTCGCAATCGCTTTGTCCAACTCAGGGCCTCTCAAACGGGCCGCATAGTGCACCGCAGAGTCGTGAAGGAGTTGAGCTGTTTTGCCGACATCCTGCCATGAGCCAACACCATCCGGCACTTGTCCGGGCGTTTTATGAAGCTTTTCCATGGTGTTGATATGGTTTTGAACGGACAGAAACCTGTCCAATGTCTCTTCAAAGCTGAGATTTTCCGGCGAAAACTCATCTTTCGAGCGCCCAGTGCGGCGTTCAATGATGGGTAACGCGGAGTCAGTAGTTTGAGACATGGGGGGTATTATGCTTCTATGCGATCTAATCAACAACCCCAGTATCGGAAATCTGTCCACGACTGTCCAATCATGTCCCCAGCACCGTCCACTTCCGAAGACCTAGATCGTCTTAAGGCGGGTGTTGCGGCTGCGAATGGTTTTGAGCTTTATGCGCAGTATAACGAAGCGCAGGCCGCAGGCTTTTTGAAGATACATCCCCAAACACTAAAGCGCCTGCGCTTGGATGGCGGAATTGAATATATCCGCATAGGCCAGCGCAATATTTCTTATCTCGGCATTTTCCTTGTCGAATTTTTATTAGGGAACGTGCAATGGCAAAATCAGACGCACCCGAATTCCGCCTCGGAGAATACTGGCTCTCCCAGCGACCCGGAAAGCCCGGATGGTATCGCACCTGGTATGACCGAGAACGAAAGTATACACGCCGCGCAGCGCTTGGTGCGACAAGCTTTGAAGATGCCAAGCAACGACTGAGCGATTGGTATGTGCGCGAGCATACCCCACAAGATGAAGATCCCGATGACGTTCTTCTGACCGAAGTTATTCGGCGATATTATGAGGAACACGCCAGCAAATTGCGGGGCCATGATACGGCCCGCCTCAATCTAACGGTTTGGATAAATTACTTCGATCCGGCCAACACCGTGACTGAGGCTACGAATCCCGCAAAAATTGCTGCTTTCGTGAAGCACCTAGAGGGCGAAGGTAAAAGCGCCAGCTACATAAACCGCATTTTGACGACAGGTCGCGCCGCCATTAATCGGGCTTGGAAAAAGGGCCTGATATCGTCCGCCCCTTTTATCCCATCGCAGCAAATCGAAGAGTCCGAACCCAAAGGCCGGGCGCTCAGTTTGGACGAGCTCAGGCTGCTTTACCACAGTGCTGAAACTGAACATTTGAAATCATTTATTTTGTGGGCGGTCGGGACAGCCGGACGTCCCGAAGCTGTCCTTGAGCTGCACTCACAAAACATCGATCTTGATCATGCGCTTGTGATGCTCAATCCGCCCGGTCGCAAACAAACCAAGAAGTATCGCCCGACCGTGAAACTGCCGCCTGTTTTATTGCAGCATATCGTGCCGGGCTATCAGGTAACGTTCCGGGGCAAGCCGTGTGCGTCCATTAAAAAGGCGTGGCGCAATCACCGGGATAATCTAAAGTTTGATAACAAGGTGAACCCGTATTCTATCCGCCATTCGGTCGCCCGATATTTGCGGGCCGAAGGTGTCCCCGCTTGGGAAGTGTCCGCGCAGCTCGGACACAAGCACAAAGCCATGTCCACGACTGAGATATACGCGCCGTTTGACCCCTCTTACCTCACCAAATCGGTTGAAGCGATCAATCGGCTATTGATTGCTTTGCTGGTTTCACCAGAGGAGAAGCCGCTAATCTCGTGTTCCTCTCGTGTTCCCAACGAAAACGCCGTTGAAGGCGACCAGTCAGAATCATCTGATTTTATTGGTAATTTTGGAGCGGGCGATGAGATTCGAACTCACGACCCCAACCTTGGCAAGGTTGTGCTCTACCCCTGAGCTACGCCCGCGTCCGATGGGTAAGCCGACGCCTTGAATGCGCGTCGGAGCCGCCATAAACCGCATTCTCACGCTGGGTGCAAGGGGAAAAAGCGGGCCGATTGGGGCTTTTTACATTCCGGTCAGACGATCTCTTGCGCCAAGGCTTCCATGCGGGTTTGGATCATATCCAAGACCTGCTCAAAGCCATCCTCGCCGCCATAATAAGGGTCCGGAACCGATTGATCGCCGAGAAACAGATGCAGACGGGCGCGGGCATGTTCCGGCTGGATGGCGCTTAAGTCTTCGAAATTGTTTCGATCCATCGCGAAGATATGATCAAAGTCCTGAAAGTCCTCCAGCCGCGCTTGGCGGGCGCGTTGTTGACTCAGATCCAGGCCGCGGGCGGCGGCGCTGGCGACCATGCGCGCATCCGGCGGCGCACCGACATGCCAGGCCCCTGTGCCAGCGCTCTCAATCTGCCAGTCTAATCCATCCCGCTTGGCCACGGCATGGGCAATGCCTTCTGCTGCGGGCGAGCGACAAATATTGCCCAAGCACACGAAAAGCAGGCGTGGCATCCGCCCTAAACAGGCTCTAAAGCCGGTCTCAAAACGCCGCGCTTGATCAATTCTTCACCGATTTGGATCGCATTCAGCGCCGCGCCTTTGCGCAAATTATCTGAGACGTTCCAAAAGATCAGACCGTTTTCGACCGTTGGGTCTTTGCGCACGCGGCTAACATAGCTGGCCCATTCACCGACGCAATCGACCGGCGTGATGAACTGATCCTCTTCGATATTATCAATCAGTTGAACCCCGTCGGCATTGCGAAACAGTTCGCGCGCCTCGTCGACGCTGAGCGGGTCCTCAAGCTCGACATTCACCGCCTCTGAATGCCCGACAAAAACCGGCACGCGCACACAAGTGGCGACCAGTTCGATACTGTCATCGATGATCTTTTTGGTCTCCATCCGCATTTTCCACTCCTCCTTGAAGGAGCCATCCTCCATCGGCACGTCGATTTGCGGAATCACATTGAAGGCGATTTGCTTTGAGAACACGTCCGGGGTCGGCGCATCATTCACAAACATGCCTTTGGTCTGCGTCCACAACTCGTCCATCCCCGCCTTGCCGGCGCCGGATGCGGATTGGTAGGTCGAGACGATCACACGCTTGACCCCGGCCGCTTGGTGGAGCGGTTTGAGGGCCACAACCAATTGGGCCGTCGAACAGTTCGGGTTCGCGATGATGTTTTTCTGTGCGTAGCCGAGCACCGCTTCGCCGTTGACCTCCGGCACCACAAGCGGCACGTCCGGGTCCATGCGCCAAGCGCTCGAATTGTCGATCACAATCGCTCCGGCAGCCGCCATCTTAGGGGACCAGGTTTTGGACAGGCTACCTCCGGCCGACATCAGGACCAAATCGACTTGACTGAAATCAAACGAGTCCAAGTCTTCGCACAGCAATGTCCGATCCCCATAGGAGCATTTTCGGCCGACCGAACGGCGCGAGGCGACGGCATGAACTTTGTCTGCTGGGAAGGCGCGTTCATCCATAATGTTGAGCAGTTCCCGTCCGACATTTCCGGTTGCTCCAACGACTGCCACGCGCAAAGCCATTTGCTCGTCTCCTTCGAAAATTCAGTCCGCCCCTATGTCACGGGTTTTATGACCGTGCAACTGGACGGACCTGTTGAAAATGATGCACTAGACATGATTAATGGCGAAGAGGTGGCGGCAATGCATGAAGATATTATCAACCGATACATCCAAAGTTATAATGATCGAGACATTGAAGGCATGCTCGACTGTGTGACCGAAGATGTGGTGTTTGAGAATATTTCCAATGCCAGCCAATCGATGCGGCTAGAAGGGCGTGACCAAATGGGGGAAGTCGCGCGCCTGTCCGGCAATGCGTTTTCTTATCGCCGTCAGCGGCTGATCAGCATTGTGGTCGGAGAAGGCAAAGCGGCGGCTGAGATTGAGTTTGAAGGCAAAGCGGCGGTCGATCTTCCAAATGGCGTTCGCGCGGGCGAGACCGTAAAAATCCGAGGCGCGAGCTTTTTCGAGTTTCGTGGTCGGTTATTGAGCCGCATCGCTGATTACAGTTAAGGCCGTTCAAACGCCTTGGCCCGGCGATACGGGCGTTTAACAAAATACTACTTTGCCGCGTATATTTCTGATTTCTAACAAAAATAGTTTTTTATCTATACTTGATAGAGACGGGTATGGATCGGGGATTCTTAAAACACCGCGGCGCCGATAAGCGGCAGACCGATCGCATCCGACTGGTCACCCTCTGCACGGGCCTGCTTGGTCTGCTCGTGACCGTGTTTGTGTGCGGCATGTACACCTATATCGGGCGCGCGACGCTCGCCATGTATGGCGAGGTTTGCGTCTATGGCGCGCTGCTCAGCGCGATGGCGATTTGCGCGTATCGCCGATTTTACGTACGCGAAGTCTTGCAAGTCAGCCTTTTGGCGATGTTCGCAATTTATTGGGGATCTGCCTTTTTTGAAGCGCATACAGGCGTTGCGACACCAATTGACTATCCGGTGGCGCTGTTTGTCCCGCTTTTTCTCGTGATCCTGTTGAACTATCGCGCCACCTTCATTCTCGCGCCCATCCAATTTGCCTGCATTTACATTTACACATCCGAATTTTTTGTCGGATCGATGACCTTGGATTGGGGTCAGAGTGACGAGCACATTTTCAGTTTGATGATTGCCGTTTTTTCTGGGTTTTCATTTTGCGCTCTGGGTGTGGTCTCGTTCACGCGGGAACTCTCTGACCGCAAGCTGTTTGAGACGATGGCCGAGACTGAACTCCTCGCTTCGACGGATGGGCTAACCGGTCTGCGCAATCGCCGTGCTTTTCTGGATGAATTGCGCCGGGTTTGGCCGGTCAGTGAGCGGGTTCGGATCGCGTTTATCGATCTCGATCATTTCAAGCCTTTGAATGACCAATATGGCCATGCGGTTGGGGATCATGTCTTAAGAGTCATCGCGCAGCGGATCAAAGATGTGCCCAATGTGCAAGCGAGCGCGCGCCTTGGGGGTGATGAGTTCGCCGTCCTATTTGATGAGTCTACGGAGCGCGAGGTGATCGACCAGATCATCCAAAACCTGCATGAGAAAATCACCGCTGATATTAAGTGCGATGCGCGGCTGGTCACAATCGGTGCCTCAATTGGCTATGCCGAAGGTGAGACCCTAAAACAAACCTTATCGGGCTTATTGCGGTCCGCGGATACCGCCATGCGGCGCGCCAAAGGGAGCGGATTGAGCTGGGTTCGGTTCAACCCGCGGATCGACAATGCTGCGCTGACAACGTCCACCCTCGAAATGGAATTGAAAACCGCGATCCAAAACGGTCAAATCAAAGCGGCGCTGCAGCCCATTGCCGATGCGAAAACCCGCAAAGTGGTCGCGCACGAATTGCTCGCCCGTTGGACCGATAGTGGGTTTGACCGAGATCCAAGCCCGAAGGATTTCATACCGATCGCTGAAAAGCTAGGACTTCTGAATGAAGTGCTATGGGTCACGCTTGAGGAAGCCCTCGCGCATCTCGATTTGACAGCGCAGCGCCTGGCAATCAATGTGTCACCTGCGCAATTATTAGCCGGTGATTTTCTCGAGACGCTGATGAGCATTCTCGACCGGCATTCGGTCTCACCGACGGCGATCACGCTTGAAGTGACGGAAGAGGTTGCGTTCCGGAACGTGGCGCGAAATGTGGCGGTCCTTCAGCAGGCGCGCGATTTCGGTATGACCATCGCCCTTGATGATTTTGGCACCGGTTATTCGTCGCTCTCGATGCTCGATACGCTGCCGCTCGACAAACTGAAGATTGATCAGAGCTTCGTTCGCAAATCCGATCAAAGCGCGCACAGTAAGAGCATTCTCTTGGCCGCGATCCGGTTGGCCAAGCAGCTTGGCCTTGAATCCTGCGTTGAAGGGATTGAGACGCAAAAGTTTGCCGCCCGTGTTGCTGTCTTAGGGGCGGACCATATTCAAGGGTATTGGATTGGAAAACCTGAGCTCATTCAGGACAGGGTGCGGAGCTTACGCTTAGCCTCCTAAAAGGTGCGCTTTGTTCAAGTGCCTAAGCGTCTGGTGTTGACGGCGGCTCCGGGTCTTTGCTGGTCTGTTCGATCTCAATCTCGTCGACCCGTTCACGGAGTTTGGCAATTTCACGCTCTCTTATCTCGTCTGAAAAGGCGCTCGCGAAGACACCCGCTGGCAGCGCGACAACGCCAATGCCAGCAAGCGCGATCACCGAGGCAAAGATGCGGCCGAGCGGCGTCACGGGATAGACGTCACCATAGCCGACCGTCGTCAATGTCGCGATTGCCCACCAAAGCGCACGCGGAATAGAGGCAAAGCTCTCTTGCTGCTCTCCGCCGACCCCTTCGACGAAATACAACGCCACAGCCGAGGTATAGACCAGCGCCAGTGCCATCGCTAGCGTGGTCAATAGCTGCGTCCCGGCGCGTTCTACCGTGGCCCCCAGCACATCAAAGGCCGGGACAAACCGGGCCAATTTGACCAGACGTGCGAGCCGCAGAACCCGCAAAATAATCAAGACGTCATCGCCGAAACCCTCTGGGGTCAACAAGATCCAAAGCAGCTCCGGCAAAAACGCTACCAAGTCGGCAATCGCGTACCCACTGGCCATATATTTTAAGCGTCCACGCACGCCGCGATATTTCGGATCTTCTCCGGCAACCCAAACCCGTGCGACATACTCGATCGCGAAAATCGTCACGATGGCAATGTTCAGATAGTCGATACCGGTGCGCCAAGCAGGGCCGAGCGTCGGTTCTGTTTCGAGCGCTAAGGCGAGAAAACTGATCAGCACCAATGCGATGATAAAGCTATTGATGAGCGACAAACCAGAGCGCTCGCGCGCATCCGGTTCTAACTCGCTATAGAGCTTATTGCGAAGGCCCATTCTGGTAACTACGTGTTGCGTAACCATCCCTGGTCTTCCCCGCGATCAGATTACCCCCGTAGCACACCTCCGGTTGATTTGGCGACGGCGGCAATGATTTTCTGCGAAACAGCTTCAATGTCCTGATCTTTCAGGGTTTCACCCCGAGGCTGTAACACGACTTCGATGGCAATTGACTTTTGGTCCGCCGCGATGCCTGGGCCCTGGTAGACGTCAAATACGGTCACGGCCTCAACCAATGTTTTCTCAGCGCTCTGCGCAGCTCTTACAATCGCGCTGGCGGCTGTATCATCTGTCACAACGAAAGCGAAATCGCGCCGGATCGGGGTCAAATCGGCTTTGTCTAGGACAGGCTTGGTCTTCGTCGCCCTCGCTTTCATATGCGGCAGCGCGTTGAGATTGAGCTCAAATCCATAAATTGGCGCCTCCACTCTCATGGCTTTCAACACCCGAGGATGCAGCGCCCCAAAATGCGCAACCGTCACTTTTGGACCCAGTTTCAGGCTTGCCGCTTGCCCGGGATGCCAGTGCGGTTGACGCGGTTCACCGATTTGGAACCGCGCAGGCGGCTGGTTCAGCGCGTCCAGCACCGCCTCTAAATCAGCTTTAGCGGCATACACATCATAGGATGAAACCGATTGCCAATGCCGCGTTTTTGACGGTCGGACCAAAGCCGCAATCACGGAACGTTGGCCTTTTGGGCTATCATCCAAATAGATTGGCCCGGCCTCAAACAGCCTGAGATCGCGTTCGCCATAATCCGCGCCGCGCTGGGCAGCGATGGCAAGATTGCCGAGTATGCTCGGCCGCATTTGATTGAGCTCGCTCGCCACAGGGTTGGCGATCGTCAGTGCGTCAGAGCCGCCGCCAAAACGTTCAGCATCGGCTTTTGGCATGAAGCTCCAAGTGACGGCTTCGAGAAAGCCCCGTGATGCCAGCGTGCGCCGGGCGGTGCG
The DNA here is from genome assembly GCA_039191105.1 of Pseudomonadota bacterium. Taxonomy (GTDB): domain Bacteria; phylum Pseudomonadota; class Alphaproteobacteria; order Caulobacterales; family Hyphomonadaceae; genus Henriciella. Next base: position 8,374 of record JBCCXW010000087.1, read on the forward strand.
GATCCGATCCTGAACCGGCGTTGTCAGCACATGTTTGGCGCTTTGCAAAGGCGGAAGCGATGCCGTCGGCAACGAGTCATAACCCTCTAACCGTGCAATTTCTTCAACCAGGTCGGCGCTTTGCTCAATGTCAAACCGCCAACTCGGGACTTGCAGGAGCCATGTCTCACCGGTGTCTTCGATTGTGAACCCTAGTGCTTTGATCGTCTTTTTCATCGCCGCAGGTTTGATGTCTAAGCCCGTAATGCGGGCCACATCGCGCTTGAAAAACTCTACGGGTTCGCTCTGGCGCGGCGCCTCACCGGTGACCGAGATCTTCGAAGCTGTCCCGCCGCCATATTCGGTGATGAGGCGCAGCGCTAAATGCACACCCTCAACGCATGACATCGGATCAACCCCGCGCTCGAAGCGATAGCGCGCGTCGGAAATAATCCCTGTCGTGCGACCGGTGCGTGCGGTTCTCAGTGGATCAAACCAAGCGCTTTCAATAAATACATCTGTCGTGGTCTCAGACACAGCTGTGCTCTGCCCGCCCATGACGCCGCCAAGCCCGATCACGCCGGTATCATCGGCGATGACGCACATGTCTGATGTGACATTATACGTCTTCCCATCGAGTGCATCGCACTCTTCGCCATCTTGCCCGAGGCGCGCCCGGATCGGGCCCTTGAGCTTTGCGGCGTCATACGCATGCAATGGGCGCGCGCGGTCCAGCGAGATGTAATTGGTCACATCTACGAGCAGCGATTTTGGCGTAATACCGACCGCGTTCAGGCGCGCCTGCAGCCAGTCCGGAGATGGACCGTCCTGCACGCCTCGGATCAAAGCGCCCGCAAATATGGGACAGGCTTCAGAATCGTCTAGCGCGATCTCGATGGGACAGGCGAACGCGCCACTGACTTTGCGCACCGGATCATCGATGAAAGCGCCCGCGCCGGCGGCCGCCAAATCGCGCGCGATCCCTTTCACGCCCAGCCAGTCTGGACGGTTTGGAGTGACCTCAAAGTCAATCACTGGATCATTCAGGCCGAGTGCGTCGGCTGCCGGCGTGCCGAGTGCGATCTTACTGTCTAGATCGGCAATACCGTCATGATCTTCGCCAGCATTCAGTTCTTTGGTTGAACACATCATGCCCTGGCTTTCAACGCCGCGAATCTTGCGGGGTTTCTTATCGAGGCTGAAATCGAGCCCTGGAATATAGGCGCCGAGCGGCGCATAAATCGCTGTCATTCCGGCGCGTGCATTGGGGGCGCCGCAAATGATTTGCTTTTCGCCATCCACCGTGTCGACCGTGCAGACCTTAAGTTTGTCCGCGTCAGGGTGAGGCGCTGCCGCTTTAACTTTGCACGCTGTAAAGGCTTTCAAGTCCTCAGCGGGATTGGTCACGTCTTCGATTTCGAGGCCCGCTTTGCCCATATAGGCCAGCAGCTCACCCAGCGAGGCGTCGGTTTCTAAATAGTCTTTCAACCAAGAGAGCGGGAACTTCATTAGCTCAAGCCCCCACTAACGCTGGGGGTCAGCCATGGACGGAAGCCATAGTGCCGCGTCCAGGCGGCATCGGCTTCGAAATAGGGGCGCAGGTCTGGCATGCCATATTTGAGCATAGCGAGGCGATCGACGCCCATGCCGAACGCGAACCCTTGATACTCATCCGGATTGATGCCGCAATTGCGCAACACATTTGGATGCACCATGCCAGAGCCAAGGATTTCCATCCATTGATCTCCCGCGCCGATTTCAATCGTGTCGCCTTTTTTGGTGTATTTGACATCCATTTCCGCACTCGGTTCGGTGAATGGGAAGAAGTGTGGGCGGAAGCGGGCTTCAACCTCATCGACCTCAAAAAACGCTTTGACGAAATCGATCAGGCACCCTTTGAGGTGACCCATATGGATGCCTTTTTCGATCACCAGGCCTTCGACTTGATGGAACATCGGCGTGTGGGTGGCATCCCAATCATTCCGATAGACACGGCCAGGTGCGATGATCCGGATGGGCGGCTGCTGCGCCATCATCGTGCGGATTTGCACCGGGGATGTATGCGTGCGCAGGACTTTCGCTTCGCCGCCCTCGGGCGTTGCCATGAAGAATGTATCGTGCGTTTCGCGGGCCGGGTGGCCAGCCGGGAAATTCAGCGCTGTGAAGTTGTGCCAGTCATCTTCGATGTCCGGACCCTCGGCGACCGCGAACCCCATATCGCCAAAAATCGCCGCCATTTCTTCGAACACCTGCATAACAGGATGAAGCGCACCGACATGCTCTGGCTTCGGCGGCAGGGTCATATCAAGCTTTTCAGTGGCAAGCTGAGCTTCCAGCGCCGAATCCTCAAGCACAGCCTTGCGCGCCTCGACGGCGTCAGCCACGCGGGTTTTCAGGGCGTTGAGTTTTGGGCCCATATCTTGGCGCTCTTCCGGGCTCATTTGCCCCAGCGTTTTCATCAGGCCGGACACCCGGCCGCGTTTGCCGAGCTCTGCCACACGGATGGCGTCTAAGGTCTGTAAGTCGCTCGCGCCATCTATCGCGTCCAGAGCCTCGGCTTCGATGGTTTGAATGTCGGACATAAAGTCACTCCGCTCGTCCCCGCGAAAGCGGGGATCTGGTTCAACAGATCCCGCTCTTTATGTTTCGGAGCCCCGCGCCAGCGCAGGGGTTGAGCGGAGGGTGGTGCCTGACCCTAAGCCAGGGCGGCTTTTGCTTTTTCGACCAGAGCGCCAAACGCGGCTGGTTCTTTGATCGCGAGGTCAGACATGACTTTGCGGTCCATTTCGATCCCGGCTTTGCCGAGACCGCCGATAAATCGGCTATAGGTCATGGTGTCATCATGTTCGCGCACCGCGGCATTGATGCGCTGGATCCACAGGCTGCGGAAGCTGCGCTTTTTGACCTTTCGGCCAACATAAGCGTATTGACCGGCTTTCCAGACAGCAGCCGTTGCGGTGCGGAACTGCTTCGAGCGCGCGCCGCGATAGCCTTTGGCGGCCTTGAGGATTTTCTTGTGACGGGCCTTTGCAGGCACTTTATTACGTGAACGGGCCATGATCAGGCTCCTTGCTACAAATTCGGTTCAGATCTACCCGGTCTGGCCGGGCACGACGTCTATTTAAGGCCGTTTGGCAGAAACTTTTTGATGACACGCTGGGTGTCCGCCTTGGCGACGACTTCCGTGCCGCGGTTTTGGCGAATATATTTCCCATTGTGGCTGATCAGGCGGTGGCGCTTCCCCGCGACACCATGCTTCAGTTTCCCTGTCGCCGTGATCTTGAACCGCTTTGCAGCGGCCTTCTTGGTCTTCATCTTCGGCATTTCGATCTCCTCGTGAGCGCTTGGGCTCTTACGTTCATCATTTAGAGCAACCAGGCATGCCGTTTTCGGCCCGGACGCTGCGAAAGCGCGGGTTTAAGCGCAAAAGGGGAGGGAAATCAAGCGTTAGTCTTCAGCTTGGAATAGCTATGTATGACCCGCTCATCCCCGCGCAGGCGGGGATCTGGTTCAGCTTTGTCGGGAAGTGCTTTGGGAGATCCCCGCCTGCGCGGGGATGAGCGGTATCAATGGCTTAACGCGGCGACATGACCATGGTCATCTGTCGGCCTTCGAGTTTGGGCTCGAGTTCGACTTTCATTTGCTCATCAAATTCGGCTTTAACGCGTTGAAGCAATTCCATGCCAAGGTGCTGGTGGGCCATTTCGCGGCCGCGAAAGCGGAGCGTGATTTTGACCTTATCGCCCTTTTCGAAGAATTCAGCGATCTTTTTGGCCTTCACTTCGTAATCGTGATTGTCGATGTTCGGACGGAATTTGATTTCTTTTAATTCCTGCGTCCGCTGATTTTTCTTGGCCGCAGCTTTCTTTTTTTGCGCTTCGTAGCGCATCTTGCCATAGTCAACGATCTTACAGACCGGGACCTCTTGGTTGGGTGAGACTTCAACGAGGTCCAATCCGGCTTCGCGGGCGGCGTCTAGGGCGGCTTCAATCGGCATTTCGCCTTGCTTTTCCCCACTCTCATCAATGAGAAGGACGCGGGTGGCACGAATATCGCGATTGGTGCGAGGGCCGGTAGGTTTGGCGCGCTCTGGGCGGCCGTATGGTCTGCGGGCTATGGCTAATCTCCTGTGTTTGCCAGTCTTGGGTGATGTATTATGCCTGTTATTGGCGAATTTTTCAACTGATCAGATGAGGTGAAGCAGGCGCGCGTAGACATTTAGAGTCGCTGCCTGAAGCCGCTCTTTGCTGTAGTGTTCGCGCACAAAGGCTTGCCCCGCCTGACCCATTGCCAGACGCGCCTCTGGGCGCAAGTTGACGAGCGTGCGAATACAAGCGGTCAAAGACTCGACCGAGCCCGGCTCGGCGCGCGTGCCCGTCTCTCCTTCAATCACCGTTTCGCGCTGCCCGCCATGATCTGCAACAATCACCGGCTTCGCCATCGCAGAGGCTTCCGCCGCCACCCTGCCGAATGCTTCAGGGCGCGTCGAAGGCGCGAGGACGATATCGGCAAGTGCGTAAGCGGCCGGCATATCGATCGTGTGCCCGACAATCGAAACGATACCGCCGAGTCCATGGTCGATGATTTTGTCTTCGAGTTCGGTCACATATCGCGCGCGGCCTTGGGCATCGCCGGCCAGAATAAGATGCACGCGCGCGCGCTCTCGATCGTCGAGTGCTGCCAAGGCGTCAATGGCTAAGCTTTGTCCTTTCCAGCGGGTGAGACGCCCAGGGAGCATCAGCTTAACGCGTGTCTCATCTGGCGCCACGTCCCAGGCGGACAGAACCGCGTGCAGGCGCTCAGGTGTGACTGCCGCAGGCGCAAACGCTTCAAAATCAACGCCGCGGGGGATGGTGACAATTTTCTCACGCGCAACTGCGTGAACTTCGACGACGTGCTGCGCGGTCCATTCGGAATTGGCGATCACCAAATCGCCCTTCGCCATGACCGAATTGTAGCGCTTTTTGAGATCCGTCCGGCCACTGTAAGCGCCATGATAGGTGGTCACGAACGGGGTTTCGGTGCGTTGCGCGGCCATCAAAGCGCTCCAGCCAGGGGCGCGCGATCGGGCATGTATGAGGTCGATTTTTGTGTCGCGAACAAGCCGCTCAAGCTGGCGCGCATTGTTGCGGATCGTCAGGGGATTTTTGCTGGCGGCTTTGATCTGGATCAGTTCGCCGCCCGCGCTTTGCAGCGCCGCTTCCAAACGCCCGCCTTGACTGGCGACAAGCGCGCGCCCACCGGCATTGGTAATCGCCTCGGCCATTTCGACCGTGGTGCGCTCGGCCCCGCCTGCCGCGAGTTCGGGGATGACTTGCAGCACCGTTTTCCCAGATAGATCAAGACCGGCAGAATCGCGCATCGCCAGACTTTGACTGATTTGGCACCCGAATGAAATGAAGAAGTTGCCTGCATAC
>JBCCXW010000088.1:0-13740 GCA_039191105.1 Pseudomonadota bacterium
CGCGCCTGCGTAACCGAGAATATGACCCGCCAGCGTGCGCCGCGGATAAGCGCGCCGCGACTCTTCGCGAAAATGGATGCCTTCCAAACCGAGATCGAAAACCGCTTGGCGCTGGCGCGGCGTGATCCCGCGTTCGATCCAAGCAAAGGCCCGCTCTCGGTTGGCCAGCCGTTCTGTGATCAAGTCTATATCCAGACCGGGGAGGACTTCGGTCAGCGCATTGGCGATGAGCGCTGGGTCGCCAATCGCGCGTGGATCCGCAAAAACCGAAAAGGCGGTCACGGACGTCGCGAGCAGGTCGCCATTACGATCGACAATATCGGCGCGGCGCACCGGGGCATCTTTAGTCGCCACATTAATCGCCTCACCGGACGATCCCGCGAGCGCAACGGTCAGGCCTTTTATGGCGATGGTGGCAAATACCAGGAGCATACTGATCGAGACCAGACGCGTCCGCATGCCGCTGCCGCCCATTGTGATTTCGGAACCGGGCTCAATTCGCATCTGTGCCCTCCTCATCGCTTGGCGGATCGCTCGGCGGACCGATGCGGCCATCCAGATCGGCTGGGCGGACAAATTGCTCGGCGCGGGCGGGCACCATGCCGAGCTCTTTGCGAGCGAATTCTTCGATCCATTCCTGGCGGGAGCGATGTGCAAACTCAGCGAGCAAATCGGCGCGCGCGGCTTCGGCGGCAATGATGTCCGCTTCAACCACCGCGATTTCCGCCATGGTTTCTTGTGCCCCGTATTTGGCGCGGTAGAGGCTGAAAATGAGCAACCCAACGACGGCAAGACCGAATAAAAATGCGCGTTTGCTCATCCGGCTTCCTCCAGCGTGGAAAGCGACGGCAAGTTGAGCCCGGGATCTGCTGGCGCCGGCCAAGCCGGTGCATTGGTGCGCACCGCAACCCGCAAGCGCGCCGAACGGGCCCGCGGATTGTCGGCTGTTTCCGTTGCACTCGGCTCAATTGCTTTGCGCTGCCGGAGATGGAAACTGGGTGCGGGACCTGTTTCAACTTCCGGCAAGTACCTAGATCCGCCGCTTTCAAGCCCGGCGCGTCGGCGCATGAACTGTTTGACCAGCCGATCCTCGAGCGAATGGAAGGTCACGACGACCAACCGCCCGCCCTGACGCAGCAAGCGCTCCGCCGCAACGAGGCCGCGCGCCAGCTCGCCCAGTTCATCATTCACAAACATCCGGATCGCCTGGAAGGTCCGCGTGGCGGGATGCGTGCGCTGACCACGGCGGCCACCTACGGCTTGTTCCACACAATTGGCGAGCTGCAGTGTGGTTTCAAATGGCGTGTCCGCGCGGGCAGAGACGATTGTATTGGCGATTCGTTTGGCTTGCCGCTCTTCACCGAGCTGGCGAATAATTGCCGTCAAATCCGTCGCTGCGAGCGCGTTCACCGCCTCTTTAGCGCTTGGCCCGGTTTGCCCCATCCGCATATCGAGCGGCCCATCACGTTGGAAAGAAAAGCCGCGCGCGCCCTCATCGATCTGAAACGAGGACACGCCGATATCCAGCATGACGCCGTCAACCTCAGGGATGCCAGCTGCTTTCACCAGGGCATCCATATCGCCAAACCGCCCCAGGATTGGGGTCAGCCGCGGCGCTTCAGCGCGCAGCGCTTTCGCTCGCGCAATCGCGGCCTCATCACGGTCAATTGCAATCACCTGGCAATCTGCGGCGGCGAGCACGCGCAAGGCATAACCGCCGCCTCCAAAAGTGCCGTCGACATAGGTTTCGCCCGTCGTCGGCTGCAAGGCCTCGATCACCTCTGAGAGCATGACGGGACGGTGGCTCATTAGCTGTCCTCCCCGACGATTCCGCGAATGCCGCCCGCGGCGAGCGCGGCATTGAACGAGCCCTCGAAATCGGTCTGGACATTGTCCAATTGGGATTCCAATTCAGCATCGAACGCCGCGTAGCGCTCGGGGTTCCAAACGAAGAACCGGTCCATCGCGCCGACAAAGCTCAGATCCTTGGCGATGCCTGCGATTTTAAGGTGCTTCTCCGGAATTTTAATCCGCCCGGTATCATCCAATTTCAGCTCAACAGCCTTTGACACGGTGCGGTTCAGAAACACTTTGCGGGCGGTGGAGGTTGGGCTCATGCGCGACAGCGTCATTTGGTTTTGTCGCATCAGTGCGTCCCCGCCGCCTTCCAGGCAGGGCGCGCCGTCCAGCGCCGGGTACAGAAAGATGCGGGTGCCGCCCTCCAGAGCATGCCGAAAGGATGCCGGCACAGAGACCCGACCTTTACTGTCTAGCGATGTCTCAAAGCTCGAGACAAACACACACTTCTCCCATCACGCGCCCCACCTGGACTCAAACGGACTGACTTGGACCCAGACTGTAAGTATATGGGATAACATGGGACAGCTTGGATTCAAATGGGGCTCGGAGTGATTCTTTGTTGTCCACAAGAGCCCCCAATCGAAACTTTTATAGAACAAATCAAAAATAGAGCGGAACACAGTGCCCTAAGCTTGTTGGATAGCCTACAAAGTGCAGCGTTTACAGTTGGTTAACCAAACTGGCGCGGGCATAAAAAAATTCACTTTTTCCAAGAAAAATTCCACATCGGCGCCCATTTTGCCGGCAAAAGAAATGTAAGCGTGTCGAAAAGTACACGCCTTTTCAGCATTTGCGATTTAACCCCTCATTGACCATGCAACTTCGTGTCGTGATTCTTGCTCTTGGCATTATGACCGCGCTGCTCGGCGCTGCGATGGTGCCGTGCTGGCTGCTCGACGTCGCCGACGGACGTCCAGAGTGGCCCGTTTTTGCCGCGAGCGCGACCATGTTGCTACTGTTTGGTGGTGGCTTGATCATCCTGTCAGGGGGCCGAAATGCGCGCACCGGCGCACGCGAAGCATTCCTGCTCACGGTGTCGGTCTGGGTCGTGCTGCCAGCCATGGCCGCAATTCCCTTTATGGGCATTGGCATGAGCTTTACTGACGCGATGTTTGAAAGCGTCTCCGGCCTGACCACGACCGGATCGACCGTAATGAGCGGGCTAGAGTTTCAGCCGCGCGGCATCTTGCTATGGCGGGCCATCCTGCAATGGTTTGGCGGCATTGGGATTATTGTCACGGCGATTGCGATCCTGCCCATGCTGCGCGTAGGCGGTATGCAACTGTTCCAACTCGAGAGCTCCGATGTCTCCGGCAAATTTGTCCCGCGAATCAGCGAAGTCTCAGCACAGATCGGGATGATCTATCTCGCCATTTCGGCCACTTGCGCCGCTGTTTACATGCTCTGCGGGATGACCGCGTTCGACGCGATCGCACATGCCATGACGACCGTCGCCGCCGGCGGATACTCGACTTATGATGCCTCTTTTGGAGCGTTTTACGAAACCGCCGCCGTCCCGGCCGCAATTGTTTTCATGATCATTGCCGGGCTGCCTTTCAGCCTCTTAGCACTGGCGATGATCCATGGGCAGGTCAGACCCCTTTTATCAGATCCTCAACCTCGCCTGTTCATGGGACTCATCCTCAGCATCACCACGCTGGTCTTTTTCCTGCGCGTCATCGCAGACCAGGATTATGTCATTATCAGCCCAATCAATGGCTATATCGAAACCTTGTTCAATGTCGTCTCTGTGATGACGGGAACCGGCTATGCCACGGTCCCATATGATGGTTGGGGCGGACCGATTTTGATGATTTTCTTGATCACGATTTTCCTCGGTGGATGCGCGGGCTCTGCGGCGTGCGGGATCAAAATGTTCCGCCTTGAAATCACCTTTCGCGCCGTGCTGGCGCATGCGCAGCAAATGGTCAGCCCGAATCGCGTCGTGCCGATCCGCTATGGCGGAAAAGTCATCGACAATGACACGCTGCAATCGGTCATGGTCTTCGTTTTCCTATATCTCGCGACCTTTATCATCGCCGCGATCCTGCTCAGTTTGACCGGAGAGGACCCGCTGACGGCAATTTCCGGCGCCGCCACCAGCGTGTCCAACGTGGGTCCAGGCCTTGGTCCAGAGATCGGGCCGGCCGGAACCTTTGAGGATCTGACCGATCGCGGCAAGTGGATTTGCGCCATCGCGATGTTGCTTGGGCGGCTCGAATTTACCGCTGTATTCGTTCTGATGACCCGGCGCTTTTGGCGCGGCTAGTCGGGTCAGATTAGATTCCCTCATTGCTCGCCGCTCAAAAATCCGGCAAGAAGCGCGCTATGGCCGATACGTTGCACACACCGACCGAAGATTTGCGTGCCACCATGCTGGATATGGGGCACCGCGCGCGCGGTGCCTCTGCCGCATTGGCAAAGGCGGGCGTGGACGGGCGCAGCCATGCGATCCTCGCAATGGCGGAGGCGCTGATCGCGGCGGAGGGAGACATTCTCGCAGCCAATCAAATCGACCTTGATGGCGGACGCGAAAAAGGTCTGAGCGATGCGATGATGGACCGTCTGGCGCTGAGCCCGGAGCGGGTTAACGGCATCGCTGAGGCGCTGCGCGAGGTCGCCGCCCTGCCAGATCCAGTCGGCAGCGAGATTGCCCGCTGGACCATGCCATCTGGGCTAGATATTGCCCGAGTGCGCACGCCGCTCGGCGTAATCGGGATCATCTATGAAGCCCGCCCCAATGTCACCGCAGACGCAGCCGCTTTGTGTCTCCGCTCAGGCAATGCCGCCATTTTGCGCGCTGGCTCGGAAAGCCTGCAATCTTCGATCGCCATAGCGAAGGCCCTGCGCGCCGGATTGGCAACAGTAGGTCTGCCGGAAGACGCGGTCCAATTGGTTGAAACCACGGATCGCGCCGCAGTCGGACACATGCTCACGGGGCTGAACGGCAATATTGATGTGATCGTCCCGCGCGGTGGGCGCAGCTTGGTCGCCCGCGTCCAAGACGAAGCGCGTATACCAGTCATCGGTCATCTAGAGGGGCTTTGCCATACTTATGTCGATGCTGCCGCAGATCCGCAAATGGCGATCGATATCGTGGTCAATGCCAAGATGCGCCGAACCGGTATTTGTGGGTCGACTGAAACACTCCTCATCGACCGCGCCGTGGCAAACACTCTGCTGCCCGCGATCGCTGCGGCGTTGAAAGACGCAGGCTGCGCTTTGATTGGCGATGCCGATGCCCGTGCGCTGGTCCCTGAAATGCAGCTGGCGACAGAAGACGACTGGCGGACAGAGTATCTGGCACCCGTTCTGTCCGTTCGTGTGGTCGACGGCGTGGCGGGCGCGATTGATCACATCACGACTTATGGCACCAGCCATACGGAGTGCATCATAACGGATGACCAGACCGTCGCTGAGCAATTCTTAGCCGACATTGATGCGGGGATCGTTATGCACAATGCGTCGACGCAGTATGCTGATGGCGGTGAGTTCGGTATGGGGGCTGAAATCGGGATTGCCACCGGCCGGATCCATGCCCGCGGACCAGTTGGCGCTGAACAGCTAACGATTTTCAAATATATTGTTCGCGGAACCGGTCAGTCTCGCCCATAAGGGTGACCGGTCGATCTCCGCAAGATGACTCCGTTTCGACCCGCCGCGCATTTGCCGCCCGCCAGCACCCGCGCCCGCATCGGTCTGTTTGGCGGCAGTTTTGATCCGCCGCATCGTGGACACGCGCATGTCGCAGAAACCGCATTAAAACGCCTTGCGCTCAATCAAGTCTGGTGGTTTCCAACCCCTGGCAATCCGCTGAAAGAGGCGCCAGGCGACTACCAAACGCGGTTCGATGCTGTGGCGCGACTGACGGCCCACAATAGAGCTTTCCATATCAGCCAAATCGAAAAGCAAGCCGGTCTGCGCTACACGGTGGACTTGATCCACTTGCTCAAACGTCGCTTGCCGCGTGCGCAGCTGGTATGGATTATGGGCGCCGACAGTCTGATGACGTTTCACTATTGGAAAGACTGGCGCCGGCTCGCCGATCTGGTGCCAATTGCGGTCGTCGCACGCCCGGGTTTTGAATTGGCAGCTCGAGTCAGTCCGTTCGCCAAACTGTTGGACGGCCATCGTTTGCCAGACCACACAGCACGGATTTTGCCGCAACAAAAAGCGCCCGCCTGGGTCTACTTGCCAGCGCCGCTCAATCCGGTTTCTTCGACAGCCTTGCGGGCGCGCGACTGATCTATTGCGGTTCGTCTTCGCGCACGGAAACGCGATTGCGAAACGCAGCAAGTATGGTCGCTTCATCTCCGCGAGCTTCGGCACGCGGCCAAAAACAGGTCAGAATCGACATTACCGCGCCACGTAAGTCTGATTCGCCAAAGCCGTACGAGGTCTCTCCTTGCTCGGATTTGAAGTCCCATCGAAACCGCTTGAGGTTGGGTGAGGGTCCCTCGGAATGGTTCTGAAACTTAAACCGGCGCGTCTCACCGTACTCGGTGAGCGGAATGTCAACATGGTAGCGCATGCCTCGCAGTAAGACCCGATACGACGCTTCAGGCGAGAGTCTAATCCCGCCGGCGCTGCCGAAACCAGAGATATAGTCCGTCTGCGACTGATCTAGACTGACAGAGAGATCGCATCGGACGCCCGCGACGGGCTCCCGCAATATGGCCGATACGGAATCTCTTTCTAGATGTGTCTGGACCTTCATTCCATCTGCAAGGTTTTGTTCAAAAACCGGATGCATGGCCAGTTGCCAGCCATCAGGCGCCTTGATCTGAAGCAAACCCATGGGTGAATGGAGAACGTCCACCAGGCGAGAGGCTTCAAACTCGCCAGCACGTGAGGTCGGATAGTTCGACTCAACATTCGGTTCCGTTTGAGCCGAGAGCTCAGTCAGGTGTGTCGTGGGGACTAAAATCGCGACCGCAAGGAATACAAAACGGACAAACAACATATTTGCGATTAAATGATCGTCCCCTTAAGGAGCCTTTACGCCGATCTGTAAAATTTCAGCTCGTGTCAGCGGCGACTTCAGAGGATCTGATGACCGATCTCCAAATCTTCACCACAGGCGGCACCATCGACAAAGTCTATTTTGATGCCCTGTCTGAATTCCAGGTCGGAGAATCGCCGCTCGATGCAATCCTGCGCGAAGCGAATGTGGGTCTCGACTACGCGCTGACATCGCTGATGCGCAAAGACAGTCTCGAGCTGACAGATGCGGATCGCGAGGTCATCCATACGGCAATCTCCAAATGTCCTTGCTGCCACATCTTGATCACGCATGGGACCGACACGATGACAGTCACCGCCAAACGGCTGACCGATATTGTCGGTAAGACCATCGTGCTGACCGGCGCGATGCAGCCCGCGCGGCTGCGTTCGACCGATGCGATTTTCAATGTCGGCTTTGCGGTCGCAGCGGCGCGCCTGCAACCGCCGGGCATCTATATCGCCATGAGCGGGCAATGCTTCCCAGCCGACGACGTCCGCAAAGACCGCGCCGCCGGGCAATTTGTTGCCCTCTAGACCCGGCTGGCATGGGCGCATAAAAAACCACTATGCGCGCCTTTTTGCTTCTTCTTCTGCTTCTTGTCTTGGGGTTTGCTGGGGGTCTTTATGCCGACCGTGTAGAGCCTAGCAAAAGCTGGATTGAGCACCATCTCGCCCCTTGGATCGAACACATCGCACCGTCGCGGCCCGCCGCGCTGGACCCAGTTGAAGCGACCCCGCTTGCCTTACCCGATGGCGACGGTCAGCACAGTGCCGGCGCATTGGCAGGCGTTGGCGCATCGCCTTGTTTCAAACGCGCCGCGTCGGAGCCAGACGTCGCGCCGCCTTGGCTTCAGCGCGGGCGCCCCGAACCCACGGTCTTTGATCGCGGGCGCCTGGCGAAAGCGCCCGATCTCGCCGACCATCCCGGCTTGATCAAAATTGAGATTATCCGGCAGCCCGATGGCGCTGAGCGCGAACACTGCGCGGCGGTACGGGTCTCTGAGCACTGGTTCTTAAGCGCCGCACATTGCGTCCGTGACATTACGATCCAGCCTCCCAAACCGCTGATTGATATGATTGCAATCACGCCGGAGAACGATGTCCAAAGCGAAACCGCGCAAGCGGTACCGATCAGCGGCGCCGTCTGTCACAGCGCTTACGCAATGCCGCGGCGGGCTTTTTTGAATGATGTCAGCCTGCTCTTTGTGTCCGATGTTAGCGCATTCGCGGATGTGCCAGTCGCGGTTCTGGAGACCGATGCGCATGACCTCCTGCCACGCGATATGCGCCGGACCTATATTGCGGCATGGGGCAAAAATGGCGGGACACGATATTTGCAGGGCAGCCGTGTCTCCATCGTCCATGCGGGCGAATCCATTCTCGTCGCCGAACGCATTGGCGCACGCGGGCCGAATGTCGGCGATAGCGGCGCTCCGCTTTATCTCATGCATGAGAGCGGACCTTTGGTAATCGGTATTTTAAGCCAAGTGACCCAAGACTTTGAACAAAATGGCGCGCGCAGTCTGTATGTCCGCCTCCGCACCATTAATGATTGGATCACCCGTACCATGGCGATTTGCGAGCAGAACGGGCGGTTTGTCTGTTAGCCGTCTCAGCGGGATGCAGACAGGCGCCTGGCCGCGAATAAAGGCTAGGCTGCGTCCCCGACGCGTGTTAAACTCGGTTCTATAACAACCTCATGGAGCTTCGCCCTGCCCGCAGTTAAAACTGAGACAAATTCGGCCCGCGCCACGACCCTTGAAGATATTCGCGCGTTCTCAGACATCATCATCACTTCGCTGGAAGATGACAAAGCCGAAGACCTCACCGTAATTGATCTCACGGACAAATCCTCTCTTGCAGACATTATGATCATCGCTTCGGGTCGTTCGGCCCGTCATGTCAGCTCGATTGCCGACCACCTCGCGCAAAAGGTCAAAGAACAAACTGGAACAGCGCCCAAGCTAGAAGGTTTGCCGAATGCCGACTGGGTCCTGATCGATCTTGGCGATGTGATTGTGCATCTGTTCCGCCCAGAAGTGCGCGCGTTCTACAATCTCGAAAAAATCTGGGCCGGCGAAAGCAGCCATCGCGCCGATAACGCTTAGCGCGGTATGCACATTAAGCTGATCAGCGTCGGCAAGCTCAAATCGGGCGCTGAAAAAGACCTGGTCGACGACTATATCGCCCGATTTAACAAAAGTGGCCCGCAAATCGGTTTTCGGTCCCTGCAACTAATCAGCCTCACCAGCGGCGGCGGCGTGGTCGCAGAAGGCGAGCGTTTGCTCGCGGCCCTGCCCGACAAATCGCCTGTGATCCGTTTGGATGAACACGGACCGGCGCAGCGCTCGTTGGATTTTGCCAAACGCCTTGAACGCCTCCGCGATAGGGGCACGACAGAACTTTGTTTTCTGATCGGCGGGGCCGAAGGGTATAGTGAGGCGGTCCGCGCTGCCTGCCCTGAAACACTTGCCCTCGGCCCGCAAACCTGGCCGCACCGATTGGTCAAAGTGATGCTGACAGAACAGCTCTACCGGGCCGTCAGCCTTTTGGCGGGGCTACCGTATCACAAAGCTTAAGTTTCTGGCTTCTGCATGCCGAACCGTTTCCAAAAGAACGCATCGACCAAGCGCTTTGGCAATAACATGGGCAGAGTGAAATTGGTCAGCTTGTTCGGCACAGGCGCATAACGTGCTTTCGGGCGCGCCGCGGTTAGGGCCGTTTCGATGGTCTCAGCGATCAGGTCCGGGTCCAGACCCGTGCGACCGCCATCGACCATGGTTTCGCTGAACTTTTCAATCGGCTTCGCCCAAGGCGAGTTGGCATATGGATGGGTGCTATTGACGTTTTCGGCTTTGTCCCAAATCGGCGTACGCACGGCGCCGGGGCCAACCGCGATCGCGTCGATGCCAAAAATCACCAATTCTCGACGTAAGCTATCGGTCATGCTTTCGACGGCATGTTTGGTCGCGGTATAAGCGCCGAGAAAGGGTGAGGCGAGCCGTCCGCCAACGCTGGTAATGTTGACAATTCGTCCCGGCTTTCCGGCCAAACTCTCGTCCATCCCCAAAAGCGGGGCGAAAGCCTGGCTGGCGCGCAACAGGCCGAACACATTGACATCAAAATGCGATTTGAACTGATCCAATGGCTGCAGTGCCAGCGGCCCCATATTGGCAATCCCAGCATTATTGACCAAACCGGCAAGCTTGTGCCCATCCAAGGCGGCCCGCACGGTATCGACCGCGGCATTGACTTGGTCTGGATCCGTCACATCGAGCAGAATGGGTTTGATCCGTCCATCCGCCGCGGCCAATACCGCGGCATCTTTTTCTTTGCGAACGCCGGCAAAGACCTGCCAGCCTCTCGCCGCAAGATATTCAGCTGCACTGCGACCGATCCCTGTCGATGCGCCTGTAATGACCACGGTTTTCATGTGTGACTTTCCGACTGTTTTTATTCTTTATACGTGAAAATATACGATATGGTTTAGTCTGGATTGGCGCCACCTTTGATGATTCGCAGTTGCGGGCGCGGCTTTGGGTCTGCGGCGCGACGGGTTGGTTTTGCCGGGGCTGAGTCAATCACCTTAAACGGCTTTGGCGGATCAGGTTCATTCGCCTCTATGTCGGCATCGATTTGCCGCTCGCGTGGCACCAATTTGCGCTTGAAGCCTCGCTTAGACTGAAAGCCAGACCGGCCTTTGCCACGGGCCTTTTTGTCGATCTCGCGCAACTTTACCTGCTGCAAGGCGGATAGAGCCTCGTCAGAGGCCCCCTTGTCCAAATCGCGAAAGGCCGAGCCATACGTCTCAATGCGCGCCTCGACTTCCTCGAGAAACTGTTTTTCCCAATCTGAGAGAGGTGGGCCCAGACCTTGTTCAGCCAACAAAGCGGCCTTACGGATCTTACGCAAAGCTTTGCGTTTCTTTCGATCATCAACGTCGCGCGGCATAACCTTCCTTAAAGTGATCCGGGCCCCTTCGGCAAGAAACGCGCTTAGAGCTCACCAAGCGCATCAAGATAGACTTCGAGCAAGGCTTCTTGTTCTTGGCGCTCTTGCCGGTCCTGTTTGCGCAGACGCACCACGGTCCGAAGCGCTTTGGTGTCATAACCGAGCGCTTTGGCTTCGCTGTAAACATCTTTAATTTGCTCCGCGACTTCCTTTTTCTCTTCTTCTAAGCGCTCGATCCGCTCAACCGTAAGCCTGAGTTTCTGGCGGGCGGCCTCATTTAGCGTGTCGTTTACAGGTTCACTCATCTGCTGGCCTCGTCTCCGTGATCGATTAAACCCCGCTCCCTAATCGCAAATGACGCGCAAGGCGAGAGACATTTTGAACCGGTCTGATGGCTTGAATTCTAACGCGAAATTGAAGGGCTTGTGAGTGGACGACCGGCAAAGGCTGACTATTTAGACGGCATGATGAGACCTTTGATCAAGCCGCTGCGGCGGCGCACCTTTCTTGCAGCTGCCCCATCCGCTTTGATGGCCGCATGTTCAGGTCCCGGCGACGCTGGGCGCGCCCATGCCGACAATGTCAGCGAGACATTCGCCGATAGCGAATGGCGCAATTTGACGGAAGACGAGTGGCGAGCCCGCCTCGATCCTTTGGCGTTCCGCGTGCTGCGTTTGGAGGCAACGGAACGGGCCTTCACGTCACCGCTAAATGATGAAAAGCGCGACGGTGTTTTCCACTGCGCCGGCTGTGATCTGGCGATTTTTGACAGCGATACGAAATATGACAGTGGCACAGGCTGGCCGAGTTTTTGGGATTATATTCCCGGCACGTTGGGGTTCAAAGAAGACAATAAATTGTGGATGACTCGCACTGAGTATCACTGCGCGCGCTGCGGGGGGCATCATGGACATGTGTTTAATGACGGTCCGGCCCCAACCGGCTTGCGCTATTGCAATAATGGCGTCGCGCTGACCTTTAAACCCGCCTAATCTTCTTTCGGGGCGCCGAAAAGATCCATTTGATTAGGATCAATATAGCGCTTGCGACGGGGCTTTTTGGTACGTCCGGATTTGAAATACAAATCATCAGTGTGATCATCATCATTCGCAGATGGCGCCGGGATCGGTTTCGGTTTTGGCTTCGGCTGTTTCGCCGCCTTCGCAAGCTTCCAATAGGTGATTGCGAGTACGGTGTTGCCGGACGCATCTTCATAGTTCTGGACAAAACCCTGACCCGGATTGGCCTCGGCCTGTTCGAGCATTTTCGTGAGCTCTTTCGCGGACGGGGTGATCCATTCGGTTTCCAGGGCGGCAATCGCGATGTCGCCGGATAGATCCTCAGCTTCATAGCGCGTGCGGGCCGCGCCGCGCGCGTGGATCAAAGCATCGCGCGCCGTTTTACCGATGGGGTATAAATGGCTCATGGCAACGCAGCTAGATTTGGCAGCATGGAATGTCCAGAGCCGCGATTACGCAATAATCGGCTGACACAAGCGTGTCGCGGCCAGCCGAGCAAATTTGAGGGTCACAGCTTTGCGACGTGCAGCGGCCAATTTCTCATACGCTGGTTCGCGTAACACGGCCCCGCCAAAGCCATCTGCAATGATAAGACCGGCCTCCATTGGAATGAGATCATGCGGAAATTCCGCGGCCACGGCAAAATAAAACCGGTCGCAAAACGGCCGGTATTCAGGCCATTTTTGATCGCTGCGAAAGTCCGCCACTGAGGATTTGATCTCAATGATGGAAATGTCGCCGCCTCGATCAATCGCCGCAATATCCGCGCGCCGACCATTGGCCAGGGTCATTTCGGTGATCCCGGCACTGCCATAATCGCTGAGCAAGCGCAGAACACCGCGCGCGATGTCTGCGGCTTTCGACGGACATGTCTCAAGACTCGCCGCACTTTGCATATCTGCCTCCCCGAATGTTCTTGACATGTTCTATGATACGAGTCGGCAACATAAGGTCAATGAAAAAAGCCCCGGCCACGCGGCCAGGGCTTTCGCTATGATCTGATGACTATCGCTTAGTCGCTCGACAACATCTGCAAGAAGAATTGGAAGATATTGACGAAATAGATGAAGAAGTTCAGCGCGCCCATATTGGTCGCAACCGCCATTCCGCGCTGGTCACCACCAAGCGCAAAATAGGTCTCCTTCAGCGCCTGTGTGTTCCAAGCGACCAAGATCGCTGAGAACAGAGCAAATGCGCCCGAGATCACCAATTGCATCGAGCTGCCAACTTCGAAGAAAGCAACGTTCGGGAAGATCATGGGGGCAATAACGAACAGCATACCAATGACGAATGCGGCCCAAAGGCCCATGATCGCAAAGGTTCCGATCGGTCCGAGGTCACGCTTCGTAGTATATCCGAACAGTGACAGACCCGCGAAGGTCGCCGAGGTCGCCAAGAAGGCTTTGGTGATGACGAAATGCGTCATGCCGCCCATGCCAAGATTGGCCATTAGGAAGTAGACGCCCATGGACAAGCCAAGTGCGACGACAATGGCCCAATATAGAATGGCGCTTCCTGTGGGACTCGGATTGCGCATCATAAACATTGATCCCAGGATCAAAGCCACGGGCGCAAACATAACAATGTAGACCATCGGGGCAGCATAGATCGCGGCGCTGATCGGCGCGACCGAGCCGGCAATATACGCAATGATACCGGACACAGCGATGCCCAGCGCCAGTTTATTGTAGACGCCGAGCATAAATGAGCGCAAACCCTCATTTACACTCATATCCATAGACCGGCCATGCGACATGGATGTGTTGAAGTCGTTCATTTTTTCCTCTTTTCAAAGGCCCGCACACAAGCGTACGGATTGCCTATATTATGTGGTCTTTTTTATCGCTTTTCAAGAAAAACCGGGCGCGCCAGTATCGGAATCAGCTCGTATCGTTTTAACCAATCA
>JBCCXW010000089.1:0-13681 GCA_039191105.1 Pseudomonadota bacterium
GAGATCCATGATTTCATTGCTTACCAAGCGGTCATAGAAGACGATGTCTGCGTTTTGGATCAGTCGGAATGCTTTCAAGGTCAGCAATTCAGGATCGCCTGGGCCGGCGCCAACAATGTGGACTGGACCGAGAGGGTTCGCTGGGGAAACAATGTCTCGCAACAGCACCTCCATCGCGGCGCGGGCGGCGTCGAACGCCCCCTCCAGAGCGAGATCCGCTGGCGCACCGTTCAAGGCCGCTTCCCAGAATTGGCGGCGTTTGGTGCCATCGTGCAAAACCTCATACACGCGCGGGCGGAAGTCGCGCGCAAGCTCGGACAACGGACCGAGATTTTGCGGCATCAGCGCTTCGAGGCTGGTGCGGACCCGTTTCGCTAAGACCGGTGCCGCGCCACCAGATCCGACAGCGGCGACAATCTCACCGCGCTCAAGAATGCTCGGAATGATGAAGTCACAGGCGTCTGGTTGGTCGACGACATTGATCGGTACACCATAATCGCGGGCCCAGAGGATAGACTGCTCGCAGTTTTCTTTTGTTCGGCACGCGATAATCGCAAACTTTGACCGGTCCAAGGCTTGGCCAGCCATGTCGCGCGGTGCGATGGTGATGCGACCGGCAAACTCCTCGGCGAAACCAGGTTCGATCTCAGATCCAACAATCACGGTGATTTTGGCCGTCGATTTGGCCAATAACCGCACTTTGCGACGGGCCTCTTCACCGCCGCCGAAAACGGTGACGTGGGCATCGTCCGTATAGAAAAATGTCGGGAAGAGACGCATGGCGCTATAAAGTCCGTTTGATCAATCGTTGCCCGAGAAATGTGTTGACGGCGCCGTTTCGGCAACCGTATGGGCCTTATTCCATTGTTTAGAGAAACTACATTCGAAATCGGGTTATACGGGTCGACTATGACTGAAACGATTGATCGCCTTCCCCCGCTAAACGCACTGCGCGCCTTCGAGGCCGCAGCGCGACGCCTTTCCTTCACCAAGGCTGCCGACGAGTTAAACGTGACGCCTGGCGCGATTTCTCAGCACATCCGCCAGCTTGAGGAATATGCATCAACGCCCCTGTTCAAACGCACCGGACGCAGCGTGCTGCTGACCGATGCGGCGCAAGCGGCGCTTCCACTCGTCCATGAAGCCTTCGATCTGATCGCCGAGGCGGGTCGAATTATGCAGGCGCCCGCCCGGAAGGGTCGGGTCATGGTCAGTTCAGCGCCGAGCTTTGCCGCGAAATGGCTGGCGCCGCGCCTTGACCGATTTCACAGTGCCAATCCCGGGATCGAGGCTTGGGTCAGCGCCGATAGCGGCCTAACGGATTTTACCACCGCCGATGCCGATTTTGCGATCCGATACGGCGCCGGCGATTATGATGGTCTGAAAGCCGAGAAATTGCTGGATGAGACTGTGCTGCCCGTCTGCTCGCCGCAGCTCTTAGAAGGCGCGGATGCGATTCGTAAGCCGGCGGATTTGGCCAAGCATACCTTGATCCACGATGTTAGCGCTGAGGTCGACCCGTCTTGCCCCGACTGGACCAGTTGGCTTCAGGCCCGTGGGGCCGGCGCCGATGTCGATGGCACGCGCGGGCCGCGGTTTAACCAATCGGCGTTGGCGATTGAAGCAGCGGCCACTGGTCGTGGTGTGGTGCTCGCCAAGCGCGCGATCGCCTCGGCAGATATAGCTGCCGGGCGCTTGATCGCGCCATTTGCAGATGGATCGATCAGCGTCGACTATGGGTATTGGCTGGTCTGGCCGAAAGGGCGGCACCTGACAGAAGATGTCCGCTCGTTCATCAAATGGGTCAAAGCGGAGGCCGCGGCGAGCGAAGTGGCCGGTGTTTAGCCCGTCATGATGACGCGGACGGTCCGAGAAACATCCTTAAGGGCCTTTATTACAGAGACGCTGAGATCGCGCGGAATGGTTAAATCGCGGCGGCGTTCGCGCCGTTAGAAAATGGCGACGGATAGGGATCAAAACGGCGGAAACAGAGCGATTCTCAAGCCTCTAATTGCTGACAAAAGCGCGCGATAAATTTGTGGTTTACAGTTAATCAGCCGATAAAAATAGATTTATGGCACGATTACTGTAATTCCCAAGTCTAGAATATTGAAAAAAGTTAGCTTGATTTTGTGGCACAATTTGATCATACCGTGTATCGAAGGGGATAGAGATGGATCTGACGAAACTCAGCGGCGTATGGTCGGGCAAATACTGGCTCGAACCGGCTGATCATGAAGGCGTGCCCTTCTCAGTCTGGATGACCGTCAACAGAGATCGGTTGACCGGGTCGATCCTGGAGAAAAACATCTTTGAAACATGCAATTTCCCGCAGCTCGAAAGCGATGTTCGCGGGCATGTGACGTGTGACGAGATCGTGTTCCTGAAAACCTATCGCGGGTTTGATCATGAGCCAGCTTACTATGAAGGCACGTTTGCTCAGGGCGGGCGCCAAATCATCGGGCGTTGGTATTTTGATTGGCCAGATGAAGTCTCGGGTCGCTTCGAGATGCATTATAAAGGCGCAAAAGCAAATATTGGTCAGGCCGCGTCGAATGTGACCAAGCTGACGCCCTAAGGGCCCTTTGCTTAGCCAAAAAATTAAGCGCATCCCCTCTGGCATTTTATAGTCGATCCCCGTAAAGCGCCTCGATGTCGGCGCGATACGAATATCTTCCTTTGATCATAGCCGCCCTCGCAATTGCGATGGGCTCTGGCATCGATGCAATTGTGAAAGGCGTCGCGCCGGATGCCGGGCTACATCATCTCTTGGCGTGGCGATTCACATTTGGCGCTTTGATCGCGCTGACCGTCTTTCGCGTACAAAAGCGGCCAAGACCGAGCTGGTCAGCGATGCGATTCCACACGCTTCGCGGCCTGATCCAACTCGCCACAGCGTTTACATTTTTTTACGCGCTCATCCATTTGCCGCTCGCTGTGGCGACGATTATCGGCTTTACTGCCGCGCTGATGGTGCCTTTCGTGGCGCGGCTCCTTCTGCATGAGAAAGTTAGCGCGACGGCTTTGGTCGCAACCCTGGTCGGGTTCGCCGGAGCCGCTTTGGCGGTGAGCGGGCGATCCGAATCGGGCGGCTATAGCGAGCAATGGCCGCTCGGCATGGCCAGCTGTTTCCTCGCCGCTTTCCTTTATGCTTTGGTCTTAGTCCTGTTGCGGATAAGAGCGACGCATGAAGATGCGACCACGATCGCAATGTTCACCAATCTCGTCCCCGCCTTGGCCTTATTGCCGGTGACGCTCGGCGTGTTCGGCGCGCCCAATTGGAGCGACCTCCCGCTGTTTGTCTTGCTTGGCGCGCTCGGCTTTGTGGTCTGGTATTTCATGACACTCGCTTATGCGAAAGCGCCAGCGCAACGGCTTGCGCCACTCGAGTATTCCGCGCTCATCTGGAGCGGTGTGTTCGGATCTGTGTTCTTTGCCGAATATCCCGGCTGGCAAACCTGGCTAGGAGGGGTGGTGATTATTTTAGCCTGTTTGATCGTGGCGTTTGAAGATCGTTTCTCAACGCGAAAGGAAACCGGGCTCCCTGTCAGCGATTTACCGGAATAAGCGTTACGCAGGCAGACGCCTTAGGTCGCGGTCTGGGTCAAATCGCGGTGACGCTCTAGCATCCCATCCAATGCGTCCATGCTGTTTTCGCCCATATGCGGAACGACCAGGAGCATGAATTGCAACACCGTGTCATGGATCAAATTCGGCCCGCCCCGGGCGTGGCCTTCGATCAGATCATGGCTGAGCCAAAAGGTGAGTGTTGAGAGCATTTGCTGGATGAGCGGCGCGCGCAAACGCCGGTCGATGGTGACAATGCCACGTTTCTCGAGCTGACCAAGGACGTTTTCAATCGCATGACGTTTCATGGCGAGGATTTTGCGAAACCGTCCGGCTAAGCCGGGATAGCGTTCCATCATGTCCCCGACATTGCGATAGAAGAACCGGAAATCATAAATTTCTTCGAGAATGATATAGACGAAAACCCAATTGTCCTCGATTGAGGTCACGGCGCCGTGCGACCCACCCAGTATGATCTGCATTTCCTCTTCAAAGCGCTCGAAAAGGGCTTCGATGATCGGCTCTTTGCCTTTGAAATGGTAATACAAATTGCCAGGCGACATATCGAGCGCATTGGCAATATCAACGGCAGATTGAACCGCTTCGCCTTCTGCATTGAAGAGCGTTAAGCTGACATCAAGAATACGATCGCGTGTCTTCATCTGATCCGGTTCGCGCGAGGGCTGAATGGCCTGTTTCCAGAGTGTATTTGACAGTAAAAGGTCAATATGAAACGAATTTGATTGGCCAAGGTTATGCAAATTTAGACTCTTAACCATAAGAGCAAGCCTTGTGCCGAACGAGTGCGCGCTCGTTCCAGGAGGAAATCGGAGGCATGGATGAGCAAGACGTCTGACTATATCGGTGAAACAGCAGCAGATTCGACCAATGCGCTAAACCCGCTCTTAGGGGGCTTAAATCGACAGGAGCTCATCGGCTCCGTTGCAATGATGTTGCGGCGAACCAGCCTGTCACCGATGGCCAACGCCAAGCTGGCGGGCAAGATGGCGAAAGAGTCTTATGACATTGTCCTCGGTAAGTCGGAGCGCGCGCCCGACCGCAAAGACAAACGATTCAAAGATCCCGCCTGGATGAATAATCCTTTCTATAAGCGCGGTATGCAAACCTACCTGGCGATGCAGGAGCATCTCGAAGACTGGGTCGGCGATCTGAAACTGGGCGAGATGGAACACGCGCGCGCCACCTTTGTCATGAATATGATCACCGATGCGATGGCGCCAACCAATGCCTTTTTGACCAACCCGGCGGCGAAAAAGCGCGCCATCGACAGTGGCGGCCTGTCGCTGATCAAGGGGCTGCAAAACGCTTATGAGGATTTGACTCAGAATGGCGGAATGCCAAGCCGGGTCGACAAGTCCCCGTTTGTGGTCGGCGAGAATATCGCGATCACGCCAGGCAAAGTCGTGTGGAAGAATGAGATGATGGAACTCATTCAATACACGCCAATGACGGAACAAGTGCGCGAGTATCCGTTTCTAAGCATCCCGCCGCAGATCAATAAGTTTTATGCCAGCGATTTGGATCCGATCACCAGCATTGTTCAATTTCTGCTCAAAGAGGGCTTCCAAACCTTTATCATCTCTTGGCGCAACCCAACGAAAGACCACAAAGACTGGGGTTTGTCGGAATATGTTGATAGCTTGATTCAGTGCACGGAAGTGATCAAACAAATCACCGGCGCTGACAAAATCAATGTGTCTGGCGCCTGCTCAGGCGGGATCACGACAGCGACCTTTGCCAGCCTGCTCGCTGCCGCCGGGGATGACCGTATCAGTTCGCTGACCTTCCAGGTCTGCGTGCTCGACCCTGAACAGGACGATAGCGAACTCGGGCAAATGGTGTCCGAACGCAGTCTTGAAATTGCGCGCCGTTATTCGCGCCGCAAAGGCATTCTCAAAGGTGACGACCTGGCGCGGATGTTCGCCTGGATGCGTCCAAACGATCTGGTGTGGAACTATGTCGTGAACAATTACCTGATGGGCGAAGATCCGCCGCCCTATAATGTTTTGTTCTGGAACGATGATTCGACGAATCTCCCAGCGAAACTGCATTCGGATTATCTTGATTTCGGCTTGCAAAAGCCCTTCAATAACCCTGGCCAGGTTGAAATCGCGGGGCATCTTGCGGACCTGACCAAAGTTGATGTCGATGCATTCATCGTCGCGGGTGTGACGGACCATATCACGCCATGGAAAGCGGCATATCGAACCACGGGTCTTCTTGGCTCAAAGAATGTTGAGTTTGTTCTCTCCAATTCGGGACATATCCAGTCGCTACTCAACCCACCCATCAATCCAAAGGCTAAGTACTTTCGTAATGCGAGTATTGAACCGACGGCTGATGAATGGGCTGCTGGAGCTGAGGAAGTTTCTGGCTCTTGGTGGACGCGATGGGCAGAATGGTTGCATGAGCGGTCTGGTGATATGAAGCCAGCGCCGAAGGAATGCGGATCAAAGCAGTTTCAAGCGCTGTATGATTCGCCGGGCAAATACGTGTTCGACTAAAGGCGATAAGACCTTCGCGCGGCACTGACAGGAGAAGGAGGCCCGAATGGCCACCAAAAAGACGGCCGGCAAAGCGTCACCACGCCTGCCAGAAATCACGATGGAGACGATTGGTGCGTACACGGTGCGGGTCGGCTATTGGAAAGCGCAGCGCCGCACAAACAAGCGTCCATTGCTGTTTTTCAACGGAATCGGCGCCAATATGGAATTGGCATTTGGCCTGGGCGAGTGGATCCGTGACCGAGAGATTATTACTTTTGACATGCCTGGCGTGGGCGAAAGTCCGCCTGCGCGGTTTCCTTATCGCCCATGGATGATGGCGCGGCTGGCGCGCAAATTGTGCGATCAGTTCGGTATGGGGGAAGTCGATGTGATGGGCGTCTCATGGGGCGGCGCGATGGCCCAACAATTCGCTTTCCAGTACCGCAATTCCGTTGGCAAACTGGTGCTCTGTGCCACGACCGCTGGGATGACGATGGTGCCCGGACGGGTTGGAGCCATCTCGAAGATGGCCGACGCGCGGCGCTATACCGACCCGAGCTTTATGCGCGAGAATTTTCAGCGCCTTTACGGGGAAGCCGCTGATGAAGGCGCTGGCCGACATATTGATAACCTGAAGCCGCCCGCACCGATGGGCTATGTCTATCAACTGCTGGCCTTCTTGGGCTGGTCATCTCTGCCGTTCATCCGCTTTTTACGCATGCCGACCTTGATCATGGCCGGCGATGAGGATGCCATCGTGCCATTGGCAAATGCCCACATTCTGAATTTCGGCCTTCCCAATGCGCGCCTTTACGTCATCGAGGGTGGCGGGCATCTCTTCTTGGTCACAAAACCGGAAGAGACCGTGACTGAGCTGGTCGAGTTTCTTGATGAACCGATGGAGGCCATGCAGCCGAAAAGCGTTTGGGAGACGGGGGTTTCGGCCGCCTGAAAGCGTTACGTGGCGTTTGAGTTCGAACAAAGCCGAGCGGCATTGGAAGAGACCGACGGTACCGGCTGAAACGCAAGCGAGAATCGCCTACACCCAAGGCATGTCGAAACTTTACTTCACCTATAGCGCGATGAATGCGGGCAAATCTGCGATCCTTCTGCAGGCCGCACACAATTATCGCGAGCGCGGCATGCGCGTGATGCTGTGGACGTCTGGCCATTATGGCGACGATCCAACCGCAGATCGCGCTGAGATCACCTCACGCATCGGATTGCAAGCCGATGCCTATCCGTTTCGCCGCGATACGAATATCTTCGAAGCCATTGCAACTGCCCATTCTGAGGCCGCGCTGAGTGCTATTTTTATCGATGAAGCGCAGTTTTTGACCAAGGACCAAGTCTGGCAGCTGGCAAAAGTCGGCGATGATCTAAAAATCCCGGTGCTTTGCTATGGTCTGCGCACCGATTTCCAAGGCGAATTGTTTGAAGGGTCGGCAACCCTGTTGGCGATCGCAGACGATCTGCGCGAGGCGCGAACGATTTGCCATTGCGGAAAGAAAGCGACGATGACGGCACGCTTAGACGAGGCTGGCAAATTCCTGACCGAAGGCGAGCAGGTCAATGTCGGCAAAGAGGTCTATGTTTCTCTGTGCCGTGCGCACTGGAAAGAGGCCTTGGGGCGCTGAGTCCATGGCCATATTTGGCCACGTATTCCTGCCACAATGGCGCGGTAGCCAATATTCACGGCAAAGCGTGGAGCAGAACCATGTCGCAACGACAAAACGGCGTGCGAAACAGCTTAATCTGCGGTCTTCTGGCCATCGTCGCTTTTATAGGCATTGGCCTCGCCGCCAATGGGCAAGAGATGCAAGGCTCATCCGAAATTGATTTTGCGGGATTTATGGATCTTGGCGCCGATGTTTTTGAGCTGCGTGAGACCCGTCTTCTGGACCTTGATGCGTTCAACGAAATGGCCGCAATGCCTGGAACAATTATTCTGGATGCGCGCAGCCGCGACGCCTTTGAAGCGGGTCACATAGATGGCGCGGTGAACTTACCCTTTTCCGACTTTACGGATGAAAAACTCGCCGCGATCCTCCCCTCAAAGGACACGCAGATTCTGATCTATTGCAACAATAATTTCAGCGATGATGAGGAGCCAATTCCGCTAAAGCGCGTTTCATTAGCGCTCAATGTTCCAACCTTCATCAATCTTTATGGCTATGGTTACGAAAATATCTTCGAACTTGGCGTGTTGACCGAGACGACACATCCTGATGTGAATTGGGTTTCCGCAGATCCTTCCCTCTGAGGGCGTCCCAGTCCCATTAGCTCTCCTAATGCGTTCATTCCAACTCTTGCATTGCCGCGCCAGATGCTACATGTGCGCTTGTTGAGAACCGTTCTTAGGAGACCTGCATGACCGCCTCGGCCGAAGCACCCGCCAAGAAAGTGAATCCGAACGCCCCGACGGAGGAGACCGTGCTGTCTGTGCATCACTACACAGATCGATTGTTTAAGTTCACAATCACGCGGCCGGCAAGCTTTCGGTTTCGCTCTGGCGAGTTCATCATGATCGGTCTGATGCGCGACAATGGCAAACCGCTTCTGCGCGCCTATTCTGTCGCCAGCCCGAACTGGGATGACACTTTAGAGTTCTACTCCATCAAAGTGCCGGACGGTCCGCTCACGTCACAGCTGCAGAAAATTCAGGTCGGTGATAAAGTCCTGCTCGGCAAAAAGCCCGTCGGTACCCTCGTGCATGACGCATTGGTGCCTGGGAAGCGGCTCTATTGCTTCTCCACCGGGACCGGTTTTGCGCCCTTTGCGAGCATTCTGCGAGACCCTGAGACATATGAGAAGTTTGAAGAGGTGATCATCACCCATACTTGCCGCGATGTCGCTGAGCTCGCCTATTCGCGTGAAACCGTCGACGCGTTTCTCGATGACCCGGACATTGGTGAAATCGGAAAAGGAAAGCTCCGCCTCTATCAAACCTGCACGCGCGAAACGTTTGAGCGTCAAGGCCGCGTGACGGACCTGATCCGGTCTGGCAAACTGTTTGAAGACCTTAATGTTCCGCGCTTGGACCTGGCCACAGATCGCGCCATGATTTGCGGCTCGATTGAGATGACCAAAGAGCTGAAAGGGCTGATGGAAGATCACGGCCTAAAAGAGGGATCGAATGCTGAGCCTGCGGACTTCGTCATCGAACGGGCCTTTGTTGGGTAAACAGGTGACTGCATGATCGTCCGCGACTTCACGCCCGCCGACGCCGCCGCTTTTCGAGATTTGAATCTCGCTTGGGTCGAGGCCTTCTTCACGGTCGAAGAGGAAGACCGCGCCCAATTAGATAGTCCGCAATCGCAGATCATTGACAAAGGCGGCGCGATTTTGATCGCCGAGCTGAAGGGCGAAGCGGTCGGGACCGTGGGTCTAGTTCCGGGCCATGGCGAGGGCGTGCTCGAGCTGGTCAAAATGTCCGCGCGCGACGATCTTAAAGGCAGGGGCATCGGTCGTGCGCTGATGTCAGCCGCTATTACCAAAGCACGCGCGATGGGCGCGCACAAAATCTGGCTTGAGACCAATACCAAACTCAGCGCCGCGCTCGCCCTATATCGAAAATCCGGGTTCCGCGAACTTACCGGCGATGAGCTAACGCCAACGCCTTATACGCGCTGCAACTGTCAAATGGTGCTCGACCTGTAGCGACAGGTTAATTGCCGAAACCATAGACCAATGAGACACGGCTAATCGTGTCCGTGTCTTCGAAGCCTTCTACTGGGTTGGTGTCGTGGCGTACTTCGAACGAAACGCGCGCCGATAATTGATCGATCAGCGTTGCCGTCAAAGCCGAGATATTTCCAACTTGAGTCGAAGTATCCGCATAGATTACATTGGTATCATTGGTGAATTTGACGTTGTCATTGAATTGATGAAGGAATCTCGAGCGCGCTGTCGCACCAAGGGATTCTTCTGTGCTCGAAGGGGTTACCACTGTCGCCGGATCCGTGGTTTCATCGAGAACGGCCTCAAGCTCATCGATTTTAAAACCAGGACCGCCGCGGATCGTCCAAGTGGTCTGGTCGCCGGCAAGGATATCATAGCCCAAACCGCCCCCGATAAAGATGCGCGATTCAAACCCGGAAAACTCATCGATTTCATATGAGAGCTGGCCAAACCCGAACATTCGATCTGTGATTTGACGATCTAAGTTCGATCCAAGAAAAATTCGGTTTTTGGTCTCGGCGCCGTCGGTTTCGCCATAATCAGCGTTGGCCAGTAAGCCGACTTTCCAGACGTCTTGCGTGCGAACGACATCGACACCCAGCCCAAGATCGGTGGTCTCAGTGTTGCCGGTGGTGACCGCCGCGCTGAAAGATCCTTCACCGCTCCAGCCATTTTCGGTTGCATCTTGTGCGTTTGTTGGCAGCGCGATTGCGGCCGCGCCGATCAAAACGGCGCGTTTCAAAAACGGGGTGAGAGACATGTTTGCGGCTCCTGATTCTATCGTGCGCGGGAGATGATCGCACGAAGGTGAATCAGATATGAATTACCAGATCGTTAGCTGCCAATCTGCCCGCGATGTCGCAGTTTTGCATCGGCGAGGACACACGCCATCATTGCCTCGGCGACCGGGACGGCGCGGATGCCGACGCATGGATCATGTCGCCCCTTTGTGCGCACATCGACCTCTTCGCCATCGCGAGTCACAGATTTTGTTTCGGTTAGGATCGACGAGGTGGGCTTAATCGCAACCCGCACAATCAAGTCTTGTCCGGTGGATAGGCCGCCAGCCACACCGCCATTATTGTTCGATAAGAACCGAACGCCATCATTGCCCATACGCATTTCGTCGGCATTTTGCTCGCCGCTGAAAGACGCCGCAGCAAACCCGGCGCCAATCTCGACGCCCTTGGCGGCATTGATGCTCATCATCGCCATCGCCAGCTCGCTGTCGAGCTTGCCATAGATCGGCGCGCCCCATCCCGCAGGCACACCCGATGCTTGCACCTCGACCACCGCGCCAACAGACGATCCAGATTTCCGAACCTCATCGAGATACGACTCCCATTGCGCCGCCAATTTAGCATCCGGGGACCAGAACGGATTCGTCTGCGTGACGTCCCAATCCCATTTGTCGCGATCGATTTTGTGGCGGCCGATTTGAACCACCGCGCCGCGGATCACAATCTCGTCGCCGAGAACTTTGCGAGCGACCGCCCCAGCGGCCACACGGGCGGCGGTTTCGCGGGCCGAGCTGCGTCCACCGCCGCGATAATCGCGCACGCCATATTTTTGGTCATAGGTATAATCCGCATGGCCGGGACGGTAGCGGTCGCGGATTTCAGAATAGTCTTTTGAGCGCTGATCGACATTTTCGATCATCAGGCTGATCGGTGTGCCCGTTGTGACCTGACCGTCCGTGCGATCGTCGGCGAACACGCCGGAGAGTATTTTTACCTGATCCGGTTCGCGGCGCTGAGTCACAAACCGGCTCGTGCCTGGACGTCTTTGATCGAGATAGTGCTGCACAAACGCCTCATCGAGCGGCAAGCCAGGCGGGCAACCATCAACGACACATCCAAGGGCCAGCCCATGGCTTTCACCCCAAGTTGTCACACGAAATAAATGTCCAAATGTGTTATGCGACATAAGGGCCGATCCGGTTTGCGATATTGGCGGTCTCCTATATGCAAAACCAAGACCTGCCAAACCCCTAATCGCCGCCATTTGAGTTGATCTCCCAATGACTGATGTCCCTGTCTCCATTCCCAAGTCGCCAAGTGCGGCAGATTATGCTGCTGAAGGCGACCGCCCGCTGATCCCGGATGCGCAAGATCCGTTTGCTCTGCTGGAGCGCTGGCTGAAGGACGCCAACGCACACGAGATCAATGACTCTACAGCGATGTCGCTCGCAACCGTTGATGCCGAGGGCATGCCGGATGTAAGGATTGTCCTATTGCGCGGGCTAAGCCCGGACGACGGCTTTCAATTCTATACCAATTATGACAGCGCTAAGGGCTTGCAGTTGGCCCATCATCCGAAAGCGGCGCTGTGTTTTCACTGGAAGAGCCTGCGGCGGCAAGTTCGCATCCGCGGCACCATCTCTAAAAGCACAAGCGCGCAGTCGGATGACTATTTTCGCCGGCGTGCGCCGCAGTCTCGGATCGCCGCGATTGCTTCTGATCAGTCCCGGCCGCTGCACGATCGCGACGATTTCAACCAGCGGGTAGCGGAGATTAGTGCCATCTATGGTGATGATGATGACATTCCGCGTCCGGACCATTGGGGCGGGTATTGCCTAAAACCAACCGAAATCGAGTTTTGGCAAGACCAAGCGTTTCGCATGCACGACCGCTTGAAAATGATTTGGGACGGCACGTCTTGGCAGCGCTCGCGGCTCTATCCATAAGCACAGAAAACCGGCACGTAAGCGCGAATGCATTGGAAGGGAGCGATGGCGGCATTGCCTGATTTTGCTGACAAACGCGCGCTCGTCACGGGCGCCGGCGATGGCATTGGCGAAATGCTCGCGCGCCATTTAGCGGCGGAAGGTCTATACGTCATTGTTCAAGATATTCGGCAAGAGGCCGCCGACCGGGTGGCGGGCGATATCGGCGAACGGGCCAGCGCGATCGCCTTTGACGTATCCGATCGGGCAGCTTGTTTCGCAGCTGCCGAGACCCTCAAAGCGGAAGGCGCCCTCAATATGCTCTGGATCAATGCCGGTGTCGGGGTCGGTTCGCCAATCCTCACAGGCAAGCAGAACGCAATCGAATGGGGGTTCGACGTCAATGTGCGCGGCGCGATTTGGACGGCGCAGGCTTTTGTCCCCCTAATACAAGAGGGGGATGGGCCGCGACATGTCGGAATCACCGCGTCATCGGCCGCCTTGCGGTCCCCTGATGGCGACTTTCCACTCTACGCAACGACCAAGCATGCGACATTCGCCGTCGCCGAAGCGCTGAGGGGCGAGCTGGCTGCGTCCAAGATTGAGACGACCATTCTGTGCCCCGGCTTGTTGAACACAAAGATTTGGGATGGCGCGAAAGCCCGCCCAGATCGTTTTGGTGGGGTCAAACATATGGACCCATCTGTGTCAAAACGATGGGATGAAGCAAAGGGCCCTGAAGTGATGTGGCCGGACATCGTTCGTGTGATCGAGCAGGGCGGCGGGTATTTGGTTTGCGCGACGGATGGCGGCGAAACGAAAGCGGCCTGGCTCGCGCGCACGCAAGAAATCGCGTCGGGCATTGTGGAGGTATAGATATGAAATTGGGCCTGCAAATTGGACTGGGGATCCTGTCGCTCATTCCGCTCTTCTTTTCGGTGATGGGGGTGGTGAATGGCGCTGCCTTCTTCATGCCGGATGGCAGTTATCCGGCAGCAATCGACAATCAACTGCGATACCTCTCGGCGATTTATCTGCTGGTGACTTTGCTGCTTTGGTGGACGATTCCGAAGGTCGAAAAACACGGCCTCGTGCTCGCTTTTATCTGTGCTGTGATCTTCTTAGGCGGGCTCGCTCGCTTGCTGTCACATATGTCGGTCGGTCCGGGACTGGAAACGCAATTCGCAGGCATGGTGCTTGAGCTTGGATCCCCGCTGTTTTTGATCTGGCAAAGACTGGTTGCGAGGTCGGCCACAGCCGC
>JBCCXW010000090.1:0-13626 GCA_039191105.1 Pseudomonadota bacterium
CTGTTGGGTTTGAAGCAGCAGGCCGAGCCCGAAATCATCGACGCCGGCATTGTTCGAATAGACGGTCAGATCCTTGGTCCCCGCCGCTTGAATGGCGCCAATCGAGAGCTCCGGAATGCCGCACAGACCAAACCCGCCCGCAGCGATCACCATGCCATCAAACAAAACACCCTCGAGCGCTGACGCCGCGCTATCATAGACTTTGCTCATAGCCCCTCGTTACGCACCGCGAGGGCCAATAGCAAGGGACCAAAGCGGCCAAGCCGGATGAACGATTTCGCTCACGCAGCGGTCTCACTTATGCATCGGGGTCGCTCGTTTCCAACCGATCTAAATATTCCCGCAGCATCGACACTCTGCGGGGTCGAAATGAGCGATCCGTGAGCGTCAGTTCCTGTATGCGGTCAATCCGAAAAGAGCGATAATCCTGCCGCAATTCGCACCATGCGAGCAGCACCAGTGAGCGGTCGAAGAAGACGATCGCGAGCGGTTGAACATAGCGTCTTGTCGGCATGTCCGCAGCATCCGTATAGTCTATTTCGATCACGACCTCGCTTCGCGTCGCATGCCGTAACGCCGATATATCGATGCCAATTTCAGGACGACAATAAAAGCGTTTTGCATAAAGAACGGCGTGTTCGAACTCGGCGCGCATGCGCTGCGGGAGCGCAGCTTTGAGTTTCGATAGAGCGTTTTCGGCCGCGTTTGCCAGGACGGGATCTGCGACTTGCACAACTTCGCGCAGGCCCAGCACCAAAGCCTCCATCTCGTCGCGGCTAAACATCATTGGCGGCAAAGCCGGGTCTTCTTGCAACGTATAGCCATACCCCGCTTCGCCATCGATCAGCGCGCCAGAACGGCGCAGCGCCTCGATGTCGCGATAAATGGTGCGTAAAGAAACACCGAGTTCACGGCTCAGCGATTGGGCTTTGATCGGTGCGGGCAGCGTTCTGAGACACTGCATCAATTGCAAAAGGCGATCACTTTTGGCCATGGTTTAGCATACGCATCTCTACTGACAAAAATTGACAGGAACATCGTGATAGCCCTCCGTCAATAGCAAGAAAGACCCCTCCCATGATGAAACTCACTTTGTTTCCGCAAGCGTTTGACGAGCCAACTGCCAGTCCGTTTTGCATGAAGTCTTATTGCATGTTGCTGGCTGCAGGCCTCCCCTTCGAGCTCATCGAGACCAATGATCCGCGCAAATCCCCAAAAGGCAAACTGCCTTTCATTGAGGCTGATGGCATCGAGATCGCCGATAGCGACGAGATCCGCGCATTTATTGAAACGGTCGCGGATTTCGATTTCGATGACGGTCTAACGGATCGCGAGCGCGGGGCCGCAAGGGCGGTCATCCGCATGGTTGAGGAACACTTGTATTTCGCGGTTGTCGCCGATCGGTGGGGCGAGGACGACAATTGGCAGCACATCAAAGCGACCTTTTTCCATGAACTCCCTGGACCCGTTCGCGGGGTGATTTCGAGCCTGGCCCGCCGGCAAGCGATGCGCAACCTGAGAGGACAGGGAATTGGGCTCCACACCGCAAGCGAGCGCTTCGAGCGTATACGGCGCGATCTGATCGCGCTTCGTGAGATCCTCGGCGATCAGCCTTATCTGTTTGGAGACAAAGCGTGTTCGGCGGATTTCAGCACCGTCCCCATGTTGCGTGCTGCGATTGTCACCCCAGTCGAAAAGCCGCTTGGCCGGTTTATCAAAGACGATCCGGGTTTGATGGCCTATGTGGCGCGGTTTATGGACGCCTATTATCCAAAATCAGCGCACGTCTCGGCGTCATAAAAAAAGGCGGTCCAAGCGGACCGCCTTTCCTCAATTTGTTGTGCGCCGGGTTTAGAAGCCCATGCCACCCATGTCTGGCATACCGCCACCGGCTGGCATCGCTGGGGCGTCTGGCTTTGGCGCTTCCGCAATCCCAGCTTCGGTGGTGATCAAGAGACCTGCCACAGACGCCGCATTTTGCAGTGCAGAACGAACAACTTTCGCTGGGTCGATCACACCCATTTCAATCAAGTTGCCATATTCTTCGGTTTGTGCGTTGAAGCCGAAGCCTTTGCCTTTCCCATTGCGAATCGTGTTGACGACAACAGATCCTTCGACACCGGCATTTTCAGCAATCTGGCGGACTGGGGACTCAAGCGCGCGGCGGACAATGTCGATCCCCGCTTGCTCATCGTCATTCTCGCCTTTGATGTCGATATTGTCGGCAGCAGCGAGAATAGCGGTTCCGCCGCCGGCAAGAATGCCTTCCTCAACCGCAGCGCGAGTCGCGTTCAGCGCGTCATCGACACGGTCTTTGCGCTCTTTCACTTCGATCTCAGTGGCGCCGCCAACTTTGATCACGGCAACACCGCCGGCAAGTTTCGCCAGACGCTCTTGCAGCTTCTCACGGTCGTAATCAGAAGAGGTGTCTTCGATTTGCTTGCGGATTTGGCTGACGCGCGCTTCGATGTCGGCTTTTGTGCCAGCGCCATCAACGATGGTTGTGTCGTCTTTGGTGATGTTTACGCGCTTCGCGGTGCCGAGCATGTCGAGGCCGACGTTTTCAAGCTTGATGCCGAGATCTTCTGAAATGACCTGACCGCCGGTCAGGATCGCAATGTCCTGAAGCATGGCTTTACGGCGATCGCCGAAGCCGGGGGCTTTTACCGCCGCGATTTTCAAACCGCCGCGCAGCTTGTTGACCACCAAAGTGGCCAAGGCTTCACCGTCCACGTCTTCTGCAATGATCAGCAGCGGACGCTGCGACTGAACAACCGACTCAAGGATCGGCAACATAGGCTGAAGCGAAGAGAGCTTCTTCTCGTGCAGCAAGATGAACGGATCATCGAGCTCTGCCGTCATTTTGTCCGCATTGGTGACAAAATAAGGAGAGAGGTAGCCGCGATCGAACTGCATGCCCTCAACCACGTCCAGTTCGGTTTCGAGTGACTTGGCTTCTTCGACGGTGATCACGCCTTCATTGCCGACTTTTTCCATCGCTTTCGCGATCATGTCGCCAATTTCGCTGTCGCCATTGGCTGAAATGGAGCCGACCATAGCGATCTCAGAATTGTCTTTCACTTTGCGCGAGTGGTGCGCGAGGTCTTTAACGACTTCTGCAGAGGCTTTCTCAATACCGCGCTTCAGATCCATTGGGTTCATGCCGGCAGCAACCCGCTTCATGCCCTCGCGGACAATTGACTGAGCCAGCACGGTTGCAGTTGTGGTGCCGTCTCCGG
Source organism: Pseudomonadota bacterium (assembly GCA_039191105.1). Classification (GTDB taxonomy): domain Bacteria; phylum Pseudomonadota; class Alphaproteobacteria; order Caulobacterales; family Hyphomonadaceae; genus Henriciella. The sequence continues at coordinate 3,240 of JBCCXW010000090.1, forward strand.
CGACATCATTCGCTTTAGAGGCAACCTCGCGCAGCATTTGTGCGCCCATATTCTCGAACTTATCCTCAAGTTCGATCTCTTTGGCGACGGTGACGCCGTCTTTCGTCGTGCGCGGTGCGCCGAAAGACTTTTCAATCACAACGTTGCGGCCCTTTGGACCGAGCGTGACTTTTACAGCGTCGGCCAGCGTATCGACGCCTTTGAGCATACGCTCACGCGCAGATGCGCCGAATTGTACATGTTTGGCAGCCATTTTGGGTACCTTTCAAATTGGAAGTTGAAACAAAAAGAGCGTGAGAGGGTTTAAGCCTCGATCACACCCATAACGTCGCTTTCTTTCATGATCAGCAGGTCTTCACCGTCGATTTTGACCTCGGTGCCACCCCATTTGCCGAACAGGATTTTATCGCCTGGCTTAACGTCGAGCGGGACCCGCTCATTGTCATCGCCAATTGCGCCATTGCCGACCGCGAGGACTTCGCCTTCTTGTGGCTTTTCAGTGGCGGTATCTGGAATAATGATGCCGCCAGCAGTTTTGGTGGCTTCTTCAACACGGCGAACCAAAACGCGGTCGCCAAGTGGACGGAACTTCATGAGTATTACCCTCTTGTTCGTCAGTTAAGTTATTTGTCTCGCTAGCCTGATGCGCGCTTTTAGCACTCGCACCTCCTATCTGCTAACGATGCGTCGCAGGTAGGTTTTCCAATCGGCATCGTCAACAGATCGCTTAATGAAAAAAGTGAAAAAAAATCGAGCAGACGCCCGCGCACACCGCGCAAATTAGCAGCAGTCAAACAGAAAAGCTGCTAGTGTGTTGAATTCGCTTGTTAATTAACTGTTCACTTCCGTTAAGCAAGCTGTTGCTCAGCGACTCAATAAGGAGTGAAAATAACATGTCCTTCGATCGAGATTTCGCAGCGCAGCTTCAGGGGCAAGGCGTTTTGACCACTGAGGTCTTGTATTATCGGCCTGACTATCGATCCTTGCTGCAAAGCTTCGTCTGGCAAACTATGGACGAGGCACCGCGTTTCCCGCGCTTGGCACAATTCCTCGATCATTGGCGGCGAGAGATTGACGCTGTGATCCACTCGATCCGCATCGCACATGCCGATTGGATCGGACCGACTGAGATCCGTCCGATCGATGGGGAATTTCGGCTTACCTAGGGCCACCGCTGAGAGCGTTACGACTGTGTGCTCTGCGCGCCGTGTCCGTGCCGATTAGGGTTTTGGGTGATACGCCGTATTCACGAGGTTCCAAATCGGGGTGCGGATCGCCATCCATAAGATCAAAACGGTCATGCCTGCGGCGGGCACAATCGCAATTCGATAGGGCCCAAAGGCGTCGACCAGCCACCCCATCAGAGCGGCACCGAACGGCGCGCCAGCCATAAACCCGAGCTGATAAATCGAAAGCACGCGCGCCAATTGATCCTTGGGGGCCGCGTCTTGCACAATCGACCGGCTCATCGCGATCGACACGCCTGCGGATAGGCCCCAGATGAAAACAATTGTGAGAAATGCTTCGTGCGGGATCTGCGTCATCATTGGTAGAATGGCGAGCGATCCCAAAAGCTGCGCAATCAGTAATAAGCGGCCCTGACGTTTGATGTTTTTGATCAGAGACAGCGCAACCGAAGACACAAATGCGCCGAGCCAAAAGGTCACGAACATGTCCCGAATGCCATCGCCGGAGAGGCCATAGACGTCGCGATTGATGATTGGCAGGACCACCAAAAACGCGCCGATGACAAATATGCCAACCCCAAACATCAGCACTGTCATCGCCCACAGCTTGGCATCGCCGGCGACCACTCTGAACCCATCGGCAATATCGCCAAAGGCCGCCCCGAGGCCCGAGCGACCGGTATTCACTTTGCGGCCTTTGGCCAACATGAAGGCCAGCAATGCGCCAGCGGCCACGACGCCGCCTTGCAGTGCCATCAGCACCCAACTGTCAATCGGACCGACGCCAAAGCCGCCTAGCCAATCTGGCATTTTGGTCATTTTATCGGCATAGCCGCCGAGGATCAGACCGGTAATTTGAGCGCCGAATTGCGCCAGCGTCGCAAAAGCAACGCCCTGCTGGAGCGTGACGCCAGACCCGACGCGGCCGCGGCGCTCAACCACTTCATTCAGGATCGAGTCTCGCGCGGGCATCATAAACGCGCCGACCGTGCCGAGCGCGAGCCCGTATATGATCATCAAAGGATAGCTCAAATTGTCTGTCGCCAAAGCATACGCCAGGGCAAAAGCAGGCACCGCGGCGAAGAGGTGCAAAATCATCAAGAGAGGTTTGCCCGAGGCGCGTTCGGCCACAACACCGCCGAGCAATAAAAAAATCACAGATGGGCCAGACAAAGCCAAATTGGCCATGCCCAGCTCGGTTCCGCCCAAGCCGAGCTTATTGGTGATCAGGTACGGAAACAGTACCATCTGAAGGCCAAAGGCGATGAACCAAGTCGCCTGTACGGACAGATAGGCTGGCAGTTCAATCTTTACGCCGCGCCTGGCCTTGCGTGCCATCATGGATTGCGCTGTTTCAAGCAAAGACGCCCCAGCGCTCATCGCCGATCCCATCCCGCTTAGTGGTGCGCGCGCTTCATCTAAAATGTCCGGATCGTCCATTTGATCGACTGGCTGAGGCTCTTCGCTCATCGTATGTTTTTCTGCCTTTACTGCCAGCGTCCCCAACCTGTCCCGGGATTCACCTGGACGCAATAGGAAAACGCGCGATTGGGCAAGGCACGTCTTGGACCGGGGAAATCGGCGTGTTAAGCCTCTATGGCAGGCCTGAGGAGAGGGACCGATATGAGAGCCATACGACACATTGGGAGTTGGGGGCTGGCTCTATTTTTGATTTTTATGTTTTTGCAAGCCACCCTTCACCCGCTGCCGAATCCGCCGGCGGGCGCGGTGAAATTGCTTGATCCGCCCGGACAAAACATCGTGTTTGCGACCCTCGCCGCGAACACGCAAATCGCTCTTTTCGAGCCGACAGGCCGCGTGGTCGTAGCGCTCGCGGAGTTGCTTGCGGCGCTATTATTGCTGTTACCATTTACCCGACGATCAGGCGCCGTGCTGTCATTTCTGATCTTGGCGGGGGCTGTCAGCTTTCATTTAATGCCCGGCGTTTTGGGGCGGGAAGTCCCGCTCTCGCTGGTGTCGGATTCGGGCACAGATGGCGGACAATTGTTCGCGCTCGCGATCGCCATGCTGACTGCGAGTGTGCTGCTATTTGTTGTTCACCCGCGCAAAGCTTAACGCTTCATCTCATCAGATTGTTAACAAGTTGCGGGCAATCTCTTAACGAGCGTTTGCGGAGTCCATAAATGGCCGACCCGATCCCGTTTGAGAGCTTGCCATCAGAAGGTGGCCAGGCTCGCAAGATGTTATTGCGGCGCTTGATCGATTATATCGCGCTGCCAGGCTCACAAGTTGCGCCTCAGGATCGCTCTATGGGCGGCGACATCCTGCTGGATATGCTGTTTCATGCCAGTGATGAAGACCGTAAACTGTGTGCCATGCGACTGGCCGAAATGAGCGAAGCGCCGAGGCGGGTTCTGCGGTATCTCGCTCAGTGTTCTTTTGAGATTGCCGAACCGCTTTTATCGCTGAGCGAGGCCTTTGACAGCTCTGATTTGATCGAGATCATTGATCAAGTCTCGACCGAGCATCGCACACTTATCGCGCGCCGCAAACGCGTTCCCGTCGCCGTGAGTGATTGCCTGGCTCAGCGCGGCGAACTTGCTGTGGTGAAGGATTTGCTCGCCAATCCTGGCGCGGAGTTTTCCGAATTAGCGATGGACACTTTGCTCACGCGCTCGCGCAAGGAAAAAGGCCTGGTCGAGTTACTGATCACCCGACTTGAATTACGACCGGCGCAGGCGATGGCGATGTTTTGGTGGTCCGATCGTGAAACGCGGCGCATCATTCTTCAGCGTCATGCTGCGGACCGGGTTGAGATGATCGATATGTGCGCCGATGTCTTCGCGGTCGCGGCAGGTGAAGGCTGGTCAGACCCGGTGGCCCGTAAAACCCTGCAATTGATCGAGCGTCGGCAGCGCAACCGCGCCGCATTGGAGCGCAGCCCATTTGCGAGCCTAGAAGACGCGGTGGATAAAGCTGCCGAACTGGGTATGACCCCCGAAATGGCGCAAGAGATTGGATATCTGGCTGGCATTAAACCGGTCACGAGCGCGAAAATTCTAAGCGACTCTGGCGGCGAAGGGGTGGCCGTATTGTGTAAAGCGACTGGGCTCAAAAAGCCGTCTTTGCGAAGTTTTTGGATGGCCCTCAAACGGCCCATTACGGACATCGATGGCTCCCACCATTTCATGTATGAACACCTTTTGGAGACTTATGATCTCCTAAGTGTGGCCAAAGCACAGACCACCTTGCGGTATTGGAATTGGTCTCTGTCCTCGACCTATTCTCCATCGCGCGTCGCCCAATCCGGCCTCGACGAGGACGAGGCAAATGACGAGTCCCAGTTTTCAACCGCGCGTCGGACGGCCAGCCTGGTTTTTGGAAGCTAGCCACTTTTTCGCACCTTGAAGGTCGGTTTGGACTGGCCAAACCCCTCTCACGGTTCTAATTGCGGCACTAGGCGAAAGAGAAACTGGAGCGACCGGGCGCGTGGGCTACTTCGTTGGATTGATCCTTGTTCTTACGGGCCTTTGGCTCGGTTTGTCCGGCGAATACACACTCACAAAACCTGTCATTGCGACGCTCGGCGCGATTTCAATCTTGCTATCTGGCGTGTTGGCCTATCGGTTTGATATCCTTGATCGCGAAGGCTCACCCTATGCACGGTTGCCGCAATTGGTTGTCTATTGGGGGTGGCTGATGGTGGAAATCTTCAAGGCGAATTGGGTGGTGATCAAAGCGTGTTTGCGTGCGACCCTCGACATCAACCCGGCGCTGGTGAAAGTCAAAACTGCATGCGAGAGTGACCTTGCTCGGACCGTGTTTGCGAACTCGATTACGCTGACGCCGGGGACGGTGAGCGTGGAAGTGGAAGGCAATAAAATCCTTGTGCATGCGCTGTATGAAGATAGCGCCGGGCCAGGTGCGTTTGACGAAATGGACCGCCGTTCGCGCGATGCGAGCGATGGCAAGGCGCGCGAATGATCGGAGCTGCCGCGCTCGCCCTCGTCGTCGCCATTGCGCTGATGCTGATCCGCGCCCTGAGCGGACCAACGCTTTATGACCGTGTGCTCGCGGTGAACTCGCTGGGCACGAAGATCATTCTGTTGCTCGGGGTGATTGGGTTTCTTACCGGGCGTCCGGATTTCCTCGATATTTCAATTCTCTATGCATTGATCAATTTTGTTTCGACCATCGCGATCTTGAAATTCTTCCGCTATCGCTCCTTTCAGGTGTCCTTGTCTCGGCGCGAGAAAGGCGACGCATGATGGACTTGGTATTGACGCTTTGGGACAGTGTTCGCCCAGCGCTCGGGTCGGCGCTTTTATTGGTCGGCGCCGTGTTGGCCTTGATCGGTACGATCGGGGTATTGCGATTTCCGGACTTCTATACGCGGCTGCACGCAGCAAGTATAACCGACACCGCCGCCGCGACTCTGGCCATCGTCGGCATGGCCCTATTGGCGCCGTCCTGGGCGGTTGTATTTAAGCTCGTCGTGGTTTGGTTGTTCCTGTTTTTAACCGGGCCGACATCGTCGCATGCGATTGCAAATGCCGCTCATACAGCTGGGTTGCAGCCGATGATCGGTCGTTTCGGAGAGGCCAAGGGGGGCACCGAATGACGGGATTTGAAGGCGCCACGCTGGCCATTGATCTTTTAAACATCACTTTGCTGACCCTGCTGTTCATCATTGCGATCGCCATTGCGCGGCTGCGCAGTTTGTTCGCGATTGTTATGCTGTCTGGGATTTATTCGCTCATCTCGGCGACTTGGTTTGTCGCTCTAGATGCAGTGGATGTAGCCTTTACCGAAGCGGCCGTTGGGGCGGGCATTTCGACGGCTCTTTTTCTGAGCGCAATGGTCTTGACCGCACGCACCGCTAAGCCGGAAACCGGAGCGCGCCGGATCGTGCCTCTCTTGGTGGTGATCGCAACCGGCGCTGTATTGATTTACGCCACGATCGATTTGCCTGGCTTCGGGGATCCAAACTCGCCCGCGAATACCGGCGTCGGGACCGAGTTTTTGGCCCGGACTTATCCCGAAATCGCAATTCCAAATGTCGTCACAGCGGTCCTCGCAAGCTATCGGGGCTTTGATACTCTGGGCGAGGTCGGTGTCGTTTTCGCGGCGGGATTGGCCGTTTCGTTGCTGCTCGGATTTGGCGAGCGTTCGCTTGGCGCGTCGGTGCGGCGGGAAGATCGTCTTCCAACCCGAAGTGATGAGGAGGAAGACGTGTAATGAAGCGCGACCATCACGTCATCCTCCGCGTCGTCGCGAAAGCGTTGATCCCGGTTATTTCTTTGTATGGCTTTTACGTCCATTTCCACGGCGAATACAGTCCCGGAGGCGGGTTTCAGGCAGGGGTCATTTTGGCCGTCAGCGTGATTTTATACTCGCTCATATTTGGGATTGCGCCGGCAATGCGCGCGGTGACCCCAGGGTTCGCGCGGTTCATCGCGGGACTTGGATTCATCATCTATGTCGGGGTTGGCTTTTGGGCTTTGGCGATGGGCGGCAATTTTCTCGAATATGACGCGCTCTTCCGAGAAGAACCGGGCGGTCATTTCGGTCAGCATTTCGGGATTATCGCAATTGAGATTGGTGTTTTATTCGCGGTCGCAGGGTCGATGCTGACCATCTATTATGGCTTTGCGGGACGGGTCAGTGAGATCCGGGACGAGGACTGGTAGCGATGCTAGAATTCATCCTCGAGCGCGGCAATTATTGGGCGATCATTGGCTTGATGATGATCGGCTTATATATCTGTTTCGCGGCGACCAATTTGATCAAGCGCCTGATCGGTCTTGGCCTGTTCCAGACGTCGATCATCCTTCTTTATGTCTCGTTGTCCCGAATTGATGGCGGCACCGCGCCCATTCTCTTCGGCAAGGATTATGGTAAGTCGGATCACGCTTCCGACCACGGTGAGACTGTCGGCCATGGAGCTGCCGAGGGACATGGTGCGTATGATGCCGCCGGTCCCTATAGCGTTGACTCACTAGAGCATGTTTACTCAAATCCATTGCCGCATGTTTTAATGCTGACAGCAATTGTGGTCGGCGTTGCCACGCTGGCCGTTGGATTGGCGATTATTGTGCGCATTCGCGAAGCCTATGGCACGGTTGAGATTGATGAAATCCGTGCCATGGATCTCGATGTTGCGATTGCCGAAGCAGAAAAAGACGCGGACCAAGCGAGGGCCGGAGCCGGATGATCGAAACCATCGCATCGCTCGTGCCCGCGCCCTACGCGGCGCATGCGCCTGCCTTGGCGGTGGCAGTCCCCATGCTGCTCGCGCCAATCGCGGCCTTTATGCCGAATGGGCGCTTGGCTTGGCTGTTGAGCATATTTGCGACCGGTATTTCCTTGCTCATGTCGGTCACTTTGCTGGCGCAAGTGCGCTCGCTCGAGGGCGGGGCGGTGCTGTCTTATGCGATGGGCGGTTGGACGCCGGATGCCGGGATCGAATTCCGCATTGATGCCCTAAATTCAATGGTCTTACTTTTGGTCAGCGCCATCGGCTTTCTCGCCGCGATCTTCAGTTGGCCGACCGTTGTCGCTGAGGTGCGAGCAGCCAAAAGGGCAATGTTTTTCGCCGCCTATTTGGTCTGCTTTACCGGATTGTTGGGTGTCGCCTCGACCGGCGATGCGTTCAACTTGTTTGTGTTTTTGGAAATCAGCTCAATTGCGACATATGTCCTCGTCGCGCTGGGCGCGCGCCGAGATCGCAGAGCTCTGCCGGCCGCTTCAAATTATCTCTTAATGGGCACCATTGGCGCCTCGTTTTTTGTCGTCGGCGTGGGCTTTCTATATGCGGCGACCGGCACGCTAAACATGGCAGAACTCGCTTACCGCTTGCAGCCCTTGCAAGACAATAAAGCGGTGCTGGCCGGCTTTGCCTTCATCATTGTCGGGCTAGGCATCAAGTCAGCGATGTTTCCACTGCATCAATGGCTGCCCAATGCCTATGCTTATAGCCCGAGCTTTGTCACGATGTTCTTGGCGGCGACGGCCACGAAGGTGGCGATTTATGCCATGGTCCGATTCCTGTTTTCGGTGTTCGGACTGGAATTTGCGTTTGAAGGCTCATCCCTGATTTGGATCCTCATGCCGATGGGGATCGCAGCCATGTTTGCCTGTTCCTTCCAGGCCGTATTTCAAACCGATGTACGGCGCACGCTGGCTTATTCGTCAGTGGCGCAAGTCGGGTATATGCTGCTGGGGATTTCAATCGGGACCGCTGCCGGCGTCTCTGCAGGACTGTTTCATCTGATGAACCACGCTTTGATCAAAGGCGCGCTGTTTATGGCGTTGGCCGGGGTCGTGTTGACCTATCAGGGCACGTCGTTGACGGACCTGCGCGGCCTCGGGCGGACCTCGCCTTGGACTATGAGTGCGTTTTCGATTGCAGCGGTTTCGCTGATCGGGGTGCCGCTGACAGCAGGCTTTCAGTCGAAATATGCTTTGGTCAACGCGCTGTTTGAAAATGGTTGGTGGTGGGCCGTAGCGGCGGTTATGTTCTCAAGTCTGCTCGCGGTCGTTTATATGGGGCGCATGCTTGAGGCGATTTTCTTCCGCGCGCCGGCCAATCCAAACAAACGGCATAAGGAAGCCCCAATGCTGATTCTCGTGCCGCTCTGGATCCTGGCCATAGCGAATATATGGGTCGGGGTTCAGGGGGGCTTTGTGGCCGGACTTGCAGATGATGCGGCGGCATCACTTTTCATTGGAGGCGGGTCATGAGCGGTGAGTTCGCAATCGCTGCGGCGCTGATCCTCCCTTTGCTGATCTGCGCAGGGATTTGGCTGGCGGGCCGAATACCGGATTTGCGGGAAGGGGTGACCCTGCTCGGCGCGACGGCGCTGTTTGTCATCGCGATCGTGATCGCGGCGCACGTCTCCACAGGCGAGCGACCGGAATTGCGATTGGGTGAAGCCGTCCCCGGCTTAGAGTTTGCCTTCAAGGCCGAGCCCCTGGGCGCTTTGTTTGCGCTCGTCGCGAGCGGGCTTTGGATCGTCAATAGCTTCTATTCTATCGGCTATATGCGCGGCAATCGTGAACGCAACCAGACCCGGTTTTATATGTGTTTCGCGGTCGCGCTTTTCGGTGCGATGGGCGTGGCGCTTTCGGCCAATCTCTTCACCCTCTTCGTGTTCTACGAAATTCTGACCCTGTCGACCTATCCGCTGGTTGCGCATAAGGGCGATGCCAACGCGCAGCGCGGCGCGCGGATCTATTTGATGACACTGCTTGGGACCTCGATTGGGTTTTTGCTCGTCGCGGTGATTTGGACCGGCGCGCTGGCTGGGAGCCTCGACTTCGTGCCGGGCGGATTGTTGCAGCAGGTTGAGGATCTTTCGCCGATGGTGGCGAGCGCATTGCTGATTTTGTTTGCCTTTGGGGTCGGCAAAGCGGCTCTGATGCCGTTCCATTTTTGGTTGCCGAATGCGATGGTTGCGCCAACGCCTGTCTCGGCTTTGCTGCACGCTGTGGCCGTCGTGAAAGCCGGTGTTTTCACCATTCTCAAAGTTGCGATTTACATTTTTGGCGAGGAGATTTTGAACGCCACAGCGTCGCGCGACTTCATTCTCGCTGTGGCGTGTTTCACGATCATTGTCGCCTCCTTAGTCGCCATGACCAAAGACAATCTAAAAGCACGGCTTGCCTATTCGACGGTCGCTCAGCTCGCCTATGTGACCTGCGGCGCGATGCTCGCAGACCCGGCAGGGTTCATGGGCGGCGCCCTGCAAATCGCGGCGCACGCGACCGGAAAAATCACTTTGTTCATGTGTGCCGGCGCCATCTATGTGGCGACCGGCAAGCAAAATATTTCTGAGATGCGCGGGTTGGGAAAACGCATGCCGTTGGTGTTTACCGCGTTCTTTATCGCCGCCTTATCGATCATTGGGATCCCGCCGCTGGCAGGGGACTGGCCAAAATACGAACTGATGCAAGGGGCAGCAGACGCAGATCTCGACTATGTGCCCTATGTCTTGATCGTCTCTTCGCTGCTCAATATCGCCTACCTGCTGCCGATCCCGATCCTGGCGCTCATGCCGCCGCCTGGCTCGGGCGATCCAGCGCCGTACAAACGGCCTGGCGGTGCGCCGATGCTCACCGTTGCAGCGCCTTGCTTCACGGCGATATTGTGCTTCGTCATGTTCTTTTTTGTCGGACCGATGTCGGAATTCCTCGAACCGGCGACAGGTGAACGTATCCCGACCCAATATATGACAGCA
>JBCCXW010000091.1:0-13505 GCA_039191105.1 Pseudomonadota bacterium
CCCGTCCGACATGCCGCCATAATTGTGGCTCGGCCCAATCAACCCATCAAAATTGACTTCTTCTGTTCCCGTGGACGACATCGGCGACATTACACCGGACATACTGGCGCGCGGTGTGTTGCCGGTTGCGCAGGTGAGATGAGCGAGTTCATCGCTATGGGCTTATGGCGGTGGCCAAAGAGGATCATTTCGGAAACCCAATGCCTGACAAACGCGTGGCTTGATCTGCCACTTGGCTGGCCTGCGGCCAAGCGCAATAGTCTGCAGCATAATAGGCGCCGGGTCGAAAGTTCCCAGAATGCCCGGGTCCGCCAAACGGCATCGCCCCGCTGGCCCCGGCCGTTGGTCGGTTGCGGTTCAGGATACCCGCTCTCATTTCCGCCTGGGCACGGCTCCAAAGCACATCATCGTCGCTGACCAATCCGCCGGAAAGACCATACACGGTGTCATTTGCACGCTGCAAAGCTTGGTCAAAACCATCGACGCGAATGATCTGCATCAGCGGTCCAAAGAGTTCTTTGTCCGGGATATCCGATGCCTCTGTCACATCAATGACGCCAGCAGTGACGAAGGCGCCGCCTCGATCCATGCGTTTCAACCGCCGTAGCGAGGTGCCGCCCTTCTTTGATAGCATCATCTGAAAATCCAGGGCATTTTGCGCGGCGTGCACGGATACAAGCGGTCCCATAAAGGCATCATGGTCCGTATGCGCGCCAATTTTCAACGCTTTTGCGCGATCGACAATTGCATCGACGACACGATCGCCCCAGCGGCCTTGAGGAACAATCACGCGCCGCGCGCAGGAGCAGCGTTGGCCCGTCGTGAGAAACGCCGACTGTGCGGCGATGTCCGCTGCGGCATCAATATCGGCTGGCTCCCAAATTATGAGCGGATTATTGCCGCCCATTTCCAGCGCTAAAATCACTTCGGGGCGGCCGGCAAAGTGGCGGTGAAAAAATAGGCCTGTTTGCGCCGACCCGGTAAACAGCAAGCCGTTTATTTCGCTGTCCAGTAGGGCCGCGCCGGTTTCTCGTCCGCCATGAACAATATTGACCAATCCGTCCGGCAACCCGGCTTCCTGAAAGGCTTCGGCAATGATATGTGCAACGCATGGCGCGAGTTCAGACGGCTTAAAAACGCAAGCATTGCCGGCCAATAGAGCTGGCACGATATGCCCATTGGGCAGATGCCCTGGAAAGTTAAACGGGCCGAACACCGCCATAACGCCGTGGGGCCGGTGCGTCAGGTGCACCGACCCGAAAGCGGCTTCTGAATGCGATGTTCCCGCGCGCTCCGTTTGAGCTTTTATGGAAATTGCGACTTTGGCCGCCATGGCCCCGGCTTCGGCTTTGGCATCCCAATCGGTTTTGCCCATATCGCGGCTGATCGCATCGGTCAGGGTATCACGGCGCTTGGTGATTTCCTCGGCATAGCGTTCAAGGATGGATGTGCGCTCCGCCTGAGGACGCTTGGCCCAGTCGGCTTGCGCGACGCGCGCCGTATTGACGGCTGCGTTGACTTGCTCAGCGCTACCGGCTTGTCCGGACCAAGTGGTCTCTCCGGTTGCGGGATCGGTGGTTTCAAACCAATCTCCGGCGCCCTCGCCCCATTTGCCCTGGATAAACACGCCCTTTTGCATATTACGTCCTGAGCCAGATACGGGCTTTGTCCCCGCGCTTGAGCTTGAGTCGATCGAGTGTGCTTTGATCCGTCATGAACCGCGTTTCGCCGATCACGGCGCCTTCAACCAAACACGCGCGATAGTCATCAAGGTCGGTGCGCGCCGCAATCCCGGTTGCACCTGTCGCGGCGCCAATTTCGAGTTCCATCACTTTGCTCTCGCGCGCCGTTCGAAGCATGTCTCGGTTGACTTGCATGATGGGTCCGCCGTCGAAGATGTCGACAACACGTTCAAACTGGAAGCCCTCCCATTCGAGCAGTTTAAAGGCCGGTACGCCATCGACGTGCACGCGGCCAATGACTTCCCGCGCCTCATTCGGCAAAAGATCTACATAAACGGGATATTTGGGCATTAAATCGAGAATAAACTGATTGTCCGTGGTTGCCGAGAGGTAATCGGCTTCGGGGAATGACATCCTGAAAAAGTGGCGCCCCAAACACTCCCAGAAAGGGGTTTCCCCGTCGTGCGAGACCACACCGCGGAGCTCAGCAATCACCTTTTGACCAAACCAGTCCGGTTTCGCTTGGATCAGCAAATAGCGCGATTGCGCCAATAAGCGGCCGACCCCAGCGCCGCGATGTTCGGGTCTTAAGAAGAGCGTGCCAACCTCGGTGCAGCCGACGAATTCATTGGTCAGGATGAGCGCGTCCATATCAAACCGCCGATCGGCCTCTTGGCTGGCTTGCGCGAGTGTGATGATGCGATAATTGAAAAAAGGAGAGCGGATGCCGATCCCAGCTTTCACCGCGCTGCATCCCCCGATTTCGCCGGTCTCGACATTTTCCAGCATCATCAGATACTTGCCGTATTCAGGCTGATCGAGCCTGCCGGCGAATGAATCGACGGATTTGAGCAATCGTTTGCGCAATATGTCTTCGTCGACTGGCAGGGACGTAAACCCGGCGCCCGACTCGACCGCCATTGTGCGCAGCGCGTCAAAGTCGGAGAGCTCAGCAGGACGCATGACATAAGGTGATGTCATTTCATAGCGGCTTTCTTTGTCTCTGATCCAAACGCGCCCGAGACAGGGTTACAGGCCAACGGAACGGATGTGACAGACGGCGCGATGTCAGTTTCGCCAACCGCCGCGAACGTCGCCGCCTTGATCGGCGTTTTGGCGCTCAAGTCTTCCATGACGGCCTTGGTTTCACGCTTTTTGACAAACAACAAGCCCCGGACGGATGCGCCCGGGGCCAAGCTGTTTTGGGACTGACGTATCGGCTAGGCGCCGCCGCGCAGCTCAGCCAGTTTGTCCTGTGCTTCCGCGAGCCGGTCATCAACCGTCAGACAAGAGTCAGGCGCATTGCCGATCACCTCGAGATCTTTGCAGCGCTCTTTCTCTTTGCGGTAATCGTTGACTTCATTTTGGGCTTCGAAGAGCACTAGCGCTTTCGCTGTATTGTCTTCTGCCGCCATAAAGTCGATCCAACCGCGACCGCCGCGATTGTTGGCATTGCGAAACGCTTCACGTGCGCCAGAGCGGTCATCGCGCTCATATCGGGACTGCCCGACAAGAACCCAAGCCAAACCGGTATTTTGGAGCCCGCCCTTATTGATGGCTTTGATCAGCGCGTCCTCGGCTTCGGCCCACTCTTGCAACTCGCTGTAGGATCGGCCAAGGCGTTCGAACATTTTACCGTCCGGGGCAAGCTCGGCGGCCTCCTCGATGACCGGGATGGCTTTGTCGAATTCACGGGCCACCTGATACAGGTTGGCGAGCAGCTCCAGCCGCTGATAAGTTTTTGAAATCCGCCCCGCATTCATTTCCTTTTCCAAGACTTTTGCCGATGCATAGGGGACATCAAAGGAATTATAGAAATTGACGATGCGCATCAGTTCATCTTCGGTTTGAAGAATGCCGCCAAGATACATGGCTTTTTGAACTTCAAACGCTTTGCGCTCTTGCCCACCACGGAAATAGTCGCCGGCAATCGCGTCCCAAAGTTGACGGTCCGTGGGGTCGCGCGCGAGGAGCAATTCGAGCAGTTCCGCTTTTTTCGCAAAGTTGCCAGTTTTGTCATACAGGAAGATCAGGAAATCATAGACTTGGCGTTCGGCGCCCGGCCCATCTTCCTCCAGCACCTGCTCTGCCCAAACCAGGGATTCCGGGAAGCGGTCTAATTGTTGGTATAATACCGCGAGAGTCCATTTCTGCCCGCGATCCGGGACACCGCCAAGGCTCATCCAACGGTCATAATATTCGAGGGATTTCTCTTTATTGTCTGTGGTCAGGTAGAGCTGTGCGATATTGTAATAGGTGGATTTAACATTGTCTCCGGAGATGAACCCGCGCGCAATCGCGGTTTCGAGGTCGGCAATGGCGCCGACATAGTCTTCGGTCTGGATTTTGATCGCCGCGCCCAGCTGTAAGGCGGCGCCCTCTTCATAACAATTGAGCTCTTTCGCCTTTAGCGCATTCAAGGCCTCTAACGCGCCTTGCGGATTCTCATTGACCATGAGTTCGGTTTCAGCCTTGAGATAATTCTCAGCGTTCGTCGAACTGAATTGTGTTTCTTCGCACCCTTGAGCCGCGGCGGTGCTCACACCGATTGATGCGGTAACGGCGATCGCGGCGACGCCTGTCATTATACGCTTCATCATTCTGTTTCACTCCTCTCCGCCAGCAAGACGATCTCTATTCTTTGAACCGGAAGTTTCACCCAATTTCAAGCGTTTGAATGAATTCGTTCAAGCATTTTGTTCATCTAACACGCTACAACTTCCTATGGTTCAATTCGAAACTCAATAGGATAGACGGCTCCGGTCACTGTGATCGGAACTCCATCACGAATTTTGGGCGCAAATTTGACCCGTTTGACCGCTTTTTCTGCGGCAGATTTAAACACACGGTCGGTGCAGTCTGCTCTGACGTCATAGGCGTCCCCGCGTGGGGTCAAATTGAAATGAACGTCGCACGTGCCGCTTATCCCACGTGTTTCAGCAGAATTTGGGTAGCGTGGCATCGGTGGTGTCAGCGGCGTCGGGACCCGGTCAATCATTGAGGCGACTGTTGCCGGCTTAATCTGTTCAAGCGAGGCCGCCCCGTAATCCGCAGGCGCCGCACCAGAGTATCCATAGTCGGAAAGATCCGGGTGATTTAGGCTCTTTATAAGTGCGGGCGGTCTTGGTGGCGGAGCGATCGGATCTGCGCGGACGATTTTGAGTTCAATGCGCGGTTCTGTTTCAGGCAGCAGCGGTTCCAGATAGGGCGTTAGTTCATATACCCGCTGCGCCGGAGGGCTGAAATCATCGACTGCGATCATCTGCTCCATCCTCATGAACAAACAAATCGTTATCAGCCCGGCTGGCAGTGCAATGCCTAAAGTGCGCAAGGCCGATTTTTGCGTATAAGGTTTTGCGGCGTGTTGTACTTGAGGGTTCATCGATACCTGCTCATAATTGTCATAATATTACATATCGTACTATTATGACATCGTCAAATACAAAAAGAGGCGCTCTATCGGAGCGCCTCTTTTGGTTTGAGATTGGATCCCGCGTTAGCTGTCGAGCTTGAACTCAAGCGGATAGACCACGTTGCGCCGTTCAGCGGCTTGGCCACGAATGATTTTTGGCGCGAATTCGACGCGGCTGACGGCCCGTTCTGCCTCGCGCTTAAACACACGGTCGCTGCAGTCGGCTTCAACATTGTACGGCTTGCCGCGCGTGTCGACGTCAAACCGGACATCGCAAGACCCCTCGATGCCGCGCTCTGCAGCACGCGACGGATAGGTCGGCACTGGCGGACGGATCGGTTGTGCATCGCGATCTGAGATCGCCACAGGGTCAATCGCGAGGGAGTTCAAACGCGTTGGCGGCAGCTCGCTTGGCGGCGCGCCCTGAATGTTCGGCGTTGGCAGGTCAATATCATTTTTGCTCGCCGTCAGTTTTGGTGGCGGTGGCGGCTTGTCCGCATTGTTGAGCTTGCGCGGTTTGCTGCGGGCGCGACGCGTCACCTCTTCCTCTTGAGCCTCAGGCGTAATGCTTTCGAGATTGTATTCGCGGAGATTTTCCGGTTCCTCAAAATCGGCACTGATCAATAACCGCATCGAATGAAACAGGATCAGTGTCACAACGATCGCAACCGGTATGCCAACTGCGACACGGATCAAAGGATTAGCAAACATCTACCGAGCTCCTTTATTGGTTCACAACCGACAATGGGACTCGCCCAAGATTGTCGACTTCATTGACGACCTCCATGAGGTCAATAAGCACCCCCGCCTGGGCTTCAGAATCGGCTTGAACCACGAGACGCCCTTTGGGATTGTCTTCTCGCAATTCGCGGATCCGAAAGCCCACTTCAGACAGCGGGACGACTTGCTTGTTCATATAGATCTCGCTGTTTGAATCGATCGCGATCAAAATGCCCAGCGGATTTTGCCGCTCTTTATTATTGACCTCGATCCGGTCGATCTCGACGCCTGGCTCGCGAATAAATTGCGCCGTGACGATGAAAAAGATGAGCAGGATAAAAACCACATCGAGCATTGGAGTGAGATTGACATCATCTTCGGCGCTTCCTGCCGCTTCTCGTACTTTACGAGCCATTGTCGACCTCCTCTAACCTGCGGAACGGACGATGTTCACCCGCTCCATTTGTGCGTCATAAGCGATATCGCGCACCTCGATAATCGTGCCGGTCCGCGCTTGCGGGTGCGCTTGAATAATCAGGGCGCTTTCCGGGTTCTCGGCCCGTGCGCGTTCCATCCCGCCGCGCACCGCAGAGATATCCGTAAGCTTCCGGTTGACCCGGATCTGGTCGGATTCATCGATATAAACAATAATCGCTGGCGCTGGGTTGCTCGGCGCATTGGTTTGCGGGGGTGGTGGCTCAGCTCCGAGCGCTTCTTCCTGGATAAAAGTCGACGTCACAATGAAGAAGATCAGCAGAATAAACACCACATCAAGCATGGGCGTTAGATCGACGGCGGCTTCGTCATTTTGCCGACTCGCACGTCCTCGCATCAGCTAATCTCCATCTTATCTTCGACTTCCTGGACCAGTCGTCGGACTTTTTTGTCCATGCCGCTGGCGAAAGGAATGCCCGAAATGGAGGCCACCATGCCCGCCATCGTCGGGATCGTGGCCTGCGACACGCCGCGCGAGAGCGCTTTTGCATCTGCACCGTCGGTGATCGCCATATTGTCGAACACGGTGACCATGCCCGTGACCGTGCCAAGCAGGCCGAGCAGAGGCGCAAGCGCCACCATCGCTTTCGCAAAGGATACATTTGCTTGGGCTTTCTGTCGGACTTCAGAGACCAATTTGTCTTTGACCCAATGCGCGAGTTTGGACTTACGGTCAGAGCGCGATTGCCACTCTGATAGCGCTTCCTCGGCGACAGCAGCATGTGCCACGCGGAAATAGAACAAGCGCTCCAAGATCAGGGCCCACATTATAAATGTGGCGCCCATGATCCAAAGCAGCACCGGTCCACCGCGTGCCAAAAACTCCTGAAGTTCGCTCATGCCTAACATGAATGCGCTCCTGATTACGAGGCGACCTAAGCCACCCCACCCCGCTCTGCTCGCTCAGCCACCAGACCAGCGGCTTGCTCGTCCAAGATCTGCTGATTGCCACGCGCCATAGCGGCCGCTAGGGCGTGCGTAAGCAGCAACGGAATCGCCGCCACGAGCCCCAACACAGTGGTCATCAGCGCGACCGAAATACCGCCAGCCATCAGCTTCGGATCGCCCGCACCGAAATTGGTGATCGCGGTAAAGGTAATGATCATACCAATCACAGTTCCAAGCAGCCCCATAAGCGGGGCGACCGCTGCCAGCACTTTGATAATATCATTGTAGCGCTCAATTTTTGGCGACTCGCGAAGGATCTGTTCATCCAATTTGAGTTCGAGGGTCTCAAGGTCTGCGTTTTTATTGGTTTCATAGGCTTCAAACACACGGGCGAGCGGATTGCCGTCACCAGCCTGCTTGGTTTTTGCCGTGGCTCGAATCGCATTGCCCATCGCAAACAGGGTGATGATTTTGTAGATCCCCACAGCCATGCCGAAGATCAACAATCCGATGACGATGTAGCCAATCTCAGCGCCCTGTTGAATGCGTTCCAACAGGCCAGGCTTATCGCCTTCAATCTTAAACAACTCTCCGCGGTTCGGGTCGAAGGGCACGATCAGTGTCTCACCAGCATCCGCGTTGATGACGGAGTTAAAAGCACCACGGAAGCGTCCACCCGGCTGGCGTTGCAGCTTTTCGAGGAAGTAGTCGCCGCTGCCCGCGCGCTCGATGGTGACGAACCCGGCATCATTATTGGTCGCCGCAATAAAAGTGCCGACGCGCGTCACCTCAACGTCTTGCACGGACTCATCAGAGCCCCCCATTGAGACGGGCGCAGAAAAGGTTTTCACTTCTGATTGCGCGATCATTTCCTGCAAGATCGCTTTCGGCAGTCGATCCAGTTCTTCACGCGTTGGAAGCGTCGTCGCTTCCGCCACTTCGGACAGGGCTTCGAACCGGCCCGGATAGTCAAAGCTTGCTAAGCTTTCGCGCATCAAGGGTTGAACCTCGCCCACCACGGCGCGGAATTCACCGACCAATTGCGCAAAGTCGCCTGCTTGCTCATCAAGCTCGGCGGCGAGTGTGTCGATTTCAGCCTGGTAGGCGTCAAACTGAGCACTGAGCGCGTTGCCCCGCGCATTCGCGGTCGCGAGCTCCCCCTGCGCTTGCTGCATCAAGCTTTCTTGTTCATCAAGCCGGGTTTGAAAGTCGCGAATACGTGTGGCGTCGTCCTGACCCATTTCCGCGCTGTCTTGCTGCACGCGGTTGAGAATATCTGAGAGCGATTGCGCCGCCATCGGCAAGGTGGCGAACATCGAGGTGCCGGCAAACGCGACGGCAATCCCAATGGTTTTAAGTGATGTCGTGAACGGTTTCATGTGTTCTTTCCTCAACTTCCTTGGGATTTACTGGACGGCCAGCTTGGTGGCTGGGACATACATCACATCTTGGGTACGCTTCCCTTGGATGATGCGAATGGCTTTCTCGATTTCCGCTTTGTAGCGATTTTCGAGATCGACCCAGGATGAGGTTTCGCGATCATAGCGTTTCGCATAACGCCCGGTCGGATCCATGTATACGAGCGCGACGCGACCGAAGAGCACCATATCAACGGTCACTTCTCTATCGTCGACCGTGATGGTTTCTTTCCAAGTGTCGGTCTTGCGCCCGACTTCCATTTCAGCGGTATAGGCATCCATGATTTGGCGGTAGCGCTCGGTGACCGAGATGTTTGGATCGACCAAATATTCCCGCAAACGCGCGACCCGGTCTTTGCGCTCTTCCAAGCGGAACGGAAGATCAGCATTGATAAAAAGCTCCAGATCATCGATCAGCGTTTCCAGCATCGGTACGGTCTGAGACGTAATTTCATCGACCCTGCTCAGCTGATCGGTGAGCGATTCAATTTCACGCTCTTGGCTTTCGACCGCAGCAGCTTGCTGGCGGGCATAAAGCTCAGCAGCTGTCTTACGCTGCAAAATGGTGCGGAATTCGCCAACCATGTCTGCACGTTCGTCATCAAGCTGATTGATTTGTTGCTGAACTTGCTCCGCACGTCGTGTTGCCTGTTCGCCGGTCGCAATGGCGCGGTCCAATCCTTGTGCAACAGATGGCGCGGTGAAACCGACGACCGTGGCTGCTAGAATGGCTCCGCGAGCCGGTGTCAGAACTTTCCTCATAAAGTCTGCCTCTCACTCTCCAAATGGTGCGTCGTCTTGGACGCCGCTGAAATCCCTATTTTGTCCCAGCTCATGCTGAAATCCTGAGCGGCCGCGACACACACTTGCGACCGAGTTTGCAAAAGGAAATTGGGCCAGGCCCACCTCCTCCCATATTCTGACCTCGAGACTTTTTCGTCTTTCTATTCAACGCAGCGAACGGGATTACCCGCAGGTCATAATCGCTAACTGTGTCACCTCTGCAAAAAGCTCAGGACCTTGTCAAACTCTCATTCAAAATTGAGGCAGTTGCAAGGCAGATTTGACATAATATTACATATCTTAGTTCTGAGGGAAAGTGCAATTGCAGGTTTGCGCGCACGTCCGCTAAAAAAAGTGATGAAAAGTGTGGCTGGGGTGCCAGGATTCGAACCTGGGAATGCCGATACCAAAAACCGGTGCCTTACCACTTGGCGACACCCCAACTGAGCGGCGGACATAACCAATCCGATTTCGCCTTGCAACACCCAAAACACCGCAGCCAATTGACGCCCCATTTTTTTCCCTAGGGTTCGCATATCCTGAGGCTCGGCTCGATCCTCGAAAATTGCCGACGAGTTTTGTGTTTTGACAAACGCGATGTTAAGAACCATATCGTTATCCGATAAATTCCAAAATGGAGTGTTTCCTCCGATGAAAACTTTTTTCGCCTCTCTCGGCGGCGCGGTCGTCGGCTCTATCCTGGGGCTCGTCCTCTTGGTCTTCGCCGGATTTGCGCTGATCCAGTTCGCGATCGATGATGCAATGCGGTCTGCCGGCGGGCCGGGCGTTTCGCAGGAAGATGGCGACCCGATCGTTTTGACGCTCGATCTGCGCAATGGCTATGCCGATCAATCCGCGACATCCGGTCCAGCGCTTCTCTTCGGCGGCGGCACGGGCTTTACCGATCTTATTTTGCGGATTGAGGCGGCCACCTCTGATGATCAGGTCAAGGGCTTGTTCGTCAGAGCGAGCGAAATGGGTTTGAGCTCGTCGCAAGCCGAAGAGCTGCGAGACGTATTTCAGACCTTCCAAGCGGCGGACAAATTTATCATCACCCATTCGCAAGGCATGTTCAGCGGCGGGGTAAGCGCCTATCGCGCCATGGCCCCCTCTGATGAGATCTGGGTTCAGCCAGGGACGTCGGTTGTCGCGGGTGGCCTCGTCCTGGAAACGATTTTCCTAAAGAACCTCTTCGAGAACCTGTCGATTACGCCGGAATTCGAGGCGTTCTATGAGTTCAAAAGCGCCGCAAACACGTTCGAAGAAGACACTTATACCGACGCGCACCGCAGCAATATCACGCAACTCGCCGAGTCTTTTTGGACGATCTCGTTAAGCGATATCGCTAGCGATCGTGGACTCACACTGGGTCAGGCGCGGGAAAGTCTTGAGGCAAGCCCGATTACCGCGGCGCAGATGGTTGAGCGCGGTCTCGCCGACGAGCTGGGTTGGCCAGAAGATGCCTTCGAGGCCGCCTTGGCGCGTGGCGGCGAGGATGCGATTGATCTTTCGATCGATATGTATGTGGCGCCGACCAGTGATTTTGGCTCGCCTGTGATCGCAATTGTTGGCGGACAGGGCACAATTGTCACGGGCGGTGCGGGCGGGAGCCTCTTCCAAGAGGGCAGCGCTTTTGCCTCCGACACAATTGCCAGTGCCATTCTCGAGGCAGGCCGCGATGACGATGTCGAAGCGATCGTGTTTCGGATCGATTCTGGCGGTGGCTCGCCTTCTGCCTCCGATCAAATCTGGCGCGCTGTCGATCGCGTGCAAACGGAAGAGGAAAAACCGGTCATTGTCTCAATGGCATCGGCCGCAGCCTCTGGCGGGTACTATGTGGCAGCGGGTGCCGATTGGATTGTCGCCAATCGAAATACGATTACCGGCTCAATCGGCATCTTTGGCGGAAAGTTTGCCGTCCAGGACGGACTGGCGCGGATCGGCATAAACGCGGAGAGCATTAAAGTCGGTGGTCCTTTTGCCGGCGCATTCTCCACCACGGAAGCCCTCACCGATGAACAACGCTCCCGCTTCCGAGCTTTCCTGGCCCAAGGGTATGATCGGTTCACCGGTCTGGTCGCTGATGGACGGGGGCTGTCCGCCGAACAAATCGACGCCGTGGCGCGCGGACGCGTGTTCAGCGGCGCCGATGCCTATGACGTCGGCTTGGTTGACGAGTTGGGCGGTCTCACCACGGCCATTGCAAAAGCGCGCGAGCTGGCCGAAATCGAACCAGACGCGGATGTTCGGCTCATGACCTATCCACAGTCTATCAGCGGGTTTCCATTTGTTGGCGCCTCGACCGGCGCAACGGCGGAGGACTTGCAGGCCATCGGACGCCTTGCAGCCTTGGTGAACGATCCAGAGATCCAAGCGCTGATGACCGAAGTTGAGGCCATGCGCGATCTGCGCGTTCAGGCGCGTGCGCCGACTTTTATCGAGCGATAAGCATGCACTCGCCAACTGATTTTGGTCTGTTGTGAAAGATCAAATTAGACTATTCCAAAGCGCTGGCGCCCGCGTCGTCGCACCGCATCGCTATCGTCGCTCAGGCCGCTCATATGACACGCAGTAAGAGGCGAGCGTTTATGTCTGACATTCTAAAGGATCGCGATACGCGGTATCATACGTCCGAGACCGCCGAGACCATGTCTGACGTCCGCCACGAAGTCGATCGGCTCGACCGGCTATTGGTCACGCTCTTGGTAGAGCGCCAATCGTTTATGGAGGCCGCGGCGCGGATCAAGGGGGAGCGCAAAACAGTGCTTGACCGATCTCGGATCGAAGACGTGGTCAAAAAGGTGAAAGCCGAAGCCGACCGTCAAGGCTTGTCCACGGCGATTGCAGAACCGGTCTGGCGGACTTTGATTGATCGTTGCATCGCCTATGAGTTTGAAGCGTTTGATCGCCTCAAGCCGGGCTTGGATAAATCATAGCTCGCCCGCGCGCAGGCCTCGATTGTTAGATTTAAGCCGTCTTTGAGCGCTGATAGCAATGTCGCCGCTTCGATCCGTGAGACCAAGGCGTCTCCCCTTCCCTTCTGCTCAACGACCGCGCAGGCTTCGCCGAAAGCGCTTGCACCAATACTCAAAGCGGCGCCTTTCAAAGCATGGGCAGCGTCCGCCCACTCTGCTTGTGGCAGGTCTGGACTGAGCATGCGCCCCCACGTATCGGCTTGATTTCGAAAGATATCGAGCACTTCGTCGGCGAGATCGACATCGCCGCCCGTCATCGACAAAAGGTGGTCGAGATCGATTGTCATGCCATGCCTCCGCTTTCAGCCCCCAAAACGCGTCTTTTGACCCTGTTAAATTGCGCCTCCGCCTCTTTTCGTTAGAGCGATTCTGGCCTATTGAAGCGATCATATCGTAAAAGGTTTAAGATGATGAATTTTCTAATCGCGTTTCGAAACCTCACTATCGCTGTACTTCTGGCGTGGTTGGGCTTCACAGCGAACTCGAGCGGAGATGAGTCCGAAAGCTCCAAAGATCACGCGAGCCTTGTGGGGTCGACCAGTCTCTTCGTGGGTAAATGAGGGTCTAAGACGGCGCTTCCTGCAGATACGAATTGAGGCGCAATGCCGTTCGGGCTGATCCTATATCGAATTGTCACCTGGTTGATCACGCCGTTTCTCGGTGTTTTTTTTCGGCGCCGCGCGAAAGCTGGGAAAGAGGCGCCTGAGCGGATACCAGAACGGTTCGGCTATAGTTTTGAACCAGCGCCGACGGCGCCGGTTATTTGGTTCCACGCAGCCAGCGTCGGCGAGTCGAAACTGCAACTTGCCCTGGCGCGGAGATTATCGAACGCCGTTCGCGCTGAGTTTCTGTTCACCTGCCAAACGATGACCGCCGCGACTACCATTGCTACGGCAATCTCTGATGATGCGCTGCTGACGCAACGGAGCGCCCGGCAGGTCATGGCCCCCGTGGACACGCTGCGCGCCGTAAACACATTCTTGGATTACTGGCAGCCGCAATTGGCGATATTTGCGGAAGGCGAAATTTGGCCAAATTTGCTTTTAGAGCTTGAGCGGCGCAGCATAAATGCAGCCCTCATCAATGCCCGCATGACCGAGAAGAGCATTCTGGGATGGATGCGATGGGAAAA
>JBCCXW010000092.1:0-13357 GCA_039191105.1 Pseudomonadota bacterium
CATCGGGCATTGAACTGCCCAATCGCCTGGTAAAAGCGGCGATGACGGAGCGTTTGGCCAATCCGAAAAACGAGGTCACAGAGCGCCATATTCGCCTGTATAAGGCTTGGGGTGAGGGGGGCATTGGACTGCAAATCACGGGCAATGTCCTCGTCGATCGACGAAATTTGGAAGCGCCTGGCAATGTGGTCATTGAGGGCGCGCCGTCGAATGAACATGCTGTCATGCTCGGGCGCTGGGTCGAAGCCTCGAAGGCTGGCGGCGGCAAAGTGGTGATGCAATTGAGCCATGCCGGACGGCAAACGCAAAAAATGGTCAATCCGCAACCGGACGCCCCGAGCGCGGTCGCTGTCGATCTACCGGGCGGTCAATTCGGGACCCCGCGGGCGATGACCGGTGATGATATTCAGCGCTTGATTGAAAAATATGCGATCGCCGCAAAAGCTGCGCGCGCGGCGGGTTTCGATGGGGTGCAGATTCATGCCGCACACGGCTATTTGATGAGCCAGTTTCTATCCCCTCTGACCAATCAGCGCGATGATGAATGGGGTGGATCGCTCGAAAACCGCGCGCGTTTGCTGGTGGATGTGATCAAAGCTTGTCGCGCAGAAGCGGGGCCGGGCTTCGGTATCTCGATCAAACTCAACTCCACCGATTTTCAAAAAGGCGGATTTACGAAGGCGGACTCGATGGCCGTTATTGGCATGCTCAATCCGCTTGGGCTCGATTTTGTTGAGATATCCGGCGGCAATTATGAGCAACCGAAAATGATGGATATGGAGGGCTTGAAACCCGCCCATGAAGCGGGTTTGCGGGAGAGTACGCGCAACCGCGAGGCTTATTTCCTTGATTATGCGCAAGACGTCCAAACCGTGGCAGACATGC
Organism: Pseudomonadota bacterium; assembly: GCA_039191105.1. Taxonomy (GTDB): domain Bacteria; phylum Pseudomonadota; class Alphaproteobacteria; order Caulobacterales; family Hyphomonadaceae; genus Henriciella. Next base: position 886 of record JBCCXW010000092.1, read on the forward strand.
CTTTAATGGTCACTGGTGGCTTCCGCACAAGCGCCGGTATTAACGCGGCGCTGCAAAGCGGCGAGGCCGATCTGATCGGGCTCGGACGGCCGCTATGCGTCGACGTGAATGCGCCAGCCCAATTGATAGCGGGAGAGATCGACGCTTTGCAAAAATGGGAGCGGACCCTGCGCATCGGTCCAGGGATATTTGGGCCGAACTCGTCCATAGGACTGTTCAAGGCCTTGAATGGTTTCGGCATGCAGGGCTGGTATTACAGCCAGCTGCACAGAATCGCCGATGGCTTAGAGCCAAACCGGAAGCTCGGCGTCCTGAGTGCGTTTTTAAAGATGCAAGGGATCGACTCGAAGATGGCGAAAGCGTACCACGCCGATCTGAAATTGGCGGAGACTGTATGACCCTGAGTATTTCGGCGGCATTTGATAGCGGCAATATCATTGTTAAAGACGCAAGTGATCCTTCCAATGTCCGCCTCGAAATTGCGAAAGACCACGGCTCAGACTTCTACCAATGGTTTCATTTTCGGGTGACCGGCGACGTCGGGCAGAGGCTGTGTTTGAAGCTCGAAAATGCCGGCGGGGCGGCGTATCCAAAAGGCTGGGAGAGTTATCAAGCCGTTGCCTCAATGGACTTGAAAGACTGGCACCGCGTGCCGACACACTATGACGGTCAAACTCTGACCATTGAGACGCAGCTACAGTCCAGCTCAGTCTACTTTGCGTACTTTGCGCCATATTCGATTGATCGGCACCAAAATCTGATTGCTCAAACACAAACCGATTCGCGCGTTAGAACAGAGGTGTTGGGCCAAACACTCGATGGCCGTGATTTCGATCTGATTCGCCTTGGCGCCCCCGCTTCGGACAAACGCACAATATGGGTGACAGCCCGCCAACATCCAGGGGAGAGTATGGCGGAATGGTGGATCGAAGGGTTTCTCGAAGCCCTGCTCGATTCACAGTCCAAATCCGCCCAGGACTTACACGCCCGCGCCATTTTTTATGTCGTCCCAAATATGAACCCAGATGGCAGTGCCCGTGGCCATTTGCGCACAAATGCGGTGGGCGTAAACCTCAATCGAGAATGGCATGCGCCAAGTTTGGGCCGCAGTCCTGAGGTCTATTATGTGCTGAACAAGATGATCGAAACGGGATGCGACTTGGCATTAGATGTTCATGGCGATGAGGCGCTGCCCTACAATTTTATCGCAGCAACCGAAGGCATTCCGAGTTGGAGCGATCGTCTTAAGACGCTGCTCGACACGTTTAAGGGTGCCTATGTGTCCGCCTCGAATGGGGTCTTTCAAACCCAGATCGGCTATCCCGTCACACCGCCTGGCAAAGCCAATCTATCGATTTGCAGCAACGCACTGGCGGAGCGGTTTGACTGCCTCGCTATGACTTTAGAGATGCCGTTTAAGGACGATGCCAATCATCCTGACGCCCAATATGGTTGGTCAGCGCAGAAGTCGAAACAGCTCGGCGCCGACGTGCTCAAACCGCTTCAATCGGTTCTGTCGGATCTGCGTTGATTGCATTCATCGCCTGTTCGATCAGCCGATAGCTTTCTATTCGGGTGTCGATCTGATCGGTGATTGAGAGCAGGAAAAACTCCTGTGCGCGGGTCTCTGATGCGATGTGGATCAAACGCTGCGCGACGCTCAACCCGGTGCCGACGATGCCACGGTCTGGCGGTGAGAGCGGCGCTGTTGCCAGATACGCAGCGGCATCCGCGGTGCTTAAATAGGGTTTGAAGTCGCCGGTCCCGCGCGCCAATGCCCACGCTTTGATCGGCCCGGCCAGGTGCTCTGCTTGGGCCTGTGTCTCCGCCGCCACAACGACCAGCCCGATCCCAGCATAAGGTGCGGCGCAGAACGGCGAGGGCTCAAACGCGTCATGATATGCCGCCAATGCCGCTTTGGCGCCGCCGGGATTCAAAAAATCCGCAAATGCCAGCTTTAGACCCATTTGTCCGGCAAATGCTGCTGAACCTGGTGACGAGCAAAGCATCCAAAGATCTGGCGCCGGGCCGGGAGGATTGGCGGCAATGCCGTACGCTCGATGATCTTGGGAGAGCGGCGCTTTCCCGCTCGCATCCAACATCCAGTCCATCAACATGCGCAACATATTTGGGAAATTCTGTCCGCCGGGGCCCAGCAGGGCGGCCGATGTGCGCGGATCTGCACCGGTCGCGCGCCCCAATCCAATCTCGATACGGCCAGGCGCCAATTGCGACAAACTCTGCCCCCATTCCGCGACTTTTAGCGGCGAGTAATTCGGCAACATGATCCCACCCGAGCCGAGCGCGATCCGCTGTGTCCGCGCGGCGAGATCAGCGATCAGCACTTCCGGCGTTGTTCCAGCAAAGCTGTCAGCATTGTGATGTTCTTGAACCCAATAGGCGCGATAGCCCATGTCATCGGCCGCTTGCGCAAGGGCACGTGTTTCATTCAGTGCGTCGGCAGCGGTCCGCCCTTGAAAGATAGGGGACGGGTCGAGAATGGAGAGCTTTGGTTTCATGCCTGATGCTTAGGAACTATGCATTGTGCGGCGTGTAAAGCCTCCACGTCTCGCGCATGCACGCGTCTGTTCGATTGTGCCGCTTGGCCTGAGCACGAAAAAACCAATGGCTGTTTACGGCCCTTATTCGGGCGGGTCGCGTTCGCCGCTATTGCCGAACAAGGCCCCCAGCGCCCGACTGGTGAGTTCGTCCTCCAGACTGGTCGGCTCATCATTACTGTCAGTCTCGCGATCCGCACCACCATTGCCCCCGACAATTTGTCCGAGAAGACTGCCCGCATCACCGCCCAAGCGATTGGTCAACTCGCTTGCCGCTTCTTGTCGTAAACGCGCGGTCAACTCGGCTTGCACAGCGGACGAATCGAGGCCGAATTGAACGCTCGCCCAACTGCCATAAACGCGCACCGGAATCGGAATATTGGCGAGCCCCAGAGTGGCGCCTGCACCGGCCGCATTGACATCCACGCGCGGCGTCAGGCGGATGTCCAAAGTGCGCGCGCCTAAATCGATGCTACCCGCTCCGGTGATCCCAACCACCGGATTATCGATCTGTAAATCCGTGATGCTCGCGACACCATTGGTGAAGCTGAGATTGCCGATAAAGTTCGAAAAGTCCGTTTCGGCCTCAGGTGAAAATGCCTCGCGGAAGCTTGTCACAGAAAGCTGACCACTGCCCAACAAGTCGGTCAGGTTCGACGCATCGCGCACCAATTTTGCGAGGTTCAGCCCTTTGATCGCGCCGCGATTAAGGTCGGACTCAAAAGAGCCATCGAGGCCGCTAATTAAGGCTTTCAAACTGTTGCCTTCTGAGGCGAGATCAAGCTGCACATCGCCGAGGCCAGATAGGTTTTGAAAGCCGGTCAGCGCGGTCAGCATTTCTTGCGCGGCGATGCTATCCGCGAGCGCTTCAACCTCTAATGTCGGCACGGTGCCCGAGGCATCGAGCACAAAATCGCCCGACCAATTGCCCTGAAAGACCCGAAAACCCGGCTGGTTATCATCTTGTCGAAATCGAGCTGACAAGCGACCATTATCTAGCTGTGTGTTGAGAACGGCGTCGTTGAGCGTGATTTGATCGATGATAACGCTTTGCGCGGCCACGGCGATAGATGCATCGATGGCTTTCAATCCGGCAAGATCCAAGGGCGTATCATCCCAGTCTTCATTTAGGCTCGGTTCAGTGTCTTCCTGCTGCGAGCCGCTGCCCAGGAACGGCGTCAGATCGAGTTGATCGGTGGATAAATCGGCGACGACCCGTGGGCGGGTGCCGGTTAAATCTGCCCCAACGCGCCCCGTTGCCGTGGTGTCATCAAGCACGAACGTGGCGCCGGTGAGAGAGGGGGTGAGGAGCGTGCCGTCAATATCGCCGCGAAGATCAAACGCGTTCAGCGAGTCACCTTCTGGCATTTCGGTATCGAGCGCCGCCAACAAGCCTCTCAGATTGTCGCTCGACATTGCCAGGGCTCCGCCGAGGGATTGCTCGCCATCCAGGCGGATATTGCCGGAATAGTCCGTTGTCAGGTCTGGCCCGCGTTGCTTGAGGACAATGTCTGTCAGTGTCGGCGTGGCCAGAGGGCCTGATAAGGTCGCTGTCAGATCAACATCGCCCAGAAGCGTCAGAATGGGAATCAGCGGATCGCCAGAGAGGAGGAGACGTTGCGCGTCTTCGGCGTTCAGCGTCACTTGACCATCCAGACGCGGCGCATCCCCAAGCGTAATCCCGCCTTGATAGTCAACCGCGACCCCCGTTGCGCGCAGCGCCAGTGTCGAGAAATTCAGCTCAGCACTCGTCGCCGGGCCCGATACGGCGCCGCTCGCCTGAACCGATTGGATGGCCGTGACATCAATTGGTAGATCAAGCCCGCCAAGCAGACTCAGCGCGGCCCCGATGGTCTCCGAGGCGACGTCGAAGCGTCCGTCCAGGATCGGCGTCTCGGCCAAGGTCACCGCGCCGTCGAATGCCACCTCTCCGTAAATCGTATTCAGCGCGATATCGAGTGTGGATGGCTGGGTGGCCATAAGACCGGCGATTGAATTGAGTTCAATACGGTAATCAAAATCCTGACCATTCAGCGCGCCGTCGCCTTGCGATGTGAAAGGCTGGTCCAATGCGGTCATGCGCGCGCTCGCCGAGAAATTGGTCAGCGCATACTGCGTATCGGTGGTCCAATCGCGATAATAAACGGCCGCATTGGTGAGCGCTGCGCGATCAATCCCGGTATTAAACGCGCCGCCCGATGAAGGAGGGGCCTCTTCCGCTGGCGCTTCTGCGCTTTCGCCGAAGTCCCAATTGGCGCGGCCATCGGCAAGTCGTTCCAAGCGAACCGTCGGATTCTCGAGTGTGACTTGCGCGATTTCAACCCGGCCGAACAGGAGCGGCAGCAATTTTACACTCGCTCGAAGACTGCCCGCTTCCACCATGAGGGGATCGGAGAAGCCCTCTCGATTGGCGACTTCGACGCCGTCAATCCGAGCCGAGATGACGGGAAAAATCGCGACTTTGGGATCACTTTTCAGGGTCACATCCCGATCAAGTGCAGTGGTTGCGGCGGTTTCGATTTGCGTCCGATAGACCGAGGACGGGATCAAAAACGGCACGGTCACAATGACCGCGATCAAGATGGCGACAATCACACCGAGAATGATGAATATGCGTTTCATAAGCGAAGGGTGACCTCTGCGAGCTGTATCCAACCTGAATAGCTGTATCTGATGTCAATGTCATGGCAATTGCCGCTTGACCCAAAAATACCGGACGTATAGATCAGCCTTTCTCCCGAGATGCCGGGAGGTCCCATGCGCGGGTGTAGCTCAGTTGGTTAGAGTACCGGCCTGTCACGCCGGGGGTCGCGGGTTCGAGTCCCGTCACTCGCGCCATTTTCCTCGAAGCGGTATCAGTGCAACTCACTGTATCGAAAAAGATTTCTCTATTCTGAGCGGTTCCCCTTTTGTGTTTGGGGGCAAAATCATCCCTAAAAACGTCCCCAACCGAAACCGCGCGACTGCGAAGAGACCGCATCGAGAAAGAAAACAAACCTATTCGGAAAGTCTACTTGCAAGCGCTCTTGCGGTTATTGTTGAAACAGACAAAGTTTGGCTCGCGGTCTCAAAACGCTATCAGTCTGCTGTCATCAAAGCGATGATGGTTGGTTTTACCTACGATCCGACAGATCGTCTGGTCCAAGAAGCGTCCCGCAGGTGATGACGGTCTTCGGCGAACCATATCGCTTCATGGCTTTCTTTTAGAAACCTTAGCGCAGCGGGCTTATCTCGGTTCTTAGTGACATATCTCTCAAGCACTTCACCTTCATGATCGACAGCGCGCGAGAGATCGTGCTGCACGCCATTGGTCTTCACGCTTTCGAAGCTGGTCGCGATCGCGATCATCTGATCCAGTGGATCAGATGAAGGCGGAGAAAGCCCCGGCATTGGCCTCATCCAAGTGCCATTGCCATTGAGTGTGCTGGCGCATGTAAGAGGCTCGCTCTCCGCTATCAATGACAATACCTCTCGCTTGCTCCTAAGAGCACAATCAGCGCGAGGATCGCGTATGCTCGATCGGGCGTTCAGAGTTTAGTCGGATTGTCTCTTGATTGAAATTCATCCTAAGAGTTGGGTTTCAGATGTGAAATTTAACAAGATGCAGGACTTTGATCTTGGAACTGGACGGGCATCAGCTGTAGGTTCGTGAGGAATTCAACGAGCATCCTTATTCGCGGGACGCTTGCGATATCGGCGTGAATGCTGAGCCAGAATGTTCGCTCTACCTTGATGTCCTCGCTCAACAACTCGACGAGATTATCTTCGCGTTCAGCCATAAAGGTGGGTAAAATCCCTAGACCAACACCTGCCGCAACCATTTTAGTTTGCGCGACGATGCTCGGACTGCACAACCCCGGAACGACGTTGGGTAAAAGATCCTGAAAGTAGCGTAATTCAGAGGAGTAGATGAGGTCCTCTGTATAACCAACAAGTGCGTGATCATAGAGATCTGAGCGTTTTTCAACCGGATCGTGTGACGCGACATAATCGCTTGAGCCATAAAGGCGAAGGTCATAGTCCCATAGCTTACGTACTTTGAGGCGTCCCGTCTTTGGTCTTGTCAGTAAGATAGACATGTCAGCTTGCCTTTTCGGTACGCTGACAAAACCCGACAAAGCAACAAGATCAATTTCAATGTTTGGATAAGAGCGTTTGAAGTCGAACATTGCCGGCGCCAGAACCGTCGTGCCAAGCCCTTCTGGGGCACCAAGGCGGACGCGACCGGATAAAACTTGTGCAGATGCGCTAGTGCTTTCAATCTCTAATACCAACCCCTCGATACCTTCGATTTGAGAGAATAGTTTTTCCCCATACGTCGTTAGATGATGTCCGCGTCGTGATCGCTCAAATAAGGTTGCGCCGAGAGACGTCTCTAGACGCTTAACTCTTCGACTTAGCGTGGTCGGATCGAGACCTGCCGCCGCAGCTGCATCCTCCAGTCTCGGGCGTCGGCAGACGCTTAAAAAAAGCCGATAATCGTCCCAATTCATAGAATCCAGTTACCTGCAAAAACGCAGATCAAATCTGCAAAATATTATCTTTATCTGAGAATCATCCTGTTGAAAAGTCCTCAAAACTAAATTAGGAGAACCGCGATGCGCGAAGTGGCTCACTTCATTGGGGGAAAACATTTGCCCGGCACCTCTGGGCGGTTTGGTGATATCTACGATCCGAACATTGGCGAGGTGCAGGCGCGTGTGGCTCTGGCGAGCGAAGCGGAACTTGCTACGGCGGTGGAAAACGCGAAAACGGCCTTTCCGTCTTGGGCGGCGACCAATCCGCAGCGCCGGGCGCGGGTCTTGTTTGAGTTTAAGCGATTGCTCGAAGCCAATATGGATGAGCTTGCAGAATTGCTATCGTCCGAGCATGGCAAAGTCATTGCCGACTCCAAAGGCGATGTGCAGCGCGGCATTGATGTGGTTGAGTTTGCGTGCGGCATTCCGCATTTGCAGAAGGGCGAATATACCGAAGGCGCAGGCCCCGGCATTGACGTTTATTCGATGCGCCAGCCTTTGGGTGTGGTCGCGGGCATCACTCCGTTCAACTTCCCGGCCATGATCCCATGCTGGATGTTCTCGGTTGCGATTGCCTGCGGGAACACATTCATCCTTAAGCCGTCCGAGAAAGACCCGAGCGTGCCGCTGCGCATGGTTGAGCTGTTCATGGAAGCCGGCGCCCCGGCGGGCGTGCTCAACATGGTCAATGGCGACAAGACCGCGGTTGACGCCATCCTCACCCATCCGGATATCAAGGCGGTGAGCTTTGTCGGCTCGTCTGACATTGCCCAATATGTTTACGCCACCGGGACCGCGCATGGCAAACGCGTCCAGGCCATGGGCGGGGCGAAGAACCATGGCATCATCTTGCCGGACGCGAATATGGATCAGGCGGTGAAAGACATTGTCGGCGCAGCGTATGGGTCAGCCGGTGAGCGCTGTATGGCGCTGCCGGTGGCGGTGACGGTCGGTCAGAAGACGGGCGATGAGTTTGTTGAGCGGATGATGGACGCCGCGCAAGGGTTGAAAGTCGGCGTCTCAACGGACGCGGAAGCCCATTACGGGCCAGTCGTCTCAGCCGCCCACAAAGCCAAGGTCGAGAGCTATATCCAGATGGGCGTTGATGAAGGCGCGGACCTGAAACTCGATGGCCGCGGTCACACCCTGCAGGGCCATGAGAATGGCTACTTTATCGGGCCGAGCCTGTTCGATCACGTAAAGCCGGGCATGCAGTCCTATAAGGAAGAGATCTTCGGACCGGTCTTGCAAGTGGTGCGCACTGAAAGCTTGGAAGAAGCGGCCGCGCTGCCGAGCAACCATCAGTACGGCAATGGCGTTGCGATCTTTACTTCAAATGGCCGCGCGGCCCGCGAGTTTGCCGCCCAAGTCAATGTCGGCATGGTCGGCATCAATGTGCCGATCCCGGTGCCGGTGAGCTATCACACGTTCGGCGGCTGGAAGCGCTCAGCCTTTGGCGACACCAATCAGCACGGCCCAGAGGGCGTCCGTTTCTGGACCAAGATCAAGACGGTGACGTCCCGCTGGCCCGAAGGCGACATTGGCGACCAGGCCTTTATTATTCCGACGATGCAATAAGAGCGACTGCGATGCGTGAATTCGAAACCATCACTGTTGAGTCTCAAGGCCGGGTCGCCATTGTGACTTTGAGCCGACCCGATAGTCTCAACGCGCTCAATGCGCAAGTCATGACCGAAGTGGTTTCCGCATTTGAAGCCATTGATCGTGATGCAAACATAGCCGTCAGTATTCTCACAGGCGCCGGGCGGGCCTTTGCAGCAGGCGCCGACATCAAAGAGATGCAATCGCAATCATTTTCCGACATGTATCTCGCAGACTATTTCGCGGGTTGGGATCGCTTTGCCGCTTGCCGCAAACCCGTCATCGCGGCCATTAATGGTTTTGCGCTCGGCGGTGGATGCGAGCTTGCGATGATGTGCGACTTGGTCATCGCCTCGGACAAAGCCAAATTCGGTCAACCCGAAATCAAGCTGGGTGTCACACCGGGTATGGGCGGTTCGGTGCGGATGACCCGGGCCATTGGCAAAGCCAAAGCCATGGATTTGATCTTAACCGGACGGATGATCGACGCTGAAGAAGCCGATCGCATTGGATTGGTCAGCCGGGTGGTGCCGCATGATGCCTTGATGGAAACCGCTCAGGCCGCTGCCGAGACCATCGCAACATTTTCCATCCCATCTGTCATCGCCGCCAAAGAAATGGTTGGCCGCGCCTTAGAGCTCCCAACCAGCGAAGCGGTACGTTTTGAGCGGCGTCTTTTTATGGGGCTGTTCGGAACCGAAGACCAAAAGGAAGGCATGGCGGCCTTTACCGAAAAGCGTGAGCCAGAATTCACAGACGTATAGATGCAGCTTTCTGAAGACCAGCAAATCATGAGCGATATGGCCGCCGCCTTCACGCGCGACCAGCTGCGCCCAAATGCCCAGGCGTGGGATGAAAAAGGCGCGTTGGATCGTGATGTGCTGAAGTCACTTTCTGAACTCGGGTTTGGCGGAATTTATACGTCTGAAGCGTTTGGCGGGTCTGGCCTTAGCCGGTTTGAGGCGGTCTTGATCTTCGAGCAACTCGCGAAAGGCTGTATCAGTCATGCGACCTTCCTATCGATCCACAATATGGCCACGTGGATGGTCGATCGATTTGGCTCTGACGCGCTGCGATCAGAGTTTGTGCCGCGTCTGGCCTCAGCTGACTTGATCGCGTCTTATTGTTTGACCGAACCAGGATCAGGTTCAGACGCGGCCAGCCTAAAAACGTCAGCCGTTCGCGATGGCGACGATTATGTTCTCAATGGATCCAAAGTGTTCATCTCGGGCGCCGGGTTTTCAGATCTGTATCTGGTGATGGCGCGCACGTCCGATGATGGCGCGAAAGGCATTTCCGCACTCTTAGTCGAGAAGGACACGGTGGGTCTTTCATTCGGGAAGAATGAACGAAAAATGGGTTGGAAAGCTCAGCCGACAGCGATGGTTATTTTCGACGATTGTCGCATCCCCTCCAAGCATCGAATCGGACCGGAAGGGGAAGGCTTTAAATATGCCATGGCGGGGCTCGATGGCGGGCGGGTGAACATCGCGGCGTGCTCACTCGGCGGAGCGCAGGACGCGCTTGAGCGTGCGCTGGCTTATGCGCAAGATCGCAAACAGTTTGGTCGCGCGATCAGTGACTTTCAGGCCACCCAGTTCAAACTCGCGGATATGGAGATTGAGCTTCAAGCGGCCCGCGCTTTGCTCTATTCTGCGGCGAAGGCTTTGGATGAAGGCGCGCCCGACGCGACGAAAGTCTGCGCCGCCGCCAAACGTTTTGTCACCGATACCGCGTTCAAAGTCGCCAATGATGCGCTGCAAATTCATGGCGGCTATGGCTATCTCGCGGATTATGAGGTCGAGCGCATCGTTCGCGATTTGCGGGTGCATCAAATCTTGGAAGGCACCAACGAAATTATGCGTGTCATCGTCGCGAGAGATTTGCTCAAAGGCTAAATGATGACCGATCCATCTGTAATTGTTCGCAAGCAAGGTCGGGCGGGTCGCTTGACGCTCAATCGACCAAAAGCCTTACACGCTCTCAACCAGGACATGTGCGAGCGCATAACGGCCGCGCTGCTCGACTGGAAAGACGACCCGGATGTTGAATTCGTCCTGGTCGATCACGCGTCAGACACGCGCGGCTTTTGCGCAGGCGGCGATATTTTGATGCTGGCAGAGAGCGGACGCTCTAACGGCATCGCAGGTGCAAGTTTCTTCGCTGCTGAATACCGACTGAACACCCTCATCTACGAATATCCGAAACCCTATGTGGCGGTCATTGATGGCGTCACAATGGGCGGCGGTGTGGGCATTTCCGTCCATGCGCCATATCGGATCGCGACTGAGAACACGCTCTTTGCGATGCCGGAATCGGGGATTGGTTTGCTGCCTGATGTTGGCGGCGGTTATTTTCTGCCGCGCTTGGCGGGCGAACTGGGAACCTGGTTGGCGCTGACGGGCGCGCGTTTGAAAGGCGAGGATGTCTTAGCGCTGGGAGTTGCGACGCATTTTGCTCCGGCCGAAACGCTCGCTGACTTGAAAGAGCGCCTTTGCCAAGATGGGCCGGACGCCCTGACCAGCTTGCAAACGGAAGCGACGGGGCGCTTTGAACCGCATTTGGATGACATCAATGCGTGCTTTGCCGGTCAGACGTTGGAAATGATCGTCGACAGCCTCGCAACAGGATCCGAATGGGCGCAGGCGCAAAATGCGATTTTGGCGACGAAATCGCCTCTGACGATGAAAGTCTCGCTTCGGCAAATGCGCGAAGGCGCAGAGTTGGCGTTTCGCGATGTGATGCGAATGGAGTATCGGATCTGTAGCCGCATGATTAAAACCGCGAACTTTCAAGAGGGCGTCCGGGCCGTATTGGTCGACCGTGATCAGGCCCCAAACTGGGACCCTAAAACACTATCAGATGTCACCGATGATTTGGTCGACGGATTTTTCCAACCGCTCGGCGCATCAGACCTGACCTTTTTGGAGATCTGACCATGCGAGCAATTGCGTTTATCGGCCTTGGCAATATGGGGTCTGGAATGTGCACCAACCTGATCAAAGCTGGCTATCAGGTCTGTGTGTACGATTTGAGTGCCGACGCGGTTTCTAAAGCGGTGGAGCTCGGGGCCAGGGCGGCTGATACGATCGCAGACGCGGTGACCGGCGCTGAGTGTATTGTCACAATGCTGCCTGCGGGTCCGCATGTTTTGGAAGTCTATTTTGGGGCAGACGGCGTCGCCATGCATGCCGACGATGATGCTGTCTTTGTCGACTGCTCAACCATTGCGGTCGATCATGCACGAGACGCTGCCGCACAGGCCGATGCGCACGGCTATGCAATGATTGACGCACCGGTTTCCGGCGGCGTGGCCGCGGCGGCGGCAGGCACGCTGACCTTTATGGTGGGCGGGGCCGCTGAAGCGGTTCAGCGCGCCCGACCCGTGCTCAATGCCATGGGCAAAACGATTGTCCATGCCGGGCCATCCGGAAATGGCCAAGTGGCCAAGATCGCCAATAATATGCTGCTCGGAATTTCGATGATTGCAACCAGCGAAGCGTTTGTCTTGGCCGAAAAGCTCGGACTGGATGCGCAAACCTTTTTCGACATTTCGTCAAATGCATCCGGACAGAATTGGTCCATGACCAGCTATTGCCCAGCGCCTGGGCCGGTGCCGGCGGCGCCGTCCAACAATTCTTATCAACCGGGTTTTGCGGTCGATATGATGTTGAAGGATTTGCGCCTGGCATCCGCAGCGGCGAAACATGCGGAAGCTGACACCGCTCTCGGCGATATGGCCTTGCAAACCTATGAGGCGCTCTCTAAGGCGGGCCACGGCGCCATGGATTTCTC
>JBCCXW010000093.1:0-13224 GCA_039191105.1 Pseudomonadota bacterium
ATGCGCCGTGTGGGGTCAGTAACACTTTGCCATCGCGACCGCTTTGCGCGGCCCGCGTGACCGCATCGGCGATCTCTTCAAGCGGATAGCGGGAGTCGACTTTGGTGCGGATCTGACCGGCTGCAATTTGCGGCAAGAGCGTCCCAAGCGCCGCTTGCTTATCGGCATCGCTGGCCCGTTCGAACCATTTGGACAGCCAAAACCCGCGTGGGCGGACATCGTTCGCAATCAGGGCGCTCATGTTCAGACTTGGATACTGGCCGGACAGGGTGCCATAAGAGACAATCGACGCGCCATAACCAAGGGTTTCGACCAAGCGCTCAAAGGTGGATCCAGCGACGGCATCAAACGCAAGGCGAATGTCGGCGCCATCGGTCGCCGCGCTGACGCGTTCAGCAAGATCGTCGCCATCGACCAGAACCACTGTTGCGCCAAGGGCTTTGAGACCCGGGATCACATCCTCGCGGCGCACAATGTTCACGGTGTTGATCCCGCGCTGTTTCGCAAGCTGGATCACCATTTCACCGACCGCGGAGTTTGCGGCACTTTGGATGATCCAATCGCCGGCCTTGAGATCGGCGAAATCTGTCAGCATGAGATGCGCTGTGAGCGGGTTCACCGCCATCATGGAGAGTTGTTCAATATCGCCAGGAGGTGCGGGAATGAAGGCAGCGGCGGGCGCCACCAGCTCATCTCGCCAGGTGCCGCCAACGCCGACCAACAAGACGGTTTGTCCAACTTGCAAATGGGTGACCCCCGCGCCGAGCTCGACGACTTCGCCAATGCCTTCGCCGCCTGGATTGGCGGGCAAGTCGGGGCCCTCGCCATAATTGCCAGCGATTTGGAGCAAGTTTGCGGGGTGGATGGGCGTTGCCAGGACTTTTACGCGGACCTCGCCTGCCGCTGGGATTGGATCTGGCAATTGCTTGAGCTGCAGGACCGTCGCTGGATCTCCGAGCTGGCTAAATTCGATGATTTTCATTTTCGTCACCTCCGTCTGTTAAAGTTTGAGGAGGCGTAGATAACCGGACTGATTTAGAGGAAAAATAGTCTTAATCGTGAATCAGTATTGCTATTTATGCATTAATTGGTTTCCTTTGTCGGTCACAAAAGGGTCGCGCCATGGATCGTTTGAAAGCGATTGAATACTTCATCAAAACCGTTGAGCTTGGCGGGTTCACAGCCGCGGCAAAGTCACTCGGTGTGCCGGCATCTTCAGTATCGCGCCGCGTTCAGGATTTAGAGGAGACACTCGGGACCAGCCTTTTGCACCGCACCACCCGGGCCGTGAACCTCACAGAGCTTGGCGCACTCTATCTCGAGCAAGTCCGACCTGCGCTGGAAGCGCTGGCGCATGCGGATGATGTGATCCTTGATCGCCCAACGTCGCCGACCGGGCAATTGCGGATCACCGCCGCGCCGACATTTGGCACCGTCGCGTTGCTGCCCGCGGTGACGAAACTCAGAGATGCTTATCCCGACCTGGTCGTGGATCTTGAGCTGACCGATCACGCTTACAATTTGGCCAATAATGAAGTCGACATTGCGATCCGCGCAACTGCGGATTTGCCAGAGCGCGTCATCGCGCGGAAGCTTGTCGATAATAATCATCAACTCGTCGCATCGCCGGATTACCTCGCGCGTCGCGGTACGCCGAGACATCTCGCCGATTTGTCGCAGCATCAAGCGGTGTTTTATCGGATCCCAGGCCGGATCGTCGATTGGCACGCGAAAACCGCGCATGGATGGCGCGATGTACAGATCCATCGCGGATTCGTCTCGAACATCAGTGAAGCCCTGTTGAGCGAGGTTTTGGCAGGACGCGGCTTCGCGCTATTCCCGAGCTGGGGCATTGAGCCGGAACTCGCCTCGGGGGCCCTGATCCCAATCACGCTGAGGGATGCCCGACTGTCACTGTCGCGCAGTGAAGCGTCGGGCGTGTATCTCCTCTACAACCAACCTAAATCCCGTCTCAACAAAATCAAAACGACGGTCGATTTTTTGGTGCGGGAATTGGCGCGATGAACCGCCGGAGCGCGCGGCGCTATTTGAGGATCGGAAACTCGAACAGAAACATCCAGGAATAGGCCAAAATCAGTGCCGGCACGGCGGTGTAAAGCGTCGCAATCACCGATGCGCGTGGCGCGACAGAAAACGCCGGAAACAAAGCGTCGCCGTCATTGGAAATGGCATTGCCGATTTGGGCCGAAAGCGGAATGACCCCTTGCAGATACAGGCTCGTGGTGATGACCTGCGGTCCGCATCCAGGCAATAATCCGACCAAGACGCCCATCAATGGCACAATCCAAGCGGTGGTCGCAAAGGCAGCGCCCAAATCCCAATTGGTCCAATGCATGGTCAGTTCGAAAAGGAAGAATGCGACGATCACCCAAACCGTGACGAAGCAGGTGTCGGTGGTGGTCTTCTCCCACACTTGCCCCGAGACTTGGGCATCAATGCGGTTGATATAGCTGGCGCTAGTCGATGGATTCACGAACCATAGCGCCAGAGAGCACAGCGCGCCGAGCACTCCGACAGAGAGTTCTAAATTCGAGATCCCAAACAGGGCGTCTATGTCGACTTGAAACGCGGCCAGAATGCCAAACGGGACGCCCAGCGTGAGCAGGGCGATCCACGGCCAATGTAACCGCCCAAACTTAAATGGCGGCGGCGATCGGCTGGTCTGTTTCGAGGGATCAACCTTTAAAAAGTCGCGACCATGAATGGCATCGACAATGTACCCGGCGGCGGCGCCTGCGATGATGCTGAGCGCCATGATCAGCAGGCCTGTCAAAGGCTCCTTCGCAATGAGCAGGAATGCCGCATCTCCCATGGTGGATGCGAGTACCGCGACAATCGCGCCGAAACTGGTACGCCCGATACTGTATTGCGTCACGACCATGATCGCACCGCCACATCCTGGCAGTGCGCCCAACACAGCCGCGACGGCGATTTGGTGTTTGGCGTACTTATTGAGCAGCGCCCCCGTATCGATTTTGAACACGGTCTCTAGCCCATGAAAAATGAATAGGGTCAGCGCCACGAACACCGTTACGGCGATATAAGCTTCAGATAAGGTCTCAAGGACGAGGGTGCGGGTGGCATCGCCAAAAAAAAGCAGCAGCGCAGCGAGGCAACACAGCACGATATAGCGACCGACCCGGCTGCGGGCCGTGAGATGCGGCGAGATGGCCGCATACTGCGCGATACTTGTCGTGTTCAAATCCTCATCTTTCTATTACAGCGTTGCGGAAAGGACGCCCTTGGCCGCAGTGGCTCCGCCTTGTTCTAATCCTATTGCCTAAATGCATATGATTATCAATTGCAAATTGCGAGCCGATTGGATTAATTCTCAGAGCTTGTCTTGAGGGGTCGCCCCTGCACGAGGATCGTAAGCGGATCGTGCTAAATATCTCTTCGTCCAATCTTTTTTGCGCGTATGGTCGCGCTCTATGACCTGATCTGATGGCCGATGATTTGTCAAACCATGAGGGCTGTGATGGGGGAATGGCGATCCCGAAACTCTCGCAAAATTTGACCTGGTAAGCCCACCTGAACTCGCTTGATCTTACAGACCCCCTCATCGCAAGGCCTGGGATAAGACGCTGGGCTCATAGAGGGAGTAGACTTCAAACGCTTCGAGTGATGCTTCCAGACGGTCTAACGCTTCAACCAGCGCCAGTGACGTAGGGTCGGCCGCAAGGTCGCGGCTGATCTTGACCATTTGATCTCGAACCGCCGCGAGCTGCGGGCCTTGGTATCGCGCGTGCAGTCGACCCAAAGCGGCGCGCATGGCATTGATATAGTCAATAGACACAGCTGTCTGCGTCTTGTTGATGTGGTCTGCGCCAGTCCGCAGCCGCTTCATTTCATCCCGCCAGGACGGTTGCCGGACCTGTTCCGTATCGCAGGCGCGATCATCTAGCGCTCGGATATAAGCGGCGAGATCCAATACTGTCTCGCGCTCTGGCGCGCTTCCGGCGAACTCCTCGACGATTTGGGCGTGCAAGAAAGTCTCGAGAACGCCTTCGGTTTGCCGATCGACCCGGGTGCGTCCTTCAGCACGGGCAAGGTCAGGAATGCGAACCGGATTGAACACACGATCGGCGCGCAGTTTTGAAAAGAAGCCATTTGAAACGTCCGCTGTGCCAGGGACGTCTGATAGGCCAGGCAACACAAAATCAGGGTTCCCGCGGCCATTTCGGTGACACGCCGCGCAGCTGAGCTCAGCTTTCGCCGCCTGACCTCCCAGCAGTAATGGACTGTTGAATAAAAGCTCCCCGCGTAACACGCGTGGCATGTCGCCATGGGCCAAACACGTGGTCGGTTCTTGGCTCAAGTGAACCACTGGATCGACATCAGTGCCGATCCAGTTGAGGGCGGCAATGTCGATCTCAGATGGGGCGTGCGTTTGACCGTCGGATTGGCACGCGGCCAGTCCAGCGAGCAATGTGAGTGCGACAATCCAGTCCCTTATGTCTCGGCGCCCGCGATCCATTTGGACAACTCTTCGGTTTGCGCGCAGCCAAACGGGCATAAGGCATTCAATTTATCGAGCTGGGCGTTGGCGCGATCCAAATCGCCGAGTTCGACATAGTACTCACCAAGATACTCGTTTGCGCTTAAATGGTCTGGCGCGATCCTGAGGGCGGCTTGGTAATATGCGAAGGCGTTCTCAGTATTTCCACGCTTGCGATGCGCAAAGCCCAAATAGGTCAATATATCGGGGTGCGGTCCGAGGATGGCGCCAGCCGCGCGCAACTCGGCGATGGCCACATCGTATTCACCAAGATTGATCAACCGAAGCGCTTCAGAATAGAGCACATCGCCGTGTTCCAAGCTGACCGCTTGGCGGACCGGGCTGAGGCTTGAGGTTTCGATCGACCCCACTTCACTTTGCGCCGTTTCGATTTCGAGCAGCGCGCTGTCTATGTCGGATGCCTCGGGGCAGATATCAGCACAATCAGCCGCCGCAGACTGCAGTTTTGCGATCACCTCTTCGGCCTTCTCCGCTTGTCCGCTTTGGACGTAAGTCAGTCCAAGCTTGCCGTGTGCTTGGTACAGTTTTTCGTCATAGCGGATCGCTTTGTTGAAGGCGCGCGCCGCGGGTTTGAACTCTTCCTGTCCATAATGCGCCAGGCCGAGCATATATTGCGTGCTGGCATCTTTTTTCGCAACTTTTGCCACCCGTTTGAAGGCGCGTTCGGCTTTTGAGTAATCGCCCGCCCGCAACAGATCGACGCCTTTTTGATACTCTTCGACAGGATCATAGCTCGGCGCTGAACTGCTTGGGGCGCTGGTGCTCGACCCACCGGCGATGGCGGTCGTCCCCGTTATGGCAATCGCAGCGGCTGCGATGATAAGCGCTCTTTTCATATTGATCTCTCCGATGTGGCTTCCTTATCACTTATACCACGGTCGGCATTCGACCAGCGATTTTGCTGATGCCAATTCAAGCGACCCAAAAGACTTGCGGTCCGTGCTGCGGAACATGTCAGAACACAGGCCCTTCGCTGGATTATTCGTGGCATTTTTTTCCGCGCGAGGCATGACCATTTATTCGGTGTCAATTGCGCCGCGGAGCCATATATCGAGACCAGACCGATGCGCCGCGCCAGGCCGTCATCGCGACAAACCAAGGATTACCAGCATGACAAAAGCGTCTGACTTATTCATACAGTGTTTAGAAGAGGAAGGCGTCGAGTACATTTTCGCTGTGCCGGGGGAAGAGAACCTCGATATGTTGGACAGTCTTTCTCGTTCCAACAAGATCAAGCTCATCCTAACCCGGCACGAACAGGGCGCTGGCTTCATGGCGGCGACGTATGGCCGGCATACCGGTAAAGCGGGGGTATGCATGGCCACGCTGGGGCCGGGGGCAACCAATCTTGTCACCGCGGCGGCTTATGCGCAGCTCGGCGGCATGCCGATCTTAATGGTGACTGGGCAGAAACCTATCAAACATTCTAAGCAAGGGCGCTTCCAGATCCTTGATGTCGTCGACATGATGGGACCATTGACCAAATTCACGCATCAATTGGCGGGCGGCGACAATATTCCGAGCCGGGTGCGCGAGGCGATCCGGCTCGCTGAAGAAGAAAAGCCTGGCGCAACGCATATCGAGTTTCCGGAAGACGTTGCGGCTGAGCAAACCAATTCGGTTCCGATCACGCCGAGCCTGACCCGCCGCCCGGTCGCTGAGGCGAAAGCGATCCGCGCTGCAGTCAAAAAACTGGAAGCGGCAAAATCGCCGATCCTGGTCCTCGGGGGCGGCGCCAATCGCACCATTACCGGCCGCATGCTGACGCAATTTATTGAGAAAACGGGCATTCCCTTTGTCACAACACAGCTCGGCAAAGGCGTCGTGAACGAAGATCGCGACGAGTTTATGGGCTGCGCCGCGCTATCCTCTGGCGACTTTGTGCACCGCGCCATCCAGCAAGCGGATTTGATCGTGAATGTCGGACATGATGTGATTGAAAAACCGCCTTTCTTCATGGAACAGGGTGGAGCGGAAGTTGTGCACGTTTCCATGAACACCGCGAATGTCGATCCGGTTTACTTTCCGCAGATTGAAGTCATCGGCGACATCGGCAATGCGATTTGGCAAATCAAGCAAGATATTATTGTCTCTCCGGAATGGGACTTCGAGGCGATGTATCGCGCCAAGGCGGCGGACAAAGTTTTTACAGACAGCCTGAAGGAGGATGCTAGGTTTCCCATCTTTCCGCCTTTCTTGGTGCAAACGATCAGAGCCGCAATGCCTGGAGATGGCATCATCGCATTGGACAATGGGATTTATAAGATCTGGTTCGCGCGCGATTATGCCGCCGCCAAACCCAATACCGTATTGCTGGACAATGCGCTTGCGACCATGGGCGCGGGTCTGCCCTCCGCGATGATGTCCGCCATGCTCTATCCAGAGCGGAAAGTTATGGCGATATGCGGTGATGGCGGATTCATGATGAACAGTCAGGAAATGGAGACCGCGGTGCGCCTCGGGCTCAATCTGACAGTACTCATACTGCGCGATGACAGTTACGGGATGATTCGTTGGAAACAGGCCAATATGGGATTTGCAGACTGGGGCCTGACCTATGCCAACCCGGATTTTGTGAAGTATGCAGAAAGTTATGGCGCGATTGGCCACCGCATCGAGAGCTCCGATCACCTGAAGAGCACGATCGATCATTGTCTCTCCACAGATGGCGTGCATCTGATCGATTGTCCCGTCGATTATAGCGAGAATGACGAAATCCTGAACATTAAGATCAAGGAGCTAAGCGCTGGTGTTTGACGAATTTAAACAATCGCAGAGCGCATGAGGTAAGGAGATATGATCCAACTTGCAGACACCTATCCACTGTATCTGAATAATCAAGCGGTCCAGCCAAACACCGACCTGGCGGTGACGGACAAATACACAAATGAGATCGCCTTCCGCACGGCGCTGGCAACGCCGGATTTGATTGATCAGGCGATTTCGGGCGCGGTCTCTGCAACGCAGCCTATGGCGCGCATGGCAAGCTTTGAGCGTCAAGACATCCTTCAACACTGCGTTACACGGTTCAAACAACGATTTGATGAGCTTGCTTATGCGCTGTGCGTCGAGGCGGGGAAGCCGATCAAGGATGCCGAAGGGGAGGTCACGCGCCTGATCGATACGTTTCGGATTGCTGCAGAGGAGGCTGTGCGAAATTATGGCGAAGTCCAGCCGCTGGACATTTCAGAACGCGCCCGAGGCTATCAAGGCATGTGGAAGCGCGTCCCAATCGGGCCTTGCAGCTTCATTTCTCCGTTTAACTTCCCGCTGAACCTCGCCGCCCACAAAATTGCCCCCGCTTTGGCCGTTGGGTGTCCGTTTGTGATGAAGCCCGCATCCAAGACTCCGTTGGGGGCTTTGATCATTGGCGAAATTCTCGCCGAGACCGACTTGCCCAAAGGGGCATTTTCGATCCTACCCGCCACGCGGGATGGCGCTGACTTGTTTACCACGGATGAGCGCCTGAAGCTGTTAAGCTTCACCGGGTCGCCAGATGTTGGTTGGGCCTTGAAAGCCAAAGCTGGAAAGAAACCGGTCATCCTCGAACTGGGCGGCAACGCGGCCGTGATTGTGGACCACGATGCCGATTTGGACGATGCACTCGATCGGATTGTGTTTGGCGCGTTTTACCAATCAGGGCAAAGCTGTATCGGCGTGCAGCGAATTATTATTCATGCCGAGATCTATGAGACATTTCGCGATATGCTGGTGTCGCGTACAAAGAGTCTCGTCGCCGGCGATCCCAAAGACCCCAGCACTTTTATTGGGCCAATGATTTCCGTCGGCGAAGCGCAACGTTTAAAAGGCTGGATCGACGATGCCATTCGCAGTGGCGCCGACTTACTCTGTGGTGGCGGATGCGAGGGCAATATGCTTGAGGCGACGCTTCTGGAAAATGTCGACCGCAGCCAAGCGGCGTATCGCGAAGAGGCCTTCGGTCCGATGGCGATCCTTTCTAAATTCAGCGATTTCAGCGCCGCGTTGGAAGAGGTAAATGATAGCAAGTTTGGTTTACAGGCCGGGATTTTCACGCGGGATTTGTTCAAGACCTTCGAGGCTTGGGACGAGCTCGACGTCGGCGGTATCGTGATTAATGACGTGCCATCCTATCGCGTCGACAATATGCCATATGGCGGGGTGAAAGACTCCGGTCTCGGTCGCGAGGGCATTCGCTTTGCGATGAAAGATATGACCGAAATTCGAAACCTGGTCATCCGGCGACGCCCTTAGGCAGCGCTGCAGCTTCGCGCAAGGCTGGCATGCTATCCGTGACAAAGGACAAAAATACCTCCGTAGCGACGGATGCCCGTCCGTTCAGCGTTTTATTATGATCCGCAACAGAAGACAGAATCAGCAGAGAACGCCGCCATGACCCATCGCTCCAAAACGTTCTTTCTGACAGCGGGTAGCGTCCTGCTCAGCGCGACCTGCATGGCGCAAGAGGACTTGCTATTGCAGGAAACCATTATCGTTGAGGGAACGCGTTCCAATCCGATGCTGGCTGATGTAGAGCCAGATATAGCGCTCGATTTTGGTGATATTCGCTCCTATGGCGCCGCGAGCCTGGAAGAGCTCTTAGCTGACTTAGAGCCTTTGACTGAATCGTCCGGCGGCGGCCCGCCCGCGATCCTACTCAACGGCCGACGCATTTCCGGGTTCCGCGAAATCCGAAACTATCCTCCGGAAGCGCTCGCCCGGGTGGAAATTCTGCCCGAAGCGGTGGCTTTGAATTTTGGCTTCCGCGCCAATCAAAAGGTCATCAACTTTGTTTTGAGACAGCGGTTTCATGCGCTCACCGCCGACGCCAATGCGAGCGCGCCGACCGATGGCGGACAGGCGCTTGGCGGCGTTGACCTAACGACCTTGCGGATCCGCGATGACCAGCGCTGGAATGTAGATTTTGCTTACGATTACCAAGATGCACTATTTGAGTCGGATCGCGACATCATGAGCGAGACACCGAATGCGGTCGCAGACCGAACGCTCCTGCCCGAGCAGCATTCCGCCGACTTGACCGCCAGCCTGAGCCATTTTTTGCCTGGCGAGATCAGCGCAACCTATGTCGGTGGGATTGATGTTATTCAAAGCACGCGGCAAATCGCGCAGAGCGATCTTAGCGACACGCTTGCCCGCGATACCGACGAGCTTGGTGCCGAGGCTCGATTTGTTCTCAACAAAGTCCATTCGGATTGGAATTGGACGTTGAATGGCGGCTACGCTTACCGGGACACGGAGACCGAAACCGCGTTCGATCCGAGTTCCGGATTTCAACAGATGACCGAGTCGACCAGCCAAGATGCGACCCTTGAAGGGGTGTTGTTCACCAAGCTCTTGGAATTGCCAGCGGGTGATATCGTATCAACATTTAAAGTTGGCGCGGATGTCAGAGATTTGGAGACGCGATCGGATCAAACGGCCAGGTCTGAGACAGCTGAGCTTTCGCGCACCGAAACCAATGGTCAAGCCAATATTGACATTCCGCTCTTCGATACATCGCAGGCGTCTAGTCCGATTGGCAGCTTGAACGTGAACGCGAATGTGCGATGGGACGATGTCTCAGATTTTGGCACGCTTTCGTCTTATGGGGCCGGTCTGAATTGGCAGCCTCTTGACTCCCTACAGGTCCTCGCGTCGACCGCCTATACGGAAACCGCGCCCGGCTTGGCCTTGTTGGGCGCACCAACATCGATCACGGAAACAGCCCGCATATTTGATTTTTCGACTCAAGAGACGGTGGAAAACGTCACGCGAATTACTGGCGGGAATCCGAACCTCAACGCTGAAGAGCGGACCGTGCATCGGCTGAACTTGACCTGGGATCCGTTCGAAACGCCCAATATCACATTCAATCTGGCCTATACGGATACGCAGACGGACAACGCGATCTTAAGCTTCCCGGGTCTAACGCCGCAGATCGAAGCCGCATTCCCAGAGCGCGTTATTCGCGATGCGCAGGGCGCGTTGGTTCGCCTTGATGCAAGGGCAATCAATATCGATCAATCGACCACACGCGAGCTTCGGCATGGCCTGAACTGGTCCCATACATTATCACGGCCAGATCGTCCGGAACTCAGCGGTGACGAGCGCCGTCAATTACGTGACATCTTCCTCAGACGACTCAATGAAGAGGATCGCGCCCGGGTGCTCGAACGGATCGCAGAGCGCGAAGCGCGGCAGTCCGCCGGGCAGGATCGCGGCGCACGGGCGGGCCAACGGCGTGGGCGTGGGCCGGGTGGCGGGCGAGGCGGACGCGGCGGGAGCCGTTTGTTCGCGTCGCTCTATCACACCTATGTCTTGGAGGATTCGCTGCAAGTCACACCTGATGGCACAGCGTTAGATCTGCTTGATGGTGATGCGATTAGCGATCTCGGGGGAACACCGGAACACCGGCTCACCGCACAAGCTGGCTTTTCCCGAGGCGCCATCGGCGCTTTCGTGCGCGGCGAGTGGCGCAGTGAGACCAGGTTTGATGACGGTGTTAATGGGCAACTTAAATTCGACGATCTCGCCACGGTGAATTTGCGCCTGCAATACAATTTCGGAAGCAATCTGGGATTGCTTTTGAAATATCCGTTCCTGGACAGCACGCGCTTGGCGCTTTCGGTCGATAATTTGTTCAACGAGAAACAGCGTGTCACGGACGCGACCGGGCTCGTGCCCATTCCCTATCAGTCTGATTTGCTCGACCCACAAGGACGAGTCGTGACGTTGCAATTTCGCAAACTGTTTTACTGAGCGATTGGCGCCCGCGCCGCGCGACCCCGGTGCGGCACGCCGCCTTTTTGGTGCGATGAGCAGGCGCTTAAACCGTCATCGATGTGCCGCGATAGATCTTCGCGCGGTAGCGGGAGTCTTGGGCGTCAGGCAGAGGTGCGCCAACCAAAAGCACCGCCCGCGTGAACCGGTTCAGCTCTTCGCGGTGCTCTGCTTCATCACGCGGTTCTTCGGAGCGCACGCGGCGGGTCAAATTGATTTGATTGGTGGCGACATCGTGGACGAGACGTTCGTTTTCAACCGCCAGAGTCGAGGTGAATGCGTGCAGCGTTGTCTTAATAAAATTAGCTAAGCTAAACGCAGATGGCGCGCTGCCCACGGGGACGTCCGGCGAGACCAAAACCAATTGTGAGCGATCATAAAGCGATGCTTTGCGGGCGACGCGGAAATGATGGGTGAGGTTTTGATCGACCACGGTCCGGAACTCATCGGGTGTCAGTGGCGCGTCGGCGTCGAATAGTCGTTCCGGCAGCGCGGCGAACGGGGACGAGACCACGGTTGTTGGCGACCCCCAGGCCTGTAGCGCTTTGTCCATTTCAGCTTCAATTTCGCCTTTTGCGATGATGCTTTCGCAGTTCGCCAAAACCGATTTGTCGAGCTTCGACGTGATTGCGTCAGCACCGTCCTTTGTCTGTGTGAATATCACCACGCGGGAGACCCCGATATTTTGGATCAGGGCATTTGCGGTGGCTGAAAGATAATCGCTCAAATGCTCACCAATCATCCAGACCGTCTTTCCCTTCATTTGGTCCAACCGCTTTTGCTTTGGGCTGCCGAACATTTCGCGCTCCGTATACGATCGCTCCACTTGCAAGCCGCCAGAGGGCATGAAGGTTTCGCCACTCACAGCCCGGTCGGCGAGATAAAAGACGGTCGCTTGGGCGACGTCTTCTTCGGTCGGCATTTTGCCAAGATGCAGTTGCGAAAGAACGCCGCGGCCGACCCGGTCAGCGGTGGCAGTGATCTGGCCTTGTGGCAGAAATGGACTGTCATCCGGAGGAACCAGGCGCAGCCATTTACCAGCTTTGCTAGGGTCTTTTGCCTGTTTTTGCCACTCTGGCGCATGGATCAAATATCCGCCGAGACTCAGCCGCAATAAAAGGCTTGCCGCGATGGGTTCAGTCACCAAAAACTGATCCCATGAGCAAACCCCATCGCCCTGACGCGCCAGATCGAGCGCCAAGGCCCGCAGAGGATCTGGGGCATTGCTATCATGCGATAGCGTCGCCGTCGTATTTTGCGCCAAACGCGAAAGCGTGCGCGCGATCTCCGCACCGCCGCGAACGGAGTGGATCACGGCAGCATACACCGCGTTCAGTCGCTTGTTTTCGAGAATCAATCGCGCGCGCCTTTGGAACAGACCGGGCTTCCCGCCCGTGCCTGACAGTCGATCGCCATCAACCGGTCCAGGCGCGATTGCATTGCATTGTATCTCTGGCCCTAAAGCGCGCGAGAAATTCTCCACCATGGAGCGTTGCCCCGCTTTCGAAACTGCATAATCGGCCCGGTTCGGATAGGCGACCGCAAGGAGTTTCTCACCACCAAAATAGGAGGATACATTGAGCACATACCCCGAACCCTGCGCCCGCATTAACGGAACGACTTCATGCGTCAGCAAATAGTTGGAGTTCAGATTGGCATCGAGCGTGAACTGCCAGTCTTCGGGCGACATATCGACGACCATATCCTCAGCCCCAGCAACGCCAGCATTGTTGATGAGATAGTCGATCCGGCCAAAGATCTGGATCGTTTTATGGATCGCCTGCCGCAGCGAGTCGAAATCGCTGACATCAACATCCGGCAAAATCTTCACGCGCCGGTCGACGCCAGAAAAGCCGATATCTTTCAATTCGCCAACGATCCTTTCGCGGGCAGCCTCAAGCGCGCTCTCGCGTCGCGCCACCATC
>JBCCXW010000094.1:0-12985 GCA_039191105.1 Pseudomonadota bacterium
TGGGGTCAGAAATTTCTCGGTCATCTTCCGCAGCCATTCCTCCGGAAGATCCTGCGCATCGACGGCCTCGCCCAGACTATCGAGTCCTTTGAAGACATGGCCAAAAACCTTGTCGAACTTATCGATATTGCGCTCATCCTTCACCAGAGCGGCGCGCGCCAGATAGTAAAAATCCTCGACGTCGCGGTCGATGACGCCTTTGTCCATGGCCTCCATCAGAGCAAGATACTCTTTCAAAGTGACAGGCACTTTGGCTTCGCGAAGTTCATTGAAGAAGTTAAGGAACATGGGGCGACTCCTGACGTTCACGTCAAAGGTAACCCTAGCGGCGGCGTTTTCCAAGGGTGTCGTGGCGAAACTTGCCGGTTACAAGCTGCGAATGGGAGAGGCTGGCGCATCTTGCGGCTTTCCGGCGCCTTTTCCATAGCCGTATTTCTTGAGCAAGCCGCGAAACTGGTGATAGCTTAATCCCAGCGCTTTCGCGGCTTTGCCCTGGTGACCTTCTGCGTCCGATAGCGCGGTGTCTAACAGACTGGTTTCGAACAGCCGGACCTGATCCTCAAACGGGATGTCTAGGACGGGTGACGGTGGGGCCGTTTGGTCGCGCTCTGCAATGGGGCTGCTCAGTTCGGCTGTGAGCGTACCGCCCGGCCGCCAGGGCGAGTCAAACGGATCGAGCGCATTTGGATCGAACTGAACCGGTTCCAGGGCACGATCGGCAATCGCGCGAAAGGTGATCCGCTGTGCAAAATTGCGAAGCTCGCGGACATTGCCGGGCCAGCCATAGGCTTCCATTGCGGCAATCGCCGATGGCGCGAAGCCGGGAAAATCTTCCGCCATTTCCCGCGCCATGCGCCGGGCGAAAAAATCAGCGAGCAGCGAAATGTCGAGCGGCCGCGCGCGAAGTGGCGGCAGCGTTACAACATCAAAGGCCAAACGATCGAGTAAATCAGCACGGAAATCACCGCTCGCGGCTTTGCTTGGCAAATCGACATTGGTTGCTGCGATGACGCGCACATCCGTGCTCAAGACTTTCTCGCCACCCAGGCGTTGAAACTCACCATATTCGACGACGCGCAAGAGTTTCTCCTGGACGGGCATCGATGCAGTGGCGATCTCGTCAAGAAACAAAGTCCCGCCATTGGCGAGTTCGAACCGGCCGAGACGGCGCTCCGTCGCGCCGGTGAATGCGCCGCGCTCATGACCAAACAATTCGCTGTCGAGCAGCTGCTCTGAAAGCGCGGCGCAATTGACTTTTACAAATGGACCGTCCCAGCGCTTTGATAGAAAGTGCATCCGTTCGCCGATCAGTTCTTTACCGGTCCCGCGCTCGCCAATCACCAAGCAGGGGCGCTCGAGCGGGGCGAGCCGGGAGACATGCTCTTGCGCTGCGAGCCAGTTGGGGTCCTCCCCAATCAATTGGGGGCTTTGATTGCCAATCATTTGGTAAATATGACTGAATTGATGGGCTAAATCAACTAAGATAATTCGTCAAAATTACTAAATTATATAAATTTGAATCCTAAAGAATCGAAAAAAATCACATAAAAACAGAGTTTTATCAATTTAATTCAAAACTGGCACGGTCCTTGAAAACAGATTGGCATGGCGGCCATCGGGGTCGCTCTCAAGTAGGAAAGAAAAACAAATGACTGAGCGCTCTTACGATAAAGGCTATGGCGACACTCACTATCACCAGGCCCGCCGTGAGAGTGGCCGCTTTGGCCGCTACCTCTCCACCCGTTCACCAGAGACATGGATGTTTTTTGTCGCTGGTGTCTTTCTCGGCGGCTTCTTTTTCTAAGAGCTGAAAACAGCCAAAAGAAACCGCGTTTCCTCCCACCCTCGTTGAACCCCAAAAGATAAAAGGAAAAACTCTCATGGGAATGTTCTCTCGCCTTGGCGATATTATTAACTCCAACATCAACGCCATGTTGGACGGTGCTGAAAATCCAGAAAAGATTGCTCGACTGATGATCCAAGAGATGGAAGACACGCTCGTCGAAGTGCGCACGGCAGCGGCTCGCGCCATGGCCGATAAAAAAGAAATGCAGCGTGAAATCACACACTATTCCAATATCCGCGATGATTGGGAGCACAAAGCCGGTCTGGCGATTGATAAAGGACGCGAAGATCTCGCCCGTGGCGCACTCGCAGCAAAGCAAAAAGCCGAGCAAGAGATTACGCGCCGCAAAGAAGCGATGGAGCTCGCCGATGAAGCCTTCCAGAAGCGTCAAGATGATCTCTCACGCCTGCAAGCGAAACTCGATGAAGCCAAGGCCAAACACCGCGCTTTAATGATGCGCCGTGAGGCCGCTGAGCAGCGCATTCGAGTGCGCGAGCAGACCTACGATTCGCGGGTCGATGATGCTTTAGCGCGCTATGCCAATGTTGAGCGCAAAGTCGATGAGCTGGAGGCGTATGCCGAGACCATTCGCGGCGTCGAACCGACCTTGGAGCAAGAGTTCGCGGCCCTTGAACGCAATGATGCGATTGAAGAAGAATTGACTGCGCTGAAGAAGAAGCGCGCCAAGTCGACCGCGAAGCCCGGCAAATCTTCTGATAAAAAGGACGCGTAAACGATGCTCATGCCATTTGCGATATTAGCCGGCTTTTTAGCTGCAATGACCGCGCCGGGTCTCATCGCCCTGCATCTCGAAGACCGCCGCAATGCGAAGCGTGAAGGTGACGCATAATGAGTGACGCATGGCCTTTCGTGATCGCCATCGTCTCGGTCGTCTCCATTTTCATCGTCTTCCCGGCTATGGTGTTTCATTACATCACGCTGTGGAGAAAGCAGAAAACGCTGTTGCCGGACGATGAGAGAATGCTCGAGGATCTTTGGCGCTCCGCCCGGTCTATCGAGCGCCGGATCGAGACGATTGAAGAACTAATGGATGCACAAGAGGATGACCCCTCAGTGCAGCGACGTCGGCCCGCATCGCGCCGCTTTGAGGATTAAACAATGACTTACAGAAAACGTCCCTATCGCCCCTTAAGAGACGATGACCCATCCGCTCGAGACGAGGATTACATGTTCCGCTCGCCCAACCCGAAACGCTTTTACCGGTCGCGCACCGATCGCGTTTGGCTCGGGGTCTGCGGTGGTTTGGCAGAGCGCTTCGGCTGGGAGCCGACGCTGGTGCGGATCCTGTTCGTGATGAGTATCATCTTCGTGGCCGGACCGCTCTCAATCTTTGCTTATGTGATCGCCGCAATGATCACACCGAAAGAACCGATCGGGCGTCAAAATTTGGCCCCAGAGGAAGAGCAGTTTTGGCGCAACGTTTCAGATCGTCCGCGGGTCACCGCATCGGGTTTGAAGTACACGTTCATGGATCTCGAAGAACGCTTACGCAATATTGAGCGCAGTGTGACCAGCGAAGAATGGCGCCTAAAAAGAGCCTTCAAGGACCTAGAACAGAACTAAGCGACAGGTTGCAGCCGTAACCTAATCACAGCAAGAATTGGATAAAGAGGGAGAATTTCCCATGACTAGCAAGGCCATCAGAAGCGGGATCCGGACGGGGCTCCTCGTCGCTGCTGCCCTAACCGTTGCCGCCTTTGCCAGCGTCAAAGATGACGGCGTCACACTCGCCACGGGCGGCGTCGAGATGACGGTGCAAGCCTCTTATGAGCGCGGCTTAATGATCAGTTTTATCGCCCCTGATTAAGCGCGACTCACCGATTTCTGGTTCGGCATTATCTCTCTCCCTGAACGCACTGTGAGAGCGCCGGATCAGAACCACCCCGTTCCTCGGGGGGAAGTCTCGCCCGCTATGGCGAGGCTTCTGGCGTCACCAGCTATCGCCTCTCACGCTTGAAAAATGCGGTCGAGATGAAGCGCCTGTTCGCCGACAAATCTCCTCCAGGATCAAAACCGCTGACACGTCCATAGGTTGTGTGATTAACGCGCAAGCAAAACTGTGTCATAATGTCATTTGGGAGGACGTTATGAACAAGACATTACGATTTTGGCGGTCGGCTGCGGCCTTGGGTGTGTTTGCGGTGACCTCTTGCGTGTCCGGCGAGCCCAGCCCGTCTGAAACACGCGAGGCTGAAACACCGCCTTTTATTGATCCTGTGATGATGGCCCAGAACACATGCGCGGGCCGTGCCGATGCGCCGCTTGCGATCGAGCCGGTAAGCGCCACCCGAGCGTTCGAATTTGCCGAACCGTTTGCGCTGCCCGACGCGGTGATGGCGCATTTTCACTATCCGATTTCAACCGCGGCGCCCGAAGCGCAAGCCTGGTTTGATACGGGCATGGCCCATATGGCGAATTTTAACCATGATGAAGCGATTGCCGCTTTCCGAAAAGCCCAGGCAAAGGATCCCAAGTGCGCCATGTGTTATTGGGGCGAGGGGCTCTCTTTCGGCAGCAATATTAACATTCCTTATGCCCCTGACCGCGGCGCGGCCGGGCGCATCGCGGCCACTGAGGCGCTGGCGCACATCGCCGCTGTGACGGCGCACGAAGCGGCTTTGATCCAGGCTTTAGATCAGCGCTATCGTGTCACGGACAATGCGGAGACGGTCGAAAACGCAGACGCATTTGCCGACGCGATGGATCAGGTCGCGCGTGATTTTTCAGACGATAAATTGATCCTATCCTTGGCGGCGGAAGCCAATATGGACACCCAGCCTTGGGACTATTGGCAGCCCGGTGCGCGCGTCCCAAAAGGGCGAACCGCACGCACTCTGGAGCTGATCGAGAGGGCGCTCGCGATTGATCCAGAATTCGCGCCGGCGATCCATCTCTATATTCACATCACCGAGTCTTCGCTCGATCCATACCGCGCTGAAGCCTTTGCCGACACGTTGTGGGACCAAAACCTCGGCGTTGGCCATCTGATCCATATGCCGTCGCACATCTATTTACGCCTCGGGGATTGGAAGAAAGCGCAAGCCTCAAATATCGAAGCGATCGCAGCGGATGAAGCCTATATCGCCGTAAGCGGAAATGCGCAGGTTTATGGCAGCGTCTATTATCCGCACAATGTACACTTCGTCGTTGCGAGTTCGCAGTTTGCCGGCGATGCTACGACCGCGCTCACAATGTCCGAAAAACTCGTGCGTTTGGCAGAGCTCGATCCAACCGGGCCAAATCCGTTAGCGGAACATATCGCCGCGGCGCCGATGTTTACGGATTTGCTATTTTCCGGCGATGAGGCGGTCCTCGCCATCCCTGAGCCAGCGGCAGCGCATCTCTATCTGCGAACGGCTTGGCACTATGCTCGCGGAACAGTGTTCGCGCAGCAGGGCGAACCTGTGGCGGCAGCGAAGGAATTGGCGGCGCTGGGCGGGCTGACACAAATGCCCGGGTTTGAGGCTTATGACAGCTTGTATTTCGTGCCTCTGGCGGGCGTTCAGTCGGTGGCGTATCTCACCTTAGAAGGCCGCTTATTGGCCGCGTCAGGCGATTTGAAGGGCGCCATTGATCGGCTTGAAGCCGCCGCGGCTGCCGAGGCGGATCTGCCCTATTTTGAGCCGACCTGGTGGTATTACCCGACGCGCCAAACGCTCGGCCTTTTCCTGCTTCAGGATGGTCAATATGAACGGGCTGAGCGCGAATTTTTCAAAACACTGATCAAAGCGCCGAACAATGCTTATGCCTTGTTCGGGCTGGCTGAGACCTTTGCTGCGCAAGAAGATACTCGTTCAGAAACCTATGCCCGCGCGCTCTTCGAAGAGGCCTGGATGGGACCCGCCGGCACGCAGCCTGACCTCGCTGATTTGTAGTTCAAAACGCCGCGTCTGGCCTGACCTGTTAATCAAAATCGTGAAACTCACGCATCTGTGTGGTCGTTTTTTCATTTGTTTTGTGTCACATGGCCTGGAAGTGGCATAAGTATGTGGCATGTCAGGCAAGCGTATTCTTCTGATCATTGGCGGCGGCATCGCCGCCTATAAGTCCCTGGAACTGATCCGTGAACTGTCGCGGCGCGGCATTGAGAGTCGTTGCATTGTGACAAAGGGGGGTCAGGAATTCGTCACGCCACTCTCCGTCTCCGCGCTGTCCGGAGAAAAGGTTTTTACCGATCTGTTCGATCTCGATGACGAATCAGAGATGGGTCATATTCAACTCTCGCGCTCGGCAGATTTGGTTGTGGTTTGCCCGGCGACGGCGGACTTGATGGCCAAAGCGGCGAACGGATTGGCGAATGATCTCGCTTCAACTGCGCTTTTGGCAACCGACAAACCGGTCTTCATGGTGCCAGCGATGAATGTGCGGATGTGGCAACACGCAGCCACGCAGCGCAATCTCGCGACTTTGCGCCGGGATGGTATTATCGTCATGGATCCGGACGAAGGCGCTATGGCCTGCGGAGAGTATGGTCCCGGACGATTGCCGGATCCGCTCGAGATTGCGGGTCGAATTGAAACCATTCTAGAGGGGGGCGCGGTGCTTTATGGGCTCGCAGCAAAACCGCTGGCAGGCCGACACGCATTGATCACTGCCGGACCGACCCGCGAACCCCTCGACCCTGTGCGGTTTCTCTCCAACCATTCCAGTGGCAAGCAAGGCTATGCCATTGCTGCGGCCTTGGCGAATGCGGGCGCGCGCGTGACCTTGGTCTCGGGGCCCGTCGCACTCGATCCGCCGGCGGGCGTTGATCGGGTATCTGTTGAAACCGCACGTGACATGCTTGAAGCCTGTCAGAGCGCTTTGCCCGCAGATGTTTTCGTCTCCGTCGCTGCGGTTGCGGATTGGCGTCCGAGCCGGACCGCGGCGAAAAAAATGAAGCTGAAAGAGGGCGAACGGGCTGAGCGCCCAAAGCTCGAGCTTTCTGAAAACCCCGATATTCTGGCGACACTGGCGCGGAAAAAGAAACAGCGTCCAACTTTGGTGATTGGCTTTGCTGCTGAAACGCACGATGTCGACGCCCTAGCAATCGCGAAACTAAAGCGCAAACGCTGTGATTGGATCATCGCCAATGATGTGAGCGGCGATGTCATGGGCGGTGCGATGAATGAGGTGGCTTTGGTCACCCGGGACGGCGTGCAAGACCGCTGGCCGCGACTCACCAAAGACGAGGTCGCGCGCCGTCTTGTGGCTCGGATCGTCGAGGCGTTCGATGGCCATGCCGACCAAGTCGCCGCGCAATAGATTTTCCGACCGTCTCGCTTAGACTGTGCTAGCGTCTGGGATCGACGTTGCGGGAGGACACATTATGGCGCGGCCGATTCCAACAGATGAGACTCTGCTTTCGACGATTTATAGCAAATATCTGAAAGCGTTCTCGGATTGGTCGGAAGACAGCAAAACCCGTAGCACGAAGATTTGGGTGCCGATCGATATTGAGGCATTGAGCAAAAAGCATCGTTGCGATCCCGACCTGATCTTTGGTCGCCTTTATTACCATATGAACGAGAAATACGGTTCAACCACCGGGGATGGCCAGGACGTCAATTTTTTCAATATGCGGCTCGGCCAAGACCGCCATGTTGTGAACTTTCCGCTGCTCACCTCGGTCCTGGCGGATCTGCAGGACCAGCGCAAACGGTTCATTATCTCGACCCGGTTAGCCGCGCTTTCGCTGGTCGTCTCGGCCATCTCGATCGGGATTGCCGTTCTGACCTAAGCCAGCGCTTGACTCGATAGGGCGACTCCATGGTTTTGCAGGGCAATGACTGACATCACTGTTTCTGTGCGGCCGCTGCCGCATTTCGAGGGGCTTGACCTGCCGGCCTATGAAACGCTCGGCGCCGCGGGCATGGACGTGCGCGCCGCGCTTGCCGAGGGGGAGCCTTTGGTGCTGCTGCCAGGGGGAAAAGCGATGGTTCCGACAGGGCTGAGCCTCGCCATTCCGACGGGCTATGAAATCCAAATGCGCCCGCGCTCTGGTTTGGCCGCAAAGCATGGGATTACCTGTTTAAACACGCCCGGCACAATCGACAGTGATTATCGCGGCGAAGTCAAAGTCATTCTGATCAATCATGGCGCCGAAACATTTACCATCGAACGCGGCGAACGGATCGGACAGATGGTGCTGGCACCGGTCACTCGATTGGTCTGGAATGTGGTCGATCAATTGGATGATACAGATCGCGGATCCGGCGGGTTCGGTTCAACTGGACGATAATTTCTTGCGTTTTCGACATGATGCGGTATATATCGAAAAACGATATGTGTCAGGATCAAAATTAAATGGATATCGACAGCCCCTTCACTATGGTTGTGCTGATCGTGCTGATTGCCGTCGGCGCTGGTGTGGTCAAAACTTGGATTGAAGCCCGATCGAATGCATCAGGCGATGCAGAAACGCGGTTACGCATGGAAGATCTCGAGCGCGAGGTGTTGCGCTTACGAGAGCGGGTGAAAGTGCTCGAGAAGATCACGACGGACGGGGACAGCCGCTTACGTGACGAGATTTCGCGGCTGGCTTAATCGCGGTCTTGGTCGCGGGCAAAGCCTTTTCCGATCACATAGGCTGCGTAGCCGGAGACTGAGAACCCGACAATGCCGAGCCCGGCTGCGTAAAGCGTGGCAAGATTCGTGGTGCAGGCCGGTCCGCCATCGACACAGGCGCCATGATTCAGCGTGTAATACATAAAGATGGCGGTGAGCGCCGAGAAAATCGCTAAGGCAAACATGGCGCGTGCCATCCATTTCATTGCCAAGCTGATCATGCTGCACTGCGCCTTTCGTGTTCATCGCACGCTGACACTTGCCGCGTCCGCGGTCAAACGAAAGTGAGTTTTGGCAACTCCGCCGCAAGCATATCGTAAACGATGCGAATGCGTTTGCTGGTGTGCAGTTCTCGATGTGTGACAAGCCAGAATGGAATTGGAATGCTCAATTGATCTGGGAAGAGGGGGCGGATCTGTTCTGAGAACGACTCGATGTCTTTCGGCAAAATCGTCACCCCGAGACCCTCGCGGACCAGTTCGTACATCACATTTCCGCTCGGAGAATTGAACCGGAATTGGCTCGGGTTGAGGTTCAAGCCATAGACTTTCATCGCCTCGATCAAATCTGGATTGCGGTCGAGCCCGATGAAAACCGCCCGCTCTAAATCCTCGATCCGGTTCAGTGGACCAAGTGTCTCGAGATAGGCCTCGGACGCATAAAGGTGAGCGCGGGTCTCGAACAGGAGTTTGGCAATCAGATCGGGTTGTTCGGGGCGCGCGTGACGAATTGAGATATCGGCTTCGCGGCGCGTCAGGTCTTGGACTTCGTTTGAGGGTCGAACATCGATTTGTAGATTCGGAGCCGCTTTATGGATCTTTTTGATGATCGGCGGGAGTTGGCGGGTGGCGACATTGCCGGTTGCGGTGATCACCACTTTGCCCTCGATGGCTTGCGATTGCCCCGATGCCGATAGCGAAATGCGGGTCGCGGCGTCGGCCATGACCCGAACATGTTCGAGCAGCCCACGACCCGCCTCTGTCAGTGCCATCGCCCGCCCGGCGCGTTCAAACAGCATGACGCCGAGATCTTCTTCGAGCGCCGCCACTTGCCGGCTGAGGGTCGGCTGAGTCTGGCCGAGCGCCCGCGCTGCGGCCGAGAGCGACCCTTCTTCGGCGGTGGCCAAAAACGCGCGGACTTGGTTCCAATCGAAAGAGATCGCCTGCCAATTCATGCGTTTCTGTATAGGTCTCTTAAAATTTTGCGCAATTTCTATTTGATCTGCGAATATATAAGTCCGTCCGATGACCGAAGAACAAATGATTTTCCCGGGCCATACACGGGATTCAGAGGAGGCAGACATGCCTGATAAAGCGAAGTTTTGGGACCGGATCGCGGACAAATATGCGCGCCAACCGATTTCCAACCAGAAGGCTTATGAAATCAAACTCGATCTGACGCGCGAATACTTTACGCCACAGTCGAACGTTTTGGAGTTTGGCTGCGGGACGGGCTCAACCGCGATCCTGCATGCGCCCTATGTGGCCCACATTCACGCCATAGATGTCTCGTCAGAAATGATCCGGATTGCACGCAGCAAGCTGGCGCCGGAAGGGATTGAGAATGTCACGTTTGATGTTGCGGATATGGACGCATATCAGACCGAACCCGCGCGGTTCGATGCTGTGCTTGGATTGAACATTCTGCATCTGCTCGACAACCGAATGGCGGCTATGGGCCGGGTTTACGAGGCGTTGAAGCCTGGCGGCTACTTTGTTTCGAGCACCATGTGCTTGCGCGAGAAATGGTATTTTCGCCTTATGGAGCCTTTATTTCCAGTGATGCACACGATCGGCCAATGGCCGCGTGTCCGCCGGTTTAAAGCGGAACGCCTCCAACAAGATGTTGAGTCGATCGGCTTCAAGACCGTGCATTATTGGCAGCCGGGCAACGGCCCCGTGCTCTTTCTGGTTGGGCAAAAGCCAGAATAGGCTTGTCATGTAGCGATCGCTACATTACTTGGGGCGTCACACTTTTGGAGGCGCCCGATGACCCTTTTGCGCATATATGCAGCCCTTTTTTTGATCACGCTTGCGGTCTATACAGCAATCGTCATCGCCAATCACGGTGCCAACCTGGTGCCGGTCTTTTTTGGGGATATTGCGGCCATGGCGTGGCCCGGGCAGTTTAACTTGGACTTTATGGGATTTTTGATTCTATCCGCGTTGTGGGTGAATTGGCGCTATGAGCATCGTCTGATCGGTTGGGTTCTGACGCCGCTCGCGCTGTTTGGTGGGATGATGTTTTTAACCATCTACATTTTGATTGTCAGTTTTCAGGTCAAAGGGGATGTCGTCGCCCTGCTGATTGGAAAACGGTACCGGCCGGGTTAAATCAGGGCGTCATCGTCCTTGGCGAAACGCG
The DNA here is from genome assembly GCA_039191105.1 of Pseudomonadota bacterium. Classification (GTDB taxonomy): domain Bacteria; phylum Pseudomonadota; class Alphaproteobacteria; order Caulobacterales; family Hyphomonadaceae; genus Henriciella. The sequence goes on from JBCCXW010000094.1 coordinate 10,778, forward strand.
CGAGAAGATAAGCATCCGTATCCTCGATCGGATCGAGTTTGCCAAAGGCGAAGGCATTGCGATCCATAACCATGTCGCGTGGCCGCAGCGCGCGCGAGATCTCCAATCCCTCTAAACGGCGTGCGCGGGAAAAGGCGACATAGGCCTGACCGTGGGCAAACATCCCGCGGTCGAGATCGATATAGACATTGTCCAGGGTGAGGCCTTGGGCTTTATGAATGGTCACCGCATACGCCAAACGGAGGGGCACTTGCTTGAAGGTGCCTACCACTTCGCGAGAGACTTTCTTGGTTTCAGGATCGAGGGAATATTTGTATTTCTCCCATGCTGCCGGTTCGATTTCATAGCTATGGCCATCGAGTTCGACGATCACATTGCGCCCAGACCAACCGGTGACGATGGCCAGAGAGCCATTCACCCACCGCCCGTCCGGATCATTCTTGATCAGCATGACCCGCGCGCCTTCTTTGAGTTCGAGGTCGGCTTCAGTCGGGTAGGCTTTTTCGTCGAAATCGCCTTGTACGCGGGCGGCAAAGACTTTCTCTTTGCCGGGCAAATCATCTAAACGCGCCTGATTGATCCGATAGGCATTGGCATTGTTCGGGGTGAGGACAATGTGCGTCTCGCTCGCCTCAACGGCATCTCGGTCAGAGACCAGGCTGCGCAAGGTTTGATCGTCGCCGGGAGAGAGCCGACCCTGCCGCATCGCCCCAAGCAAAGCGAGAAACCGTGGATCTTCTTGTCGAAACACGTGTTTCAACGCCAAAAGCGCGAACTCAGCTTCTTTAAAGGCAGGCGCATTAAAGAAGTAGTGTCCGCCATAACGCTCTCTCAAAATCGGATCTTCATCGCCGCGCACAACCGGCGGCAGCTGATGCAAATCGCCAGACAGGATCATCCGCACACCGCCAAAAGGCCGCTTCGAGCCGCGATTGAGTTTCAAGCTGCGATCAATGGCGTCCATCATGTCGGCGCGCACCATTGAGATTTCATCAATGATCAGTGTCTCAGCCGCCTTCATCAGCCGCGCCGTGCGCAAGCGTTTGACATCTTGGGGCTCGATCAAGCGCGGAGGGAACTTGAAGAAAGAATGCAAGGTCTGGCCACCCGCATTCATCGCTGCAACGCCGGTCGGCGCGAGCACGATGGCGCTGTCGCCAGCATGTGCCATAAACTTCCGCAACAGCGTGGTCTTACCGGTCCCAGCGCGTCCGGTCAGAAACAAATTGCCTTGTGCACCAGCCCCGCTTGCAACCCATTGGGCGGGAACATCATACACAGTGTCTGGCGTGGTGTCCGAAATCGTCGCGGGCAAGTCAGTCATCGGCGCCAAGCCATAGCGAGCTTTGTGCGACTAGGGAATGTTCTCACACTGCACGGTTCCCGTTGCGCGGCAGAGCCCGCCTATGTCTTCGGCGGTGAGTTTCGGCGTTGAGTTCAAAATTCCTCCCTGCTCGAAGCAACGCGTCACCACCACTTTGCGCACCTGTTCCATCAAATCCACTGATTCGCGATCGCAATTCTCTTCCGATGCAGACTCCACGGCCTCCGTGATTGGAAAGGCGCGCAATTGGCGTTGTAAAACGGGCACGGCATAGCTATCCGGCAGGCCTTGGTGATCGACCATAAAATTGCGCAAAAGCAGCGTCGGATCCCCAAGGGCACGCTCGATCGGTCGGACATAGCAGCCGCCAAGCGTGCGGAACGCATATGCCTCTTCTTGCTCTGCTAGGGCCAAACTGAACGCCCGCTCAGCGGCCAGGCGCCGCTGATGAAAGTCAGAACTGATCCCACCTTGGTGCGCGTCGAGATCCTGTTTTAGCCAATGTTGCCAATGCGCGCTTGCGGTTGCTTCGGTAAAGTCGGGGTGGAGCTCGCGCATCTCTTCCGGCGAACGGATGATGCGTCCCGCCAGGAACGACCAAGCGGTCATGCACCGCATGGGTGTCGCAGCGTTTTCGAGCGGCACGGTCACGGCCAAAGTAGAATTGTCTCGGTCCTCTCGATCATAAGTTGCGATCGGGATCGTTGTGTCTTCGCGGCTCTGCTCATAAATGCTGCCTGCGACTTGATCGTCAAAAAGTTTCGCAGACGCGCCTTCCTGTGCCTGAGCGACATAGGTCAAGGCGATGCATACCAGCGCGAACACGCGCAATCGAACTCCAAACATGGTGATCTTTGACTTCGTAACTCTACACTCTGGTCAAA
>JBCCXW010000095.1:0-12977 GCA_039191105.1 Pseudomonadota bacterium
CAGCGAACAATTAAGAGGCAATATCTATCTCGCGAAAGTCACGCGCGTAGAACCCTCTTTACAAGCATGTTTCGTGGAATATGGCGGCAATCGCCATGGCTTTTTAGCGTTTAGCGAAATCCATCCAGACTATTATCAACTTCCACAAGCAGATCGTGAAGCGCTGCTCGAAGAGGCCGCGCGCGAAGCCGAGGCGAATGCCGATGATGATATCGACGAGGATGATGATCACGACCTCAATGAAGATGATGAGGACGGTGATGACGAGCTTGTTGCGGACGCCTCGGACGAGGATGAGTCGGACGATGACGCAAATGCATCGGCCAACGAAGAGCCTGCATCCGATGGCGACACCGAAGCAAGCGAAGCCACCTCCGAGGAGAGCGCAGATACCTCTGATGATAGCGCAGATAAAGACACCCCGCCCGCCAAACCAGAACGCCGCCGGCGCAGCGCGCGCAAATCGCGCGGCACGTCGATCACGCGGCGCTATAAGATCCAAGAAGTGGTTCGCCGCCGCCAAGTGCTTTTGGTCCAAGTGGTCAAAGAAGAACGCGGCAATAAGGGCGCTGCGCTGACAACATATCTATCGCTGGCCGGGCGATATTCAGTTCTGATGCCGAACACGCCGCGCGGCGGTGGCATTTCGCGCAAGATCCCTAACGGCAATGATCGCAAACGGCTGAAGTCGGTTATGGACGATCTAGCCGTGCCCAAAGGTATGGGCCTGATCGTGCGCACCGCTGGCGCCAAGCGGACCAAATCCGAAATTCGCCGAGACTATGATTACCTGCAAAAGCTGTGGGGCAAAATCCGCTCGAAAACATTGGAATCAGTGGCGCCGGAACTCATCCATCAGGAAGGTGGACTGGTCCATCGCGCCATGCGGGACATGTTTGACCGCGAGATTAATGAGGTCGTTGTCCAAGGCGACCAGGCCTATCGCGAGGCGAAAGATCTTGCCAAGACGCTGATGCCGACCCAGGCGAAAAAGGTCAAACGTTGGACCGCGCAGGCGCCGCTCTTCGTCAAAGAAGGCGTCGAGGACCAACTCGACTCGATCTTCTCGCCGGTTGTGAGTATGAAGTCAGGCGGCTATTTGGTCATCAACCAGACCGAGGCGCTGGTGGCGATTGACGTGAATTCCGGCAAATCGACGCGCGAACGCAATATCGAGCAAACCGCGCTGCATACGAATTTGGAAGCCGCCGCAGAAGCCTGTCGTCAGATGCGCTTGCGCGATCTGGCCGGATTGGTGGTGATTGATTTCATCGACATGGATGAAAACAAGAATAATCGCGCCGTCGAAAAGAAAATGAAAGAGACACTGAAGCTCGATCGGGCGCGGGTTCAGAACAATCGTATCTCGCAATTTGGCTTGATGGAAATCTCTCGGCAGCGCCGGCGGGCCGGCGTGCTGCAAGCGACGTCAGAAAAGTGCGAGGCGTGTGACGGCACAGGCCGTCGCCGCTCCATCCCATCTGCGGCTTTGCAATTGCTACGTGCGATCGAAGCGCGCGCCGCAGGCGGTGGTTTGCGCGGCATGACCGTCACGGCCCCGACTGATATTGCGCTCTACTTGCTGAATGCCAAACGCGATTCGCTGTCCGCGATCGAAGAGGATGTTGGCTACACGATTGCCATCCATTCGTCCGCCACAATGATCCCGGGAGACTTCCAGATTGAGGCCGACAAGACCTCAAGCGGACGACGGCGACGACAAAAATTCAATCGCGCCGATTTCCTGGTCGGCGATGAGGACGATCATCTTTTGCCCGATGCCGAAGAGGAGGATGACGAGGACGAGACCGAAACATCTTCCGCATCTGAGGATGAGGGCGAAGACGCATCCGGCCGTCGCAAACGTCGCCGACGCGGGCGCCGCGGTGGGCGGCGTCGGCGCAAAGAGTCGGATGGGATGGATCCCGGGGCACCGCCCTCTGATGGCGGCGCGCTGCTGGATGGTTTGGCCAACTCGGTTTCCAATCTGTTGGGCGATGAACCTGACGCGCTGCCATCGGCGCTGGATGGCGGCCTTGATGCAAAACCGGTTGCCGTGCCCGAGGCGGCAAATTCTACGGCGCAAACCGAAACCGCGACATCAGAGGATGAGACTGCCGAGAGCGAGCCAAAAGACGGTAAGAAACGTCGCCGCCGGCGCCGCCGACGCCGGCGCGATGAAGACACACCCTCTGTGAGCGCCGCCACCGAAACCGACACCGAGGAGGCGCCGGCCGCCGCAGAAACCGATCCCCCGTCAGAAATGGATGCGGCCATCGACGCACCGCCCATCAAACTCGTTGTCGAGAATGATGCGCCGGACCCAGCAACGGATCCAGTTTCCGAGGCACCAGCGCCGGCTGAAACGGCGCTTGATGTCGTGGATCCCGAACCGGAGCCCGAGCCGGAGCCAGTTGCAGCACCTCCGCTCTCAACCGAGCCTGTTTTAGAGACGACGGAAAAACCAAAAAAGAAAAAGCGTGGGTGGTGGTCGAGATGAAAGGCTCGAATATCGGGCTTTGGTGATCCTTGAATTGGACAGGATGAGCGGGCGCGACGTGGTCTTGATCGCTGCCATTGGGTGGTCGTGATCGGCAAAGCGATCATGCTGCAAGGCACCGGCTCGGATGTCGGTAAGTCCGTTCTGACCGCCGCTTTGTGTCGGATCGCTCATCGCCGCGGACTGCGCGTCGCGCCGTTCAAACCGCAAAATATGTCAAACAATGCGGCGGCCTGCCCAGGAGGCGGCGAAATTGGCCGCGCCCAAGCGGTGCAAGCCCGCGCCGCCAAAATCGCGCCGACCACCGATATGAACCCGATTTTGCTGAAACCCGAAACCGACCGCGCCGCACAAGTCGTGGTCCATGGTCAAGCACTGACCACGCTGGAAGCGGCTGATTATATGGCCCGGCGATCGCATTTGCTTGGCGCTGTGATGGACAGTTTTAACCGGCTTCGCAGCGCTTATGATTTGGTGATTGTCGAAGGGGCGGGTAGCCCCGCCGAGGTCAATCTCCGCGCCCGGGACATTGCCAATATGGGATTTGCACGAGCTGCAAGTGTGCCGGTTTGCTTGATTGGTGATATCGATAAGGGCGGCGTCATTGCCAGTCTGGTAGGCACCCAAGCGGTCTTGTCAGCGGACGATTCGGCAATGATAAAGGGCTTTATCATCAATAAGTTCCGCGGAGATCCACGTCTGTTTGATGAGGGCGTGACCTATATAGAAACGCAAACGGGTTGGCCCTGCTTTGGCGTCCTTCCATGGCTTTCTGCGGCCGCGCAATTGCCCGCTGAAGATGCGGTGGCGCTGCAGCAGCCCGAAGCCGGACATCGGGGCGGACTCAAAATTGTTGCGCCGATGCTATCGCGGATCGCAAATTTCGACGATGCCGACCCTTTGCGGCTCGAACCTGATATCAGTTTTGAATGGGTGCCCCCCGGCCAAACGCTGCCACGCGATGCCGACCTGGTGATTTTATTTGGCACCAAATCCACGCTCGGCGATCTGGCTTTTTTGCGCGCGCAGGGGTGGGATCATGACGTGATCGCACATGCGCGGGCGGGCGGTCGCGTGCTTGGGATTTGCGGCGGATACCAGATGCTCGGCCACCATATCTCTGATCCGGAGGGTCAAGACGGCGCCCCTGGCCATGCCGACGGGCTGGGATTGTTGGACGTCGAAACTGTGATGACCCGCCAGAAACGCGTTGCTCCGGTTCAGGCAACGTGCGCTCGTTCAGGCGAACGGCTCCAGGGCTACGAAATCCATATCGGACAAACCCACGGGCCGGACACCAATCGCCCTTTTGCGCATATTGACGGTCGTCCCGAAGGCGCCGGCTCTGCGAATGGGACCGTCCAAGGCACGTATTTGCATGGCGTGTTCGCTGCGGACGGGTTCCGACATGCCTGGCTTCAAGAGATGGCGGTCGCGGCGCACAGCCGCATCGATTATGGTGCGCAAGTCGATCTGGCGCTCGATGCGTTGGCAGATGGCGTGAGCGCCGCGCTCGATATTGATCGCCTATTCGCGCTTGCGCGCTAAACCGTTTGGTCCCAGTGCTTGCTCAGCCGCGCGGCCGCATTGATGATCCCAACCATCGAATAAGTCTGCGGGAAGTTGCCCCAAAGCTCACCGGTTTCCGTATCAACATCTTCGGACATTAGTCCAAGCTTCGTTCGGGTCGAAAGCACGGTTTCGAACATGGCGCGCGCTTCTTCTATCCGGCCAATGCGGGCCAGCGCGTCAATATGCCAGAAGGTGCAAGCGGTGAACGCGGTTTTGGGTTTGCCGAAATCATCTTCCATACGATAGCGATAAACATGGCTGCCCACTCGCAACTCGTCATCGATCCGTTCAACGGTAGCGACGTAGCGCGGATCAAGCGGATCGATAAAGCCGATCTCGGCCATCAATAGGACGGACGCATCCAAGTCGTCTCCGCCAAAGGCGGCGGTAAAGGCTTGGCGGGAGTCATTCCAGGACTCGGCGAGAATGGTGTCTCGGATCTCATCGGCGCGCTGGTGCCAATGTGTGGACCGATCTGGCCGACCAATCGCGTCGGCAATTTTGGCCAACCGATCGCACGCGGCCCAGCACATAATCGCCGACGATGTGTGCACATGGGCGATGCCGCGAAACTCCCATATCCCAGCGTCTGGCGTGTTATAGACCTGATAAGCGCGATCCCCGACTTGTTCGAAATGCTCGAATTCCAGCGCACCTGCTTTGGCAAGCAATCGATCATCGAAAAATGCCTGCGCCGCTCCGAGCACGACATGGCCATAGACATCGTGTTGAATATGTTCCGCCGCCTGGTTGCCGATGCGGACCGGTCCCATACTGCGGTATCCGGGCAACCGTTCAGCGATTTCCTCGGTCAAATCATGTTCTAAGGCGACCCCGAAAACCGGTTGAATGTGTCCGCCTTTCGTCAGCGCGACCGTGTTCCGCAAATACCCTAAATAGCGCTCCAGCGTGCCGACGGCAGACAGCCGGTTCAACGCCGTCACGGTGAAGTAAGCGTCCCGCAGCCAGCAATAGCGGTAATCCCAATTGCGCTCAGACCCTTCATGCTCTGGGATTGAAGTTGTCAAAGCGGCAACAATCCCGCCCGTCTCTTCGTAGACACAGAGTTTAAGCGTGATCGCCGCGCGGATCACAGCATCTTGCCATTCTGGCGGCGTCGCCAATCGGCGGGACCATTCTTGCCAATTCAAAAGCGTGCGGCTGAGCCAATCACTGGCAATCGAATCCGGATTATCGGACAGCGACTCATCAGGACCGAGAATGAAGCTAATTTCACGATCAAGCACAAATTCCCGCTCGTCCATGACATAAGATACCGGCGCATCTGTGGTGACGCGAAAGTCAAAGTGTTCATTCGGAAAGCGGATATGCGAGACGCCGCGGCGCTGGAATATGGTCCGCTCGCCATAGCCCGTCTCAGCTTTCAGATGCACAGTGATCCTTGGCATCCCCGTCAGCGGGGTGATCCGCCGGATCATCGAGGTGGGCCGAAAGATGCGGCCACGATCCACAAAGCGCGGGGCAAAATCGGTGATCCGAATGGCGGATCCATCGGCGGCTGTGAGCACCGTTTCTAACACCGCCGTGTTGCGAACATAAGTCTGCTCTGCGCTGACTTGGTCGGAAAGCGCGATCGTGAAGTGCCCGCCGCCGCCGAGCAATCCATTGAAGACGGGCTCGGCATCCAATCGCGGCAAGCACATCCATTGCACCGATGCGCTGGGGTCGATGAGGGCGGCGACGGTGCCATTGCCGATGATCCCAAGCTCAAGCGTGCTCATCAATGATCCTCCTCAACCAATGCCAGACCGCTGCCGGGTCATCCAATCGGAACGCCGCGGAGGTGACGCCATAGCCGACTTTCACGCCGAAACCGCCAGCCGCGGCCGCGGCTTCCATCGCATCTTCATCGGTCGTGTCATCGCCCACCATGACCGGCAATCGCCCCGAAAACACAGGTTGCTGCATCATGGCGCTGAGCGCGCGCCCTTTGTTTGCTCGGTTTGGTTTGAGTTCGATCACCATTTTTCCATTTTGAGATTTGTATCCTGGCATCGCCTTAGCGAGCGCATGCACCTTTTGCACCAATTCAAACTCGACCGATGGATTTTGCCGATAGTGGATCGCCACCACCTCGCCCTTCTCTTCCATCCGGATCCCTTGATAAGCCGCGATTAGGGCTTGCACGGGTGCTAGCATATGCGGCGGCATTGCCGTTCGATGTCGCTCTGGCGCCTGTCCCGGCGCGCAAATCTCAAGGCCATGTCCCCCAACGCGCCAAATCTCCAATGGCGTTCGCGCAGATAAATCGCGGACATCGCGGCCACTGATCAAAACCAAAGCATCGCTGAACAGGGCCCGCAATGCGATCAGCGTTTGCTTGCCCGCAGTCGGCAAAGTTACGGCATCTGGGTCGGCTTGCAGGGGCGCCAGCGTCCCATCGAAGTCCAAAAACAAGGCATGCTTGTCTGGATCAATCGGTGCCATTCCGGCAGCAGACCGCGTCCGTTTCATCATAATCGGCGTTTACGACGAACCGCTCTGAAGTGCATCTAGATCTTTCAGGAAATTCTGACGCCACCAAGTGATATCCTGTTCTGTGACCACTCGGCGCAACTCTGTCCAACGTTGTTTACGCTCCTCGAGTGGCATGGTCAGCGCGAGATGGATCACCTCAGCCAGTTTGCCAGTATCATACGGGTTGACCAAAAGAGCCGCCTTGAGCTGCTCCGCCGCACCTGCAAATTCCGACAGGACCAGCACGCCAGGGTCGCTCTCATCTTGCGCCATAACGAATTCTTTGCAGACCAAATTCATCCCGTCGCGCAAGGGCGTCACCAGCCCGACGCGCGCGATGCGAAACAGTCCGGCGAGCTCTTCACGATCGTAAGAGCGGGCCAAATAGCGCAGCGGGATCCAGTCTAAATCACCGTAATCACCATTGATCCGTCCGGCCAGTCCATCCAGCGTTTGGCGCAGCTCGCGATACTCTTCGACTTTGCTGCGCGATGGCGGCGCCACTTGCGTCACCGACACCGCGCCATGGGTTTCTGGATAATCATCAAACAAGCGCCCAACGGCTTCAAACCGCTCCGGCAGACCCTTGGAATAATCCATTCGATCAACGCCAATCACCAACGAGCGTCCACCCAGAAACCGACCGATCCTCTCGGCGGCTTCTGTGGCCCGTTCTGACCGCGCGGCTTCTTCGAAACTGGCTGCGTCAATGCCGATCGGATAGGCTTCGGCGTGCACAATGGTATTGAATACATCAAAGCGGCCATCTTCCAGTTGCGTCGCTTTGCAATCTTCGACCAAATAGCGGGTAAAATTTGATCGATCTTGCTCTGACTGAAACCCCAAAACGGAGAAATTACACATTGCGCGGGCGATCCATAAATGCTCCGGCAAGGCCCGAAACACCTCGGGCGGCGGGAACGGAATATGCAAGAAAAACCCGATCGGACCGTCCCAACCGGCGCGGCGCAGCGAGTCGCCTAATAGAAGAAAGTGATAATCGTGGACCCACACTGAATCACCGTCGTGCAGGCGGTCTAAGACCAATCCTGCGAAGCGTTGATTGACGGCGACATAGGTTTGGAAGGCCTCCGAGTCGAAGGAAGCAAGGTCAATTCGATAATGAAAGACCGGCCACAATACGGAATTGGCATAATGCAGGTAATAGAGATCGTGTTCGTCCTGCGACAGATCGGTGAGGACGAACTCAACCCCATCATCTTTCAAGGTGCGCAGACTTTTTGTCGGCTGATCGACGACATCTCCGGACCACCCGAACCAGACGCCACCGGTGGATTTTAGCGATTCCCAAACGGCCACAGCCAACCCACCTGCTCGCGCGCCGGGATCGGCCGCAGTGCGGTTTGAAATCGCGATCAACCTACCCATCCCGTTAAGCATAGCCTTTTCGTCCGGAGAGAACAGGAGATTCTGGCAAACATGCAATCTTGGCGCGAGACAGCGCGTGATTTGGGCTTTGTTGACGACGCGTGACCTGCTGCGATGTGCGGCTCGGCCATTGAACAGGATAGGAGGGAACCAGTATGAGCGACACAGACTTTACCGGTAAGCGTGCACTGGTGGTCGGCGGAACCAGTGGGATTGGCAACGGCATCGCTCAAGCGCTGCGAAGCCGCGGGGCCGAGGTCGAGGTTTGGGGAACCCGAGCGAACGCTTCAGACTATGATCCCGCCGACGGGTCAGATCTCACCGGCTTGGCGTATCAACAGGTGGACGTGGGCTCACCCGACGCCATCGCAGACGCTAAATTGACTTTGGATCAGCTCGATATTCTCGTGTTGTCACAAGGCATTGTCGCCTACAAACAAGCTGAATTCGAACGCGCGGGTTGGGACAAAGTCATGTCTGTGAATTTGGACAGCCTAATCCACTGTTGCGAAAAATTCCGCCCGGCCCTGTCGCAAGCTCAAGGGTCGATCATTATCATCAGCTCGGTCTCAGGGGTGCGAGCGAACATTGGTAATCCTGCCTATGCGGCGTCCAAAGCCGGAGCGATCAGTCTGACCAAAACACTCGGACAAGCTTATGCGCGCGATGGCATTCGCGTGAACGGCGTCGCACCAGGCTTAGTGGAAACGAAGCTGACCAAAGTCACAACGCAAAACCCAGAGCGCTTAAAAGGGGCTCTGCGCGCAATCCCGATGCGGCGCGTCGGCGCGCCGAGCGAGATCGCAGGCGGTGCTTTGTTTCTTGCCTCTCCGCTGGCATCATATGTTTGCGGGCAAACGCTCTTCGTCGATGGCGGAATGACACTATAGGGGGAGATAAGGTCTTGAGGCCCGGGGTTGGGAGGAGGAAAGATCAACAACCGTGTCGTTGGTTGGAAGGCCCCCGGGCCTCAAGATGGTACGGACAAAACTCAACAATGCCGTGCGGTCAGAACCGTTTCGAACTGTGTTTGAATTTTCCCCAAGCCAATGTTTGCGTTGAAATAATGGGTATCACCGCCGCCCGATTCGATCATTATCCGATTGTGTCAGGTGCTTATCCCGACATCTCGTTCCGGGTTCGAAACGATTAACCCTATCAGCGAAGATCCGCCGCGTTCAACGAGACGCTTCAAGACGCCCGAGTGAGCAAAGCATCAAAGTAAGCGATGGTCTTGGCCAATCCGTCGCGCAGCGAAACCGTGGGTGTCCAGTCGAGCTGGATTTTGGCGCGTTCGATATCGGGTTGGCGTTGCTTTGGATCATCCTGCGGCAGCGGTTTGTGGACCATCTTCGATGCAGAGCCGGTGAGATCAATCACCTGCTCTGCAAGCTGCTTGATCGTAAACTCACCTGGATTGCCGAGATTGATCGGACCGGTGACGCCGTCAGAGCTTTCCATCAACCGCACCAAACCGTCGACCAGGTCATCTACATAACAAAAGCTGCGCGTCTGCTGGCCGTCACCATAAAGCGTGATGTCCTCGCCTCTCAGCGCCTGTACAATAAAATTCGAGACCACCCGACCATCATTTGGATGCATACGCGGGCCGTACGTGTTGAAAATACGTGCCACTTTAATGTCGAGACTGTGCTGGCGGTGATAATCGAAGAAAAGCGTCTCGGCGCAGCGTTTGCCTTCATCATAACAGGATCTCGGACCAATCGGGTTTACGTTGCCCCAATACGTCTCTTGCTGAGGATGAACGCTCGGATCGCCATAGACTTCTGAGGTGGAGGCCTGGAGGATGCGCGCTTTGGTGCGCTTGGCGAGGCCGAGCATATTGATTGCGCCATGCACAGAGGTTTTCGTGGTTTGCACCGGGTCAAACTGATAGTGTATTGGGCTCGCCGGGCATGCCAAATTGTAGATTTGGTCAGTCTCAACGAACAGTGGGAAGGTGACATCGTGCCGTAAAAGCTCGAACGTTTTTGTGTCGAACAGATGCGCAATATTGGCCCGCGTCCCGGTGAAGTAATTGTCGACGCAGAGAACCTCAGAGCCATTTTCAATCAACCGCTCACATAGGTGACTGCCAATAAAGCCGGCCCCGCCCGTCACCAAAATACGTTCTGCCAAATGCATGAACCGTCCCCAATTTCATCAAACGCAAACTTTGACTTGCTAGAACATGCCTCCTTCGTGCTGCCAAGCGCGCTGATGCGATCACCCCGACTCAGGGCCTTGAAATCGCATCCAGAAACAGCGGTGGCCTAAGATCCATTGGGCACGTTGAATTCTGGCAAACCATCGAGCGCATCTTTCAGCGCCGTGCTCCAAGCTTCGGAGATGCCTTTAAAGGCGGGATTGTCATCTTCGATGCGAAACTGCGCCCCGGGCATCAACGAATCGCGGCGATAAATATGAACATCCAGCGGCATTCCGACTGAGAGGTTCGCCCTCAATGTCGAATCGAATGACACGCAGAGCAGGCGCAGCGCTTGTTCAACACGCATGCTGGGATCAAAAGCGCGTAGGATGATCGGGCGTCCATACTTGGTCTCACCGATCTGGAAAAATGGCGTTTCTTCACCCGCCTCAACGAAGTTTCCTTCGGGATAGATCATGAAAAGTCGCGGCTCTATGCCCGCGATTTGGCCGCCCATGATCAGGGTTGCGCCGAATGTCGCTTGCGCAACCTGGCCATTATAAGCGTGCGAAGTGACCACTTCATTGAGCGTATCCGCGATCAAGCGCGCCGCTTGAAACAGGGTCGGGACCTGCAATAAAGAAGGATTGCGCTCTTCAGGCGCCTTAGAGCGTTCATCCAACAGACTGACTACGGCTTGCGTGGTCGCCAGGTTCCCCGCCGCCATGAGGGTAATCACCCGCTCGCCCGGAACCGACCAGGTGAACAGTTTTCGAAACTTGGAGATATTATCGACGCCAGCATTCGTGCGCGTGTCTGACATAAAGATCAGATGCTCGGTCATCCGCAATGCTGCGCAATATGTCATAGGCCCCAATCCACTCGCCAGGAGCGTAGGATCTATTGCTGAACCTGGATGGAGACAATGAGATTCTCCTGTTGCGCACCTTTTGTAATCCCTCTTGTCGGCGCGATGTCAGCATAGTCCAAGCCCTGGGCAACGCGCACATAGCGTTGGTCCGGACTGATTCCGTTCGACACATCAAACCCAACCCAGCCAAGACCATCAATATGAACCTCCGCCCAAGCATGGCTTGCATCTTGATCGACCGCGTCGTCCATGAGCAGATATCCGCCAACATAGCGGGCCGGCAGGCCAAGCTGACGCGCCACTGACAGAAAGATGTGGGTGTGATCTTGGCAGACACCCTGCCCTTGCGCCATGGCGTCGGCGGCAGACGTGGTGACGGCCGTGGCGCCAGGCACATAGTCCACCGCATCGCGTATGCGCTCGCTTAGTGTATGCAGATTTGCCAGCGTATTATCAGCCTCAGCGGCGATCGTTTCGGCAAGATCCGCCAGTGCAGCACTTGGTTGCGTCAGGGGCGTCGGGCGCAAATAGAACCAAAGCGGCATCGCCAACGTGTGACGGCCGAACACACCGTCATCGCTGAGGCTCTCAACGGTGCCGGAGACATCTAACTCAACCCCATCAGCATCGGGCAGGACTTCAATCAAATCAACCAAGTTTCCGTGCTGGTCGGTGAACATGGCCTGCCGTTTGGCGCCGCTGAGCGCGAGTTCCCAATCTAGAACTTTTTGCGTCGGATGTGTTTGCGGCACCATCCGAACTTGCAGCAAGCCATAGCTTGGCGCCATCGCGTATTGGAACCGAGTGGTGTGGCGAACGGTCAGACGCATCAGCTGGCAAACCGATAATCGGTTTCAATTTGATGCGATAAAGCCGCATTGCGAGCGATAAAATCGAGCAAGAATTCATGTAGGCCCGAGCCAATAATCGACTCACTGGTCGAGTTGGTAATGTGCAGCTCATGGCTGGCGGCAAGATCGTGCGATGGCGTGCGCAAACCATACTCTGCTTCGAGCGCGGCGAGCATGGCGACGATTTCATCGTAGCAGTAGGCGATCGAGCGCGGCAAACGGACATCATGCACCAAAAACTCGACGATCGCGCTGGGACTGATTTCGCCGCCATATAGCCAGTGGAACGAGCGCTCCGCAGAGGCCGAGCGCAAAATCATCTCCCATTGAACCCGGTCGAGCGAGGACCCGACGGACGCGCTGGATGGCAGGAGGACATAATATTTGGTGTCCAAAATCCGGGCCGTATTGTCGGCCCGTTCAATCAGTGCGCCGAGCCGAACAAAGCGGAATATATCATTGCGCAGCATAGTGCCCGTAATGCTGCCACGCACCAAAGCCGCTTGTTGCCGGACCTTCGAGAGCAGCTCTGGCAGATCCTGTCGGTGACGTACCAGGTCGCAATCATTTTTGAATTGCAACCACGTATCATTGATCGCTTCCCAGACGTCTCGTGTCAGCGCCGTGCGGGTCATTCTCGCATTTTCGCGCGCCGCAGCGATCGAGTTAAACAAACTGCTGGGATTGTCGCGATTGTTGATCGAAAACTCTACCACTTGGCTGGTGCTGAACGTCTCATGCGCTTCAAGATAAAGCCCGCGCGTGCCCGCAGTGGTCAATACCGATTCCCATTCGCTGCGGGAGGATCGCGCACGCGTCAGCGACATTCGAAACCCCGCATCGATCAGACGTGCTGTATTCTCGAAGCGCTCGAGATAACGCATCATCCAAAACAAGCCAGACGCCGTTCGCCCGAGCATTTTACCCATCGGTGAGCACCCATGTGTCTTTCGTGCCGCCCCCTTGGCTCGAATTGACCACCAAGGAACCGGCCCGCATCGCCACCCGGGTCAAACCGCCGGGCACAACATCGATGGTGTGCGGGGAAACAAGCACGAATGGTCGCAAATCGACATGCCGCGGCGCGAGCCCTGCATCGGTGAAAATCGGGACCGTCGAAAGCGACAAAGTCGGCTGAGCGATATAGTTGCCGGGATCAGCTTCAAG
>JBCCXW010000096.1:0-12969 GCA_039191105.1 Pseudomonadota bacterium
AAAAAGCCTCTATCCGATCTGGGCCCGCTATCGCCCGGAAGATGTGTTTGTTTCCTCCCAAGCGGCATTGGCTGAGCTGGTTTTGTCCGGGTGCACGCTGACCAGCGACCACCATTACGTGTTTCCAGATGGTGTGCGTTTGGACGATACGATTGCCGCGGCTGAAACAATTGGCATTCGTCTCCACGCGACGCGCGGAAGTATGAGCATTGGTGAAAGCAAAGGCGGGCTGCCGCCTGACTCGCTGATTGAGGCAGAACCCGATATTTTGGCCGACACAGAGCGGGTGATCGACCGTTTTCATGACCCCGCGCCAAACGCGAGCGTGAGGATCGGCGTTGCGCCATGTTCGCCGTTTTCGGTGAGCTTGGACCTTATGCGCGAGTCGGCGGTTCTGGCGCGCAACAAAGGCGTGCGCCTGCATACGCATTTGGCTGAAAACACTGAGGATGTCGATTTTTCGCTAGCACAATATGGGTGCCGGCCTGGGATCTATGCTGAACGATTAGGCTGGGTCGGTCGGGACGTATGGCACACGCATTGTGTGCAACTCAATCAAGATGAAATCAAGCTGTTCGCGGAGACCGGGACGGGCGTGGCGCATTGTCCGAACTCCAATGGGCGACTGGGCTCAGGCATTGCCCCGATCCGGGCCATGCTCGATGCTGGCGTCCCGGTTGCGCTTGGCGTTGACGGCGCCGCGTCGAACGATTCAAGCCAATTGCTGTTAGAGGCGCGCCAAGCGCTTTTGTTTCAGCGGGCTGAGCATGGCGTCGACGGCATGGGCGCGCGCGAGGCGCTCTGGTTGGCCACGCGGGGCGGCGCGGCAGTGCTCGGGTGGGAGGCATGCGGTCAATTGGCGCCCGGCTATCGGGCCGATCTGGTGCTCTGGGATCTCTCTGATTTGGCAGCGCTCGGCGCATGGGACCCGGTCGCGGCATTGGTGATGTGCGCTGGAATTAGGCCTCGAGATGTGTTTATCGAGGGCAAAGCTGTGGTCGAAAATCGCCATTTGCGCGGCATTGATGTCGCCGATATCAGCCGCCGCGCGCAGCAATCGCTCCTTCACCTGCGCCAAGTCGATTAGGTCAGCAAACGCCCCGCAAGTGAACCTGCGAGGCGTTCAGGAGAAAGATCTAAACCGCCGGCTAAAACTTATAGATCACCGAGGCTTGGACACTTCTTGGTTCTTCCGGAAGCACAATCGTGCCGCCAAACAGTTCGGTAAAGTTGGCGCGGAAATACTCTTCGTCGAGTGCGTTCAGAATGTTCACGCGGAACAACCAATTGTCGAGGGCATAAGATGCGCCCAGATCCACCAAAGTGTAGGAAGGGAGCGTAACCTGTTGTGACTGGCCCGAGAAGACTTCCTCAACATCGGTCACACTGCCAGACAGGGCAAGGCCATTGTCAAACTCATACGTGGCGGTGAATGAATAGAGATTCTCCGGGATCCCGGCGCGTTTGGCGCCATCTTCCGTGCCGCCAAGCGCGGTCAGACCGAACGGTTGGCCACCATAGTATAGCGCCGGCGTTGAGACATTTACCAAATCCTCAGCACCAAGGAAGCTGAACTGACTCCCTTCCTCCAAAATCGTCAAATTGACGACTTCGGTATTGGTATACGCGGCGGTCAGCAGCAGCTGATCCGTCACCGCCCAGCGCATCTCGGCTTCAATGCCTTCGGTCTTAATGTCTTGGTTGACCGTAATCGACTGAATGTTCCGGTCGGTTCTTTCCTGTTCATAATAGGAGATCGCCGCGTACAAACGATCATCCAGGAAGTTTCCTTTGATCCCGAATTCGGTCAGCTCGGTTGCGCTCAAGAAGGCCTGATCGCTGCCCTCACCGGTGGGCGACTCATTGTCTGTTTGCGCCAAAGCTTCCGGCGAAATTTCTGCGCCCTGTCCGGCAACGACCACTGTTTGTTCGGCCGCCGTGAAGTAAGGAATAATACCGGTGCCTGGCACTTCATAAGAGACTGACACGTTCCATGACGTGCCGCTTTGCTCATCAGAAGCAGAGAAGTCTTCGTCGTCAAAAACCTCGAAAGCCGCAAGCGATGTTGACTCCGCGTCGACGAGGTCCTCGCGTAGACCAAGCAAGAAATTCAGTCCAATCGCGGTTTCGATATCCACCAAGCCGGCAATCGCGTAATTCGTGTAGTCCCCTTCAACATAGTTCGAGAAGTTGGCATTCTCTTCCGTCGATAACAACCGGTTAGATCGGGCGTCAAACCCTTGCGTTAGATCCACACGGTGGAAATATTCGAAGAAGAAATCATCACCATGCAGGAAGTCGGTATGGCGGATAGAAGGTGAGACTTGCGCTGTGATGTCAGCGAACTCGAGCTCAAACTCTTTGGTGACGACGAATTTATTCTCAAACACCCATGAGTCGTGAAATTGTGAGAAGCCGTAGTCGTTTTCGTTCAGGTTCTCATATTGCTCGTAGAACATTTGGTTCTTGATCTCGAGACCGCTATCATTCTCGTAGATGACGTCAAAGTAGAGCGTGACCAATTCGTTCTCGAGCGTATCGTCTTCGCTCTGGATCACATTCTGACGTGACAAGGTTGCGGTTCCGACATTTTCCAGAGCCAGAAAA
This sequence comes from Pseudomonadota bacterium, assembly GCA_039191105.1. Classification (GTDB taxonomy): domain Bacteria; phylum Pseudomonadota; class Alphaproteobacteria; order Caulobacterales; family Hyphomonadaceae; genus Henriciella. Next base: position 2,608 of record JBCCXW010000096.1, read on the forward strand.
GGCAAGTCCACAAAGTCGGCATCGGTCGCTGCGGACGGCGGTACAAAGAATGGAGAAAACTCGCCAACCGCCAAGAATTCGCCCGGCGACAATTCGCCGTCGCCATCGGTATCGAGTGGCTGCGCCGTTCCGGTTAGGTACGTCCCATTATCGATCAGGTCCTGCGTTAGGCGGTTCCAACCGCCATTCTGTTTGCCCGCATAATCATGATACATGCCGCCGAATTCGATCCGAACCGTGTCGGTCAAATCAGAATCGAACGCGGCTTGTAGAATGGTCTGTTCTGTAAAGATATTGTTGTAGTAGCTGCCGGAATCCTCGACCTCGGCGTAGAGGTGATAGCCAAACTGCTGACCGCCAATGCTACCAGGGCCAGTGATGGATGCGGCGAGAACACTCTTATCCCAGCTGCCGCCGGTATAACGGATCTCACCTTCCGGTTCGTCAATATACTGCCCGGCCGACAAACGCGCGGTTTTGGGGACGAAGTTCATATACCCACCGGACTTGGACGGACCGTAAATGGGTGAGGCGGGGCCGCGGACAATGTCGATCCGGTCGGAGGCGCCGATCGGCGTGGGATAGTTGCCAGGATTGTCCAAGCGTCTGACACCGCGGAAATAAGTCTCACCGGCTTGGCCACGAATATCGAGTGCGCCGCCGACGCCGAAGAATGAGTTGGTGAACGTTCCAGGCGCCTGCGCAACCAGGCCATAAATGTCAGTAATGCCAAATCGCTCAAGTTGCTCGGAACTGATGGTTGAGGCAGATCGGGGGATTTCGACCAGATTTTTGTCAAAGCCAAACACCGAGCCGACATCTTCCACTGGCAGAGCCCGGAGGCTACCCGTCACAACAACAGTCTCTTGGACCAATTCGTCGGTCTCGCTGGGCGCTTCTTCCTCTTGTGCCATGGCGGCGGTTGCGGCCATGCCGAGACAGAGCGTGCTTGCGGCGATGGTGGACCGGATCATCCGAGACAGAGATCCTTCGATTGCGCTGTGTCCGAGCAATCTTCGGCGCAGATTGAATTTCATATCATTTCCCTCATTTTGGACCGCATACGTTTTCGAAGTCGGCCCGTTTTGCTTTGCGCTCATTCGCCATCAAGAACGGCGACACCCCCCCGGATGGATGCCCCACGTGCGACTCAATCCGGCGTCACAGCCAACGGAGACCTCCGCGCCGCGCGTTACAACTGAATGTCTGGCTTGCCGGGATCGCTTGCTTGCGTGTGCTCATAATTTGCGCACCGAAGGCGCGCCTTGCTTCTCGCTCTGTCAATTTTAGCAGCACTGCAATCGGTTCAGGACTGTGTTTTACGCGCAATAGGTGTAGGGGTACGATCCAAATACAGGATGAAAAGCGCGCTAAAAAAGCGGACGCTGCGGCAGCAAAATTGGGAAGCCAATGGGAATGTATGTTGCTTTGTTTGTCAGGCTTAGCGGGCCGAGCGACGCGAAGAGATAGAGTAAGAAAGATCGATTTTTGATGAGAATATGTGTTTTTTGCGGTTCAAATACGGGCCGCAGCGAGATTTACATGCGTGCCGCTCATGAGCTCGGTGAGCTGATTGCAGAGGCAGGTTATGGCGTCGTTTATGGCGGCGCGCGGGACGGGACGATGGGGGCCGTCGCAAACGGTGCGATGGCCAAAGGCGGCGAAGCAATTGGCGTACTGCCCCGACAATTGTTTGAGCTCGAGCAAGCGCACCCATCCCTGACAAAATTACACGTCGTCGATTCGATGCATGAGCGTAAGCGGATTATGCATGATTTATCGGATGCGTTTATCTGCATGCCCGGCGGCATTGGGACGATGGAAGAAACGTTCGAGGTTTGGACATGGACGCAGCTCGGCGTGCACCGCAAGCCATTGGCGTTTTACAATGTGAATGGTTTTTACGATGCGCTCGAGCGCTTTTTTGATGTTATGGTCGAAGAAGGCTTTGTGCGCGAGATTCATCGTCAGATGGCCCTTACGGGCGGCGAGCCAAAGGCGCTGATAGAGCGTCTGATGACCTATGAGCCGCCGCAAGTGAAAAAATGGCTGACGCCAGAGGAACGTTAAAGCCGGTCGCCGCGCAGCGAGGGCGTTTTTTGCGCCGCGCCGGCCACATATGTTTCGGCGATCGCGCGATCATCGCCCAAAGTCTGAAGGACGAACAGCTCTTCGCTCAGCGAATCGGCGGCGGTCATTCGGGTGCGCAAGGCGTGCGTCGCCTGGCTGTCGAGAACGACAAGATCGGCTTGGCTTCCAATCGCCAATGTGCCGATTTGAGATTGCATCGACAGTGCGCGCGCATTGCCAAGCGTCAGACCATAATAGCTCTCCAACGGATTGAGACTATAGCCCTTAAGTTGGCAGATTTTGTAAGCATCTGCCGCCGTAACCAGCATCGAGCAGCTTGTACCAGCGCCGATATCTGATCCCAACGCAATGCGGTGCCCGGCATCGTATAGACCCTGATAATCAAACAAGCCCGAGCCGAGAAACAGATTTGAAGACGGACAGAACACGGCTACAGATCCTGTCTCTAAGAGCGCTTTGCGCTCGCGCTCCGACAAATGGATACAGTGCCCGAATAGTGACTTAGGGCTGAGCAGACCAAATCGCTCATACACATCTGTATAATCCTGCGCGTCTGGATAGAGCCGGAGGGTTTCGCTGATTTCAATATGGTTTTCAGATAGGTGCGTTTGGATGTAACAGTCTGAAAAGTCCTCGGCCAAACTCTGCGCAACCGCCATCTGCTCTGGCGAAGAGGTGATTGCAAAACGCGGTGTGATCGCATAGGCGAGGCGCCCCTTGCCATGCCAGTCTGCAATCAAAGCCGCGCTTTCATCATAGGCGCGCTGCGGTGTGTCCAGGACGTTCTTTGGCGCATTTCGGTCCATCAACACTTTGCCGCCGATCATGCACATATTGCGGGCCAATGCGGCATCGAAGAAGGCGTGCGTGGATGCCGGATGCGATGTCGTATAGACCGCCGCTGTGGTGACGCCATGGTGGATCAGCTCATCGAAGAACGCGGTGGCGAGCTGCGCGCTATGCGCGGGATCTTCGAACTTTGCTTCGGATGGGAAGGTGTAGGTCTGCAACCATTCCATCAACTGTGTGCCATAGGAGGCGATGACTTCCATTTGCGGATAGTGCGTGTGCGCATCGATAAATCCAGGTAGGATGAGATCGCTAGAGTGATCGCTGACCGGCCAGTCGTAATAGACGATTGGAAGTTGACTGACCTCCCCGCACCAGACGATCTTTCCAGCTTCGATCACAAGCGCGCCTTGAGGCCAATAGTCATAGCAATCCGTCGCCTCAATATCGGTCGGACGATCTGAAAATGACAAGAGCCGGCCTTTCAAAACACGAGATGGCGCCGTTTGCATATATCTATCTTCCCTTCAGCTTCGATCATGGTGCCATACTGCCCGAACCATAATTTGCGTTTCGATAACAAATTGAGGGCGTCCGGCGAACTTGTCTGAACTGCCTTGGTCCGCAGCGCGCCGGAAGTTCAATCCTGTGGCACTTGCAACCGATTATGACATCAAAGCGCGCACCTCGCCCGCGCGAATAATTCGCGCGCTCGATCTGTTTGACCGCGCCCGCATTCCGCTCACTGTGGTGATCAAAGCAGGAGTGATCGGAATGTCCTCAATGAAATGCCTTGGCGCCGAAATAACGCTCAAATCCGGTCTGGTCGGCATGGCCATCGCGCTCTTGTCGGCTTGTGAAGCGGTCGAGGCGCCAGCGGTCGCGGAAACGGAAACCAGCATCGAGATCTGTGCCATTGCGGCGCCATGCGACACGCCTTTACCGGTTAGAGCCGTATTGGTCACAATGTTCGAAATCGGCATGGATGAGGGCGACCGACCCGGAGAGTTCCAGCTTTGGAAAGAACGCCGCCCGTTCGATGTTGAGATCCCATTTCCACACTCGCACCATGATTTGCATTATGATCCCGAGGCGCAAGTCTTAGCCATGGTCACCGGGATTGGGACCGCCAAATCAACTGCGTCGACTATGGCTTTGGGGTTAGATTCGCGATTTGACTTGAGCAAAGCCTACTGGCTCGTCGCGGGGATTGCTGGCATCGATCCAGAGGATGCATCGATCGGGTCAGCGGTATGGTCCGCCTATCTGGTGGATGGCGATTTGGCTCATCATATTGACGCGCGCGAGAAGCCCGACGATTGGCCGACCGGCTATTTCGCACGTCGCACCAGCTTCCCCTACGATCCGGATAAGCCCGACCCAACGGGCGGCGAAATGTTTCTGATCAATGAGGCGCTTCGGGACTGGGCTTACGAGCTGACCAAAGATTTAGAATTGCCGGATCTGCCAGGGCTAGAGGCCACCCGTATGCTGTATACCGAACATGACATGGCGCAGAAGCCACCGTTCGTGCTGAAGGGCGGCCATTTGGCAGCAATGACATTTTGGCATGGCGCCATCATGAACGAATGGGCCAATCAATGGGTGGCCTATTGGAGCGATGGCAACTCGAATTTCGTGACGTCAGCTATGGAAGATACCGGGTCTTACACGTCGATCCAATACCTGCACGAAATCGGCAGAGTCGACAAAAACCGGTTCATGGTTCTGCGCACGGGCAGCAATTACACCATGCAGCCACCTGGCAAAACCGCAGCTGAAAACCTGCTCGGCGAGAATGAAGGCTATGCTGGAATGGAGGCGTCGCTGGAGGCACTGTATTTGGTCGGCGGCGCCGTTTTGGATGAGCTTACCGGCAATTGGGCGGTTTACGAGGACACGATCCCGACCCCCGCTTTATTGAACGAATAAACTTGCGATGATGGCGCGATGCGCCACTTCGAGCTGAAAACCCTTAGTGGCCTTTTTGAACCGGCTTACCGCGCCGCATTTTTCACAAAGTCTTCGACAAAATCATCATGCTCTGTGTCAGGGGTTCCGGAATACCAGCTGCCGCGGACGTGACGGCGCACCGCGCGATCATTTGTCGGGGCTGCGGCCGAGTGCCACAAATAGGCATCGTGAAATAATATATCGCCCGCCTCGCAATAGACCGGGATTTCGCCCCGGACCTTTTCAAAAGCGAGCGGCAATTCAACCGGCGGTGGCTGCTTTGTATGACCGCCGGTCGGTTGGCTGCCCTCTGGCAGTGGGATATTGTTGATATTCTTATGCGGCGCCGGCGTTGCCCATTTGTGCGAGCCTGGGACGACCCTGAGGAAACCATTATCGGGGCTGGTTGCATCAATGTTGATCGTGAAGGCGACCGATGGCCAAACATCGCGGTGCGGGCCGCTTTGCCAGTCGGAATGCCAGCCGATCCGGCGATACCCAGAGTGACGCCCGCCACGCGCATCCTGATAGACAACGCCAAAGCGCGAATGCTCTTGCAGATACCCCCCTGGAACCCAGCGATCCATAAGCGTAACGATTTCAGGCGCTAAGACAGCCTTGCGCGTATGGTCTGAGATTTCGGTGATATACTGAACATAGTTCGAAAAGCGCACCGCCGCGTCGACGCCATCATCCAGGAGGACGGTGTTGCCATATCGCGGGTCGAGCGTTCCCTTGATGACTTGCGTCTGCGCCGCCACACATTCCTGCGTCAGGGCATCGAGAGTTTGATCGTCATAAAGCCCACGTAAAATGGCAAAGCCATAGGTCTGAAAAAAACCATCCAACGCATCGAGTTGGCCGGCATGAAACACGCCGAAGTCTTCCAATAGAATTGGAGCGCTCTTCATGATGCCATCCTCTGCGATATCGGCTCTGTCAAATTAGAAAAAGGCGGCGATGAGATGCAAGTCTTTTCGCGGGAATCGCCCGTAAAATCTGCCGCTTGTGCAAGCAGGTTCAGCATGCGCTTAGCCGAGCGGCCTGGTTTTCAGGCGCTTATGTCGCGATAGCATGGTTCTCGAATGGGTTGACTTGAGGTGCGCATTTCTTCGGTCACGCTGGCACAGAAGAGGCGGTGCGGGAGCGGCGAGGCATGGAGCTTTATATCGATAATGCGCGCAGTCTCTTCGGCATTGTGTTTATTCTCCTGCTCGCATGGGGCGGTTCCTCGAGCCGAGGCAGTGTGCCTTATCGCGCCGTGCTGATCGCCTTGGCGATCCAAGCGAGCATTGGCGTGCTCGTCTTCGCGGTGCCGGGTTTGCAGGAAGCCTTGTCGGGGGTCACGCAGTTCGTTGCCGCGCTACAAACGGCAACCCTGGAAGGGACGCAATTCGCGTTTGGTTATTTGGCGGGCGGGCCGACGCCCTTTGCCATGGAGCAGCCAGAAAACAATTTCATCATCGCGTTCCAAGTGTTGCCAGTTATTCTAGTGATCTCGACCCTTGCCGCTGTGACCTGGCATTGGGGCATTCTTGAACTTATCTGCCGTGCGCTCGGCTATGTGTTCAAGCGCGCGCTCAATCTGTCTGGGCCCGCTGGGCTCGGGGCGGCTGCGAGCGTGTTTCTCGGTATGGTTGAGACCCCGATGGTGATCCGGCCTTACTTAAACCGCCTCTCAAGAGCTGACATTCTGCTGGTGATGAGCGCCGCCATGGCAACGGTCGCAGGGACGATGATGGCGGTCTATATCGCTTTGCTTTTGCCAAAGGTTCCAGATGCGGGCGCGCATATCATCGCCGCGTCTTTTATGTCTGCGCCTGGCGCGATTGCGATTGCGCGGATCTTGGAGCCTCCACGGTCAGATGACCGCAATTTCGACTCGCAAAACCTGCCGAAATTCTATCAATCGACCATGGACGCGTTTTTGCGCGGTGTGCAGGATGGACTGAGTGTGTTCCTAAACGTGATCGCGATGATCATTGTCGCTGTCGCGCTGATTGCGCTTATCGATATGGGCCTAGCGGCATATGCCCCAAATCCTGGCGGAGATCCGCTGTCGACTGGTCGTATCCTTGGCTGGGCCTTTTCACCGATCATGTTCGCGATTGGCGTGCCATGGGCTGACTGTCTCGAAGCCGGGCAATTATTGGGGACGAAGCTCATGTTGAATGAGTTCCTTGCCTTCTTGGATTTGGCCGCGATGCCGGTCGATTCCATAGAACCGCGCACGCGCTTGATCATGATCTATGTTCTGTGCGGGTTTGCGAATTTTGGCGCGCTGGCCATCATGGTCGGCGGCATGTCGGCGATGTGTCCGGATCGCCGAGACGATTTCATGCAGCTCGGCCTCAAAAGCATGATGGGCGGCTTCCTGGCAAATATGATGAGCGGCGCGATTGTCGGCGTTATGCTTTAAAATGGCGGCGCCCGATTACTGACTATACTCGATCAGGAATGCGCGCAAAAAGGCAGCGGCATTCTCAGCCGCGAGCACTTCGAAAATGGGGTACTCATTGACGCCTCCGCCTCCGCCTGCGAGATCGGAAAGGCTCCGAAAGCCGATATAAGGGATGCTGTTTGCATAAGCGACAGTAGCAATCGCCGAGGTTTCCATTTCCACCACTTGTGCGTCAAAGGTCTCAAATAAGTAGACGCGAAAATCGGCATTATCTTGGAACACGGACCCGGTTACGCCATTGCCGCCGAGCACAACTTTGGGCGGGCGCGGTAGGCAAGTCTCGGCATCGACACATTGCTTAAACTCAACTGAGGCTGCCGCCTTTTCGGCGGCGTCCATCAATTTCGGATCTGCTTGATACCAAAACTTGCGTTCGGCTGGCGAGGGGTCGTCTTTGGTCGCCACGCGCATGCCGCGCGGGCCCATAAACATATATGGCTCGAATTCCGGACCGAGCCCGGGATGCGGCGCATATTCGCCCGGCGCGACCTCGCGCATAAACACCATTTCATTGTATTGGCCCCACTGCGCGGGCACGGTGACATCTGCAAAGGATAGGTCTGGGTTAATGCCCCCAGCGACACCGCTGACCAAAATTGCCTCAACGTCGAAATGGTCGATCACCAATTGTGTGTTCATCGCTGCATTGACCAGACTGATGCCGGTCAAGAACACAACCACATCGACGCCCTCCATTTCGCCGGCGTAGAACTCAACGCCATTCACTTGGTACTCCGTCACCCCTTCGAGGCTCGGCAGCAGCGCATCGATCTCGGGCTGATACGCCGCCAGGATGGCCAAGCGCGGTGTTGGATCGAGCGGCGCCATCGGGGTCACCGAGGCTGCGGGTTCGATCGGCGCGGTTGGGGTTTGGGCGCAGCCGGTCAGGCACAAGGTCAAAGTTAGAGCGAGCGTCGAAAGTCGAAGCATGTTGCGGTCCGTATGCGTGAAAGATAAGATTCACCGTAATTGGGCCAGATGCCTTAAGCGCTGCAATTATTCGCGCACGAAAACCATCCCATCCCTCACACGTGTTGAGCAAGTGCGCATGATTTGGAAGGCCCGCGCAAATTTAATGCAGATGGCGCCAATGGGATCGCCGAACCGGATCGGACCGCCATCAGTTGGTTTTATTTTCCGCGCCATCGCGCCTATATGGAGTGAAATCCACCGACAAGGAGGACCCAAATGTCAGACAAAGCTGAATTGAAAGCGCTGGCGCGCGCGCTCCCAAAAGCGGAATTGCACCTTCACCTGGAAGGCAGCTTAGAGCCGGAGCTTTTGTTCGCACTCGCCCAACGCAATCAAGTCGACTTGCCCTTTGCGTCCGTCGAAGATGTCCGAAAAGCCTATGAGTTCGAGAAATTGCAGGATTTTTTGGACATTTATTATCAAGGCATGAGCGTGCTTATCACCGAGCGCGATTTTTATGATTTGACATACGCCTATTTGAAGCGCGTGGCGGCGGATAATGTGATCCATGTTGAGGTCTTCTTCGATCCGCAAGGTCATACGCATCGAGGCGTACCGTTCGACACTGTCATGCGCGGGATCACAACGGCGCTTGCCGATGGTGAGCGCGATTTCGGCATCAGTTTTGAGCTCATCATGTGCTTTCTGCGACATCTCGATGAAGACGATGCGCTCAAGACGCTCGCGCAAGCGCAGCCATGGCGCGATCACATTATTGGGATTGGGTTAGACTCCTCAGAGTTGGGTCACCCGCCATCAAAGTTTCAGAATGTGTTCCGAAACGCCAAAGCCGCAGGTCTGAAATGCGTCGCTCATGCGGGTGAAGAGGGGCCGCCAGAATATGTCTGGGAGGCATTGGATCTGTTACATATCCACCGTCTCGATCATGGCAATCGAGCAATGGAAGATGCACAATTGATCACGCGGTTGGCGAAAGAGGCGATGACGTTGACGGTGTGCCCGCTATCGAATTTGAAGCTCTGCGTGGTGGAGGATATGCGCGATCATCCGATCAAAGCCATGCTAAATGCGGGCCTTATGGCGACCGTAAACTCTGATGATCCCGCCTATTTCGGCGGCTATGTGAATCAGAACTTTGACGCGATTATCGACGCTCTGGATCTGACAGAAGGCGATGTCCGTACGCTGGTTGCAAACAGTTTTCACGGATCCTTCCTCGCGCCCGAAAAAAAGCAAGTCTATCTTGACCGGGTCGCAGAGACGGTGGCCTAAGGATCGGCGTCTCGGCGTTTTCGCACCCCTAGCGAACGTGACCGACACCTTGTGCGGCACCCCTTTCCTCGCTCCATTGGCTGAAATCGGCGCCGGTCGGATTTTGGAAGAGGCGAAGATCGAACTCCGTCGCAGCGGCCAGTAAATGATCAAAAATGTCTGACTGGATGCGCTCGTATTCGACCCAATTGGTGGTCGTGGTGAAGACATAAACCTCAATCGGTAAGCCATGTTCGGTGGGTTTCAGCTGCCGCACTAAAAAGGTCAGCTGATCGCTGATATCGGGATGCGCGCGCAAATAGGCTTCGATATAGGCGCGAAAGGTGCCAATATTGGTCAGGTGTCGTCCATTGACCAAGGTCGAGGTGTCGACGCCAATGCTCGAATTATGCTGAGCGACGTCTGCCCGTTTTTTTGCGATATAGTCTGAAATAAATTGAATCCGCGAATAGCGCATCAGCATATCGTGGTCGCAAAACTTGATCGAGCTGATATCGATATGCAGCGCGCGTTTGATCCGGCGCCCACCTGTCTCCTTCATGCCGCGCCAGTTTTTGAAACTATCATTGATCAGCGACTGTGTCGGAATGGACGTGATGGTGCGATCGAAATTGCGGATTTTGACGGTGGTTAAACCGATTTCGATGACATCCCCATCCACGGCGTAGCGGGGCATTTCAATCCAATCGCCGACAGCAACCATTTGATTGGCTGTGAGCTGAATACCGGCGACAAAGCCGAGGATTGGATCCTTGAAGACCAACATCAAAACCGCGGTTGCCGCGCCCAATCCAGCGAACAAAGCGACGGGCGATTCGCCCAAGACCAGCGATAAAACCGCGATCGCGCCAATGAAGTACAAG
>JBCCXW010000097.1:0-12967 GCA_039191105.1 Pseudomonadota bacterium
CATGGCCGGACCCGTCGCCACCGGCTCTATGGTCGATGCCGGTATGTCCGAAACAGCATGGGAGTGCGACGCGCGCGGCTCTGCCCAAAGCGATGATGGACGGAAGACGTCTGCTTGGACCGGTTCCACGCGAGCCTTGCCCAGGGCCGCGGCTGCGACGGTTGTGCTCGCCCGATGACCGGCGCTGGCCAAGGCGTGACGCAAGGCGCCAATCATCAAGCCGCGGACATTGCCAGCATCCCGGAACCGAACTTCGGTTTTGGCGGGATGGACATTCACATCCACATATTCCGGATCGAGCCGCAGAAACAGAGCTGCCATAGGATGGCGATCGCGCGCGAGAAAGTCTTGATATGCAGCGCGAATGACGCCGTTCAGCATCCGGTCTTTCACGGGTCGGCCATTCACAAACAGGTATTGCCGCTGCGCATTGCCGCGGTTCAAAGTCGGCAACCCCGCAAACCCCGTCAATCCCACGCCGTCGCGCTCGGCATCTATCGCGATCGCATTGTCACGGAACGCCGTGCCCATAATCGCGCCCAAGCGGGTGAGGCGCCCCGCTTCAGAGTCCGGGCACGCCGCGTAGCGGAAAACGCTGCGCCCATTGCTTTCGAGCGCAAAAGCAATATCAGCGCGCGCCATTGCGAGACGCTTTAGCACATCGGTCACGGCCATTGTTTCGGCCCGCTCAGATTTCATGAATTTCAGTCGCGCCGGGGTCGCATAAAACAGATCGCGGACTTCGATACGCGTTCCGGTTGATCCGATCCCGGAAAAAGAGGCGGGCTTTGGTCCTTCAAGATGCCCCGCTTCGATCACCAGTTCGGCGGCATCCAAGTCTTGCGCGCGGGAGATGAGCGTCATCCGACTCACCGATGCGATGGACGGAAGCGCTTCGCCACGGAAGCCCATCGTGTCGATATTGAGCAAGTCGATGCGCCCGTCCGTGCCGGGATGCAGCTTCGACGTGGCATGCCGCTCAAGCGCGAGCGTCATATCGTCAGCAGACATGCCGCAGCCATCATCTTCAACGATCAGTCGCGCCAGACCACCAGCTTCGATGCGCACGCGAACGGAATTTGCTCCCGCATCGAGCGCATTCTCAACCAGCTCTTTGACAACGGCTGCGGGGCGTTCAATGACCTCGCCAGCGGCAATGCGATTGATCGCATCGGGCGGCAATTGGCGGATGATGGGACGCGAAGGATGCGAAGCGCTGTCGGGCATGCGCGCAGTCTAAAAGGGTTGAATGATTCGCACCAGCGGCGAGGCCAAGACAAATGTACCGTCGTGACCGCGCGAGATTGTTTGCTAGGCTAAAGTGCGAGGCTGAACAGCGCGATCAGGATTTGTACGAAAATCGCGAGACCGGATAGGACAACCATCGTCGCAATCCATGCGCCGCCAAATCCCATACCAAGGCCAATGACCACGCCAGCGCCAGCACAGATGACGAGTGCCACCAACCAAGGCATGCCCAAGGAGAGTGTGAATGTCGCGTATCCGATCATCAAAAGCGTAATGATTGCACCCCAGGCACCGGCCTTCATTGTGCCTTCAAACATGCTCTTCTGAGCCTCGATATCCATCTCACCACGTGAGTAATCGCTCGTTGCCATATTGGCCTCCAAACACCGACGCTTCCTCTTATCCCTGCAAAATCCTGCGTCAAGCGCAGACTGTGTCGCAGCGGCAGGGTGTAGATCTCGCTCTTTTCATTCAGCTGGGATTGCTTCAGGGTTAGATTGCGCCGCGCTAAGGCGCCGCTAGGGAGAAACACGTATGAGTTACGCGTCAGCGGCGAGAAGCCCGCAATCAGAAGCGGCGACGGGCGCAGCTTTCGGAATCAAAGGGCTCGCCTGGGCGATCTTCGAGTGGGCTCGAAATCCTTATTACAACATCATCGTAATATACGTTTTTACACCTTACTTCGCGCGCGACGTGGTGGGCGGCGGCGCGGCTGGACAAACAGTTGTGGCGAACACGATTGCTGTCGCCGGACTGATCATGGCGGTCATTGCGCCAATATTGGGCGTGATTGTCGATAAAGGCGGGCGCAAAAAGCTCTTTCTGTTCTTTGTCTTACTGATGATTGGGGTGTGCGCAATGGGGCTAGGTTATGTCACGCCCGGTGCGCCTGGGGGCGTGATCATTGGCATGGCCTTACTGGCCACTGCCTATTGCTGCTACACCATTTCCGAGCTGCTTCACAACGCATTGCTGCCTGCCGCCGGTGCCCCGAGCGCGCTCCCCATGATCTCCGGGATGGGGCTTGCCATGGGGAATATTGCCGGCGTTCTGATGTTGGTTGGATTGATTGCCGCCTCGAATTTAAGCGAATGGGTGCAAGCGCAGCCGGGACAAATTGGACCGCTCTCCGGCCCCATCGTCGCGGTGTGGTTGGGCCTGTTCATCATTCCCTTTTTTCTGTTTATGCCGGATCGATTGGGCAGTCTTGGCAGCTGGCGAAAAGGCGCAATCGAGACTTTCACACCGCCGAATTTCAAGCTCTGGGGTGGTCCCGCGGGCCTCAATTATCTTTGGTCCGGGCCGATCAATTCTTGGCAATTCGTGGTTCAGAAATTCCGTGAGTCGCCGAATGTGATGAAGTTTCTGCTCGCGCGCATGATCTATGCCGATGGGCTCGCCGTTTTGTTGACCTTAGGCGGCGTATATGTGGCGGGCGTATTGGGTTGGGGGTTCACAGAAGTCATGGTCTACGGCGTCGTCGGATCCCTGATCGGCGCGTTAGGCGGCATCGTCGGCGGCTGGCTCGATGGCGGCTTAGGTCCCAAACGCGCCTTGATTGTCGAGCTGTCTGCCATTCTCGTCATCTTGGTCTTGCAGCTATCGATCACCCAAGAGTCTCTGCTGTTTGGCCTGATCCCGGCCGGTCAAGATGTTTGGACCGGCATGGGCACGGGGCTGTTTACCAGCCTCGCCGATATCGTTTATTTCCTGCTCATCATACCGGCAGCGATTTCGATTGTCGCTTGTATATCGTCAAGCCGCTATATGCTCGTGCATATATCGCCCCCTGAGCGAATTGGTGAGTTTTTCGGCTTCTACGCCATGGCGGGCAGCGTCACCGTCTGGATCGGTCCCTTGGTTGTCGGGGTGATGACCGCGGCATTCAACGATCAGCGGATCGGCTTCTCCGGGATCGCGCTTTTGTTTTTGATCGGTCTGATTGGAATAGCGTTTTTCGTCGACGCAGACAAAACGCCGGAACATCAAAAAACGCAGGCGCCAGAAGCGACTTAGGGCGACGGTGGAACGTATCCGCAGGTGAAATTTGTGCCCGGATCATCTGTTCGGGTGATCGCATCGACCCGGCGTGGACGAAGATAAAATGTATCGCCAAGCGTTTTCGGTTGCGAGAAGAAGAAGCCGATATTGGACTCAAACTCATAGCTCATTTCGGCCATGATGATCGTGCCCGCGGTCGGAATGATATTGTTCGGGACCGTCGCCGTCAGATCCTGATCTACAGTATAAGGCGTCTCGCCATCCCCGCAGGCCTCGCTCCAGCTGACCAAGATATTTCCACTATCTTCGCGCAGGCTCGAAACCCGCATTTTGGCGGTCTGGATCGGATACGGTTGCATGACCATCCGCGTCGCCTCGAAAATGTCGCTCAAATCATCGTCTGTAATGGCGGAAGCTCGCGCCGTCAGGTCGCCGAGCGTGGCCGTCGACGCGGTGACTTTTCGGTCCACGGTCATCATAAGCGAGAGCTCGACGCAGCCAAAATAGATGATCGCCATAAGCGGCGCGATCAGTGCAAACTCGACCGCAGAGACAGCCCCCTCGTCGCGTTTGAACCGGCGGAAAGCGGAAATGGCTTTGATCATTTTAGACGTCCTTTGTCCCCAACCGGGCTAAGATCCGAATGGCTCATTGCGGAAGGCAACGGTTGATTGAATGAGGCGCGTTGGTTTGGCCGTACCTGTCATATTCTGAAGCGGCGCACTCAGCCCTGGGATCATAAGTTCCCATTCATAAAAAACGCGGATGACGACGATCTGATTTTGCGCGCCAGCATTCATTTTAAAGCCACTATCGTCGAGGGCGCCGGTGGTCGTGTCAAACGCGAGCGCCGAACCATCGCCGTCGGTATCATTGCCGTTTGTGCTGCCAAAGCTATCGAACGTACGCACGTCAATCTTGACTTTGCTACCGTCAAGGAGACCGAACAGTTCGGATTCTATGTTCGCCCTAAATTGCGCGCTGGGATCGGTGTGTCCGGCTTGCTGGAATTGTCCGGTGCGGATTTGGCGCGACGCTTCATTCGCCGCATGCTCAAGCACGGATGACATGATGAATAAAACGCTGACTTCCAAAAGGCCGAAAATGAGCAGGAAGAACGGTATCGCAATCATCGCGAACTCGACCGCAGCGATGCCGCGATGATCGGCGGCAAAGGCTTGCAATTTCTTCTGCCAGCGCGGGGCAAAGACGCCAGGGACAGGCAAATTTCGCATCTTCCGCTCCATGGAAAGTGGATTTCCATTCGGGCGGTACCAAAAGTTATTTGCCAGAAGGTTGATGTGATCTGGCAAGTTTTATGCAAATTGTGCGGCAATCCGGGGCTTTACCTCGACGCTTTGTGAGGCCAAATGAACCGAGAAGGCCTGCGATAGGAGGCTTATGAATGGTGCACAATCCGATTCGCCCTTGGCGGAATATCGAACGTCGAGCCTCACGCCAGATCCGCGTCGGATCGGTTCTGGTAGGTGGAGATGCGCCTATTTCCGTGCAGACGATGACCAATACACTGACCCCGGATGTGACAGCGACGCTTGATCAGATACAGCGCGCCGCCGATGCGGGCGCCGATATTGTTCGCGTGTCCTGCCCCGACCAGGACTCAACCCAGGCATTTTCGGCAATCGCGAAAGCCTCTCCCGTCCCCTTGGTGGCGGATATCCATTTCCATTACAAACGCGGCATTGAAGCGGCCGAAGCGGGCGCGGCTTGTCTGCGGATCAATCCCGGAAATATCGGGTCCCCCGACCGCGTCAAAGAAGTGGTCAACGCCGCGCGCAATAATGGCTGCGCGATCCGGATCGGCGTCAATGGCGGCTCGCTCGAAAAGCACTTGCTCGAGAAATATGGCGAGCCGTGTCCAGACGCGATGGTTGAAAGCGCGCTTGATCATGCCCGCATCCTCGATGATCTCGGCTTTCATGACTACAAAATCAGTGTCAAAGCGTCCGACATGTTCCTCGCCGTCGCCGCATACCAGCAGCTTGCCGAGGCCACGGACGCACCGCTCCATCTCGGCATCACCGAAGCCGGGGGCCGCCGTGTTGGCACCGTAAAATCGTCCATTGGCATGGGCAACCTGCTCTGGATGGGGATTGGCGACACAATCCGTGTATCGCTTTCAGATGATCCCGTGGAAGAAGTGAAAGTCGGCTTTGATATGCTCAAATCGCTGGGTCTGCGCACCCGCGGGGTGAATATCATTTCTTGCCCGAGCTGTTCTCGCCAGGGGTTTGATGTGATCTCAACTGTCAAAACCCTAGAAGACCGTTTGGCGCACATCGCAGAGCCGATCACTTTGTCGATTATTGGCTGTGTTGTGAACGGGCCAGGCGAGGCCGCCATGACGGATCTCGGCTTTACTGGGGGCGGCAAAGAAAGCGGCATGATGTACGTGTCGGGCCGGCCGGACCATAAGCTATCAAATGCCGAGATGATTGACCAAATCGTCGAGCAAGTCGAAGCCAAAGCTGAACGCTTGAGGAACCAGCGCGATACCGACATGGTCGCTGCGGAGTAACCGCTCGCGCACTCGTGATCTGAGCGCTTATTTTGTGCCCTTGCCATCCTGTCGTCCGCGTTCCATCCAAGCCGAGCTGAATCTGACAGGAGACGTATATGGTGCTGCTGGGCTTGAAATGGATCACGCGCCTGTTGCTCGCGGGGGCCGTGCTCTTGGTCGCATCTTCGTGCACCATGCTAGGGCTGAACTATGCAAGTTTGGACACCGAGAATAAGCCGCCAGCGCGACCAGAATTAACTTTGCCTTTTGACATCGAGGCGACGCACAAGACTCTTGAATCCGAATTGTATGGCCCTTGGCCGGGGAATCTACCGATTACGGTGGCGCAGCGGCGCGTCGTTGATGACGCCTATCTCGGTGGGCGAGGGCGATTAGAGGAAGTATTTCTAACGCTTGGAAGCGGGCCGAGCGCGCGCACATTCCCCATCGTTCTCGCCATCCCCAATCAAGCCAGTGAACGCCCCGTTCCGCTGCTGATTAGCCAAACTTTTGCCGATAACTGCTCGGTGTTCCCGGATGTTCCAGTCACCGCGCAAGGTGATTTATTGTGCGATGGATCGAACATGACCGGAGCTGTCGGTTTCATCGCGACGAATATTTTCGGCACCTATATCGCTTATGCGCCTATCGATCGTTACTTTGATGCCGGCTTGGCCTATGCGAGCTTTGCGGGGTCAAGCTTTGTGCCGGACAGCCGCGAGGCTGGACCGGCGATTATGGCGTCTTTGGCGCCGGATCCGCAGCCCACGAGCGCTTTGATGGCCTGGGCGTTTGCGTTTCATGCGGCGGCGCGTGTGCTCAGCGATGATCCGCGCATTCGCAATGATGCAATCGCTGCTATGGGGCATTCACGCTATGGCAAATCGGCTTTAATTGCATCCGGTTGGTCAGACAGGGTCGCTGCTGCGATCGCCCACCAATCCGGGTTTGGGGGTGGGTCTTCCTCGCGCTCTAATACCGGAGAAACCCTTCAGCGCATGGCGAACGCTTATCCGCATTGGCTCCGTCCGGGCCTCGGTGCAGACCTTGAGAACGGATTGGATCTAACGCTCGATCAACATTTCCTCCTTGCGCTGTCTGCGCCGAAACCGATTTTTTTGGGCAATGGTCGGCGCGATGTTTGGTCGGACCCCAACTCCTCATTCATTTTGGCGCAGGCGGCCGATTTGATTTATGAAGCGGAGGGGGTTGAAGGCCTGATCGACCAGACTGGAATGCTGGACTTCGACCCCGCAGCCGAGATCAGCTATTGGCTGCGCGTTGGCGGACACAGCGTCGTGTCGGAAGATATCGATGCGTTTATTGCCTTTATGAGCGCCCATTTTGGTCCCACCTCTCCCGCCGGAACGGGTTTGCTTTCGCAGCAATGAAGCTTAGCCTCTGGATCGAGGTATACGAGAGGGAGGTGAATTATGGAAATGGAAGCCCCAGATTTCAGCGCCATGATGGATATGCTGCTGATGGATCGCGCGGCAGATATGAAGGCGTTCTTGACACCGGTCTTAATCCTTGTGGTTTGGACTCTGATTGTCTGGTTATGGATGTATGCGACCCGCATTCCGGCGATGCAAAAAGCGCAGATTGATCCCGATAATGCGCGCCATCCCGGGACGTATGCAGACCGGCTCCCGGCAAATGTTCGCGCCGTCGCAGACAATTACAACCACTTGCACGAACAGCCGACCATCTTCTATGCGCTGATGATGTTTGCGGCGCTCACTGGCGGTGCCGACCCGCTGATGATGTACCTTGGCTTTGCTTATGCCGGACTGCGCGTTTTGCATTCCTTGGTTCAGGTTCTGTCGCCGAAAGTTGTGCTGCGTTTTCTGGTCTTTTCGCTCGGTTCGATTGTGTTGTTTGTGATGGCCGGAAAGGAAATCATTCGGGTCTTCCTGTAGGGACCAATCCGGTTTAGAGGCGGGGCATGGCTACGATTCCTGAGGCGCGCCTCGAGCAAGTGATTGAGCGGTTTGAAGAAGTCGAAGCGCGAATGGGCGTAACGACCGATAGTACTGAAATCGTCGCGCTGTCGCGCGAACATGCTGAGCTTAAGCCTGTGGTCGACGCTGCACGTGAACTGATTGGCATGCGTGCGGGCCTCAAAGAAGCGGAGGCCATGGTCAAGGGCGATGACCCTGAAATGGCGGAGCTGGCGCAAGAAGAGCTGAGCGACTTGCGTGCCCGAATTCCGGATGCAGAGAGTGAAATGCAGCTTCTCTTGCTGCCCAAAGATGCCGATGACAAAGCCAATATTGTGCTGGAAGTGCGCGCCGGCACGGGCGGCGACGAAGCGGCTCTGTTCGCGGGTGACCTGTTTCGAATGTATTCACGCTATGCGCAGCTGCAAGGGTGGAAAGTGGACTTGCAGAGTGCTTCCGCCGGCGATGTCGGTGGCTTTAAAGAGATCATCGCAAATGTCGAAGGCGATGGTGTCTACGGGCGCCTGAAATGGGAATCGGGTGTCCACCGCGTCCAGCGCGTGCCAGCGACCGAGACCCAAGGCCGAATTCATACATCTGCGGCATCGGTTGCGGTATTGCCGGCCCCTGAAGATGTCAGCATCGACATTCGCACCGAGGATATCCGGATTGATACGATGCGCTCATCCGGCGCCGGCGGTCAGCACGTCAACACAACAGACTCCGCGGTCCGGATCACTCACCTGCCGACCGGTATTGTCGCAACGAGTTCTGAGAAGTCGCAGCACGTAAACCGCGATAAAGCGATGCAACAATTGAAAATTCGATTGTATGAAAAAGAAAAGCAAGAACGCGATGCCGAGCGCGCTGAAGCACGGGCTTCGCAAGTCGGATCAGGCGACCGGTCTGAAAAAATCCGCACCTATAATTATCCGGAAAACCGCGTTACCGATCACCGGATTGGATTGACCCTTTATGCGCTCGAGAAAATCATCGCTGGCGACAAGTTGGAAGATGTTGTCGACGCGCTGATGACGGAAGATCAAGCCCGCCGTCTCGCCGCCATGGAAGAGGCATGAGCAAGCCCGCTGCGGCGGATCTCATCGCGCAGGCGACAAAGATGCTTGCCGCAGCCGGAATCTCAGACGCAAATTATGATGCGAAACAGCTTCTCGCGGCGGTCATCTCACCCCGCGATGCGTCAGGCCTATCGCTGGAATGTCTCGCGATCGCAGCGGAGGATCAGGCGCGGTTCCAAACACTCGTCGCACGGCGCTTGCGGCGAGAGCCGCTCCAGCACATTGTCGCGCGAACGACCATTCTCGACTTGGACGTGAAAACCGATTCGCGCGCATTGATCCCGCGGCAGGACAGCGCCGCAATCGTTCTTTTGGCCGAAACCTGCCTCCATCAGCACCAAAATGCGCGAATAAAGATTGCTGATCTCGGCACTGGCGGCGGTGTCCTGCTTGCTGAGTGTTTGCAGCGTTTTCCGCAGGCCACCGGTGTCGCGGTGGAGCGCAGCGCACAGGCCATGGCGCTGGCGCAAGAGAATTTTGCCGACCACAATTTCACCGCCCGAGTGGACTTTCATCATGGATCCTGGGCCATCTGGCGCGGCTGGTCAGATTGCGATCTCATTCTGTCCAATCCGCCATACATTCGCAGCGACCAGATCGCCTCGCTCGCCCCAGAGGTTCGCGAGTATGATCCGTTAGAGGCGCTTGATGGCGGACCAGACGGGCTCGACGCCTATCGCGAGATCATTTCCCTCGCCTCGGCACAGATGTCGGACGGGGCGGTTCTCGTCTTCGAGATTGGCTATGATCAAAAAGAGGCGGTGAGCGCGCTTTTGCGCCAGTCTGGATTTGGCCAGCTCAAGCACCGGCAAGACTTAGGCGGACACGACCGTGCGATCGCGGCGATAAAAACTTAGCAGAAACCCCCTTGGCGAATCCGAAATGCCGCGCTACGTAACGTGCAGAGTCAGGGACACGGGGGCCACCTGTCCGACTCATAGCTCGCGTGACAGTTAGCAAAACGGGTCGTCCCGCACGAGTAACCGTCCGACTATCGGACCATTAGAGATCAGGAATTGCCAATGGCCATGCAGCGCAAGCGCCGTCGCCGCTCGGGTGGAAACAATAACAATCCCAATCCAAATCGTCATTATGAAAGCAATGGGCCTGACGTGCGCATTCGCGGATCTGCGCAGCAAATCTTAGACAAATATCTGCAATATGCGCGCGACGCGCAAACCTCTGGCGACCGGGTCAAAGCCGAGGCCTTGTTTCAGCATGCCGAACATTATGCGCGGATCGTGGCTGAGTTTGAAAAGCAAAAAGAAGAAGCGCGTTTGGAGCGAGAGGCGCGTGACGCAGCGCGGGCTGAAGAGCGGGCCCAACG
Organism: Pseudomonadota bacterium; assembly: GCA_039191105.1. Classification (GTDB taxonomy): domain Bacteria; phylum Pseudomonadota; class Alphaproteobacteria; order Caulobacterales; family Hyphomonadaceae; genus Henriciella. Next base: position 10,117 of record JBCCXW010000097.1, read on the forward strand.
CGAGGCCGAGCGTGCCGAACAGGACGATGCCGGTGAGACCGAGGCATCTCAACGCTCTGAAACCAGCGACACATCAGACAGTGATGGCAGTGCGCAACCCGCAAGCACATCAAATCGTCGCGGGCGCAAGCCGCGTGACGCAAAAACCGATGAGGACAGCGACGGCACGAAAGCTGTTGAGGAGGATCCCGGCGAATCCCCAATCGCCGCGGACGCTGGCGACGATGCTGAAAAAGCAGATCCGCCGAAAAAGCGACGCTCATATGCACGTAAGAAAGATGCACCCGAAGAGGCAGACGGGGTGATGAAAACTTTGGCCCGCGGTTCTGATGAAATCGTCGCAGAAGCCGAGTAAAGCTTAGACTGTACTATCATCGGTCGGCAGACCGAAAAGCAATCGACCCGTGAGCTCCCAAGTCGCGGGTGCGGTGACAATGTGTTGGGTCATGGCGTGCCCATCGCGAAACCGGCGTTGTAGTTCGCTCGCTTCAAACAGCGCTGCGCCGCCTCCTAAATCATAGCAGATGCGGCAGACTTCAGCGCTGGTGCGCACCATATGCGTGCACGCCATACGCAATGCGGCGCGACGTTCCACTGGAATGTCGCCGCTGGTTTCTGCGACCTCCCAAGTCAAATCAATTTCATCATGTAAATAGGCCCGGGCGGCGCGGAACATAGCCGTCATCCTCGCCGTTTCAGATTGGATGGTGGCCCGCTCACTCAGCGTCTTTTTCGAGCCTTGGTTTTTCTTTGCCCCAGCCAAATCAGTAAAGGCCTGAAGCGCGCCTTTGGCATTGCCCATGGCGGCGCTCGCGACCCCAAGGCTGAGCAATCCAAAAGCTGGAAACTTGTAAAGCGGACTGTCAATATATGGCTTGTCCGCAACGAGACTGACGGATCGTGCCTTTGGCACGCGGATCTGGTCGACGGCGATATCGCCGGACCCTGTGCCTTTCAGACCCATGACATGCCATGTATCGATCAGCTCGGCCTCTGCAGCCGGGAAGACCATCATGCGCGCATCCGGACGCCCGCTCGGTAGCGTGCGCAGCGCGCCGTCCTCAAACACCATGGATCCGCCGCAGAGCCAGGAGCAATTTGCCGATCCGGAGCCCCATTGCCAGCGGCCGCTGACAATATAATCGTCGCCATCGACCAGGGCTTTGCCCATTGGGGCAAAGACTCCGCCCGTGATAATCATTGGATCGCTGTAAACATCGTGTGCCATATCCGGCGCCATATAGGCCGCGTTCAGCGCCGTCGTGGCACCAATCATAACGCACCATCCGGCGCTGGCATTCGCTTCGGCAACGGCTTCTACCGCATCGACAATTTGACGTGGAGAGCATTCCAGACCGCCATAGGCCGCAGGCGTGACCATGCGGAACAATCCGCCGCGCGCGAGCTTTTCGGCGAGATCGCGCGGTAAGCGTCTCACCTCATCCATCTCAGCGGCTCGAGTCGCCAGCTCGGACTGTAACGCCCGCGCGGCATCAAGGGTCGGGTGATTGGCTTCAATTGTCATAACACTAGCCTGCCTGATCTTTTTCCGTCTGCCAATATCAACATGATGAGATTGCCGAACCTCGATCTGTGCCTATGTCTGTCGAGCAGGCAGTTAAGAGGCGATGATTATGGCTTATATATTGGTTCACCATACGGGGTGTGGGTCTTCAAAAAAGGGACTGACACTCTTGCAAGAGAATGGCGTGACGCCGGAAATCCGGAAATATATGAATGCCTCAGAGCGCCTGAGCGTTGAAGAGCTGAAAGACATCGCCAAGAAAATGGGCGGGGTCTCGCCACGGGTCTTTTTACGCGAAAAAGACGCCGAGAAGTTCGGACTTTCTGAAACTGCAAGCGACGAAGAGGTCTATGCGGCGATGGCGACGGAGCCAAAACTGATCCAGCGCCCGATCGGCATAAACGGCGACAAAGCGGTCCTAGGTCGTCCAAACAGCGAGCTTTTGGAAATCGCTTAATCGATAAAATTTCAACAATTGCTGACACCACAATTCAATTCTGATCGGGCATAAAAGCGGTTGGGAGTTTGTATTGGGTGTCGTCAATGCTCATATCACAACTGACTGCACTGGCGTTTCTGGCGCTTTCTGCGGCCTTCTTGTTTGGGCCGAGAATTGCCGTCTATGGGACGCAAGCGATCCGCGACATGGCCCGGGACGGTCAGGCGCAGTTTGTCGGCGGATGCTTAATCTCTGCCATAGTGCTGGTCTTCACTGCACCGCATTTGAGTTATGCGTTTGCCTCTGGTGGCAATGCGGTGAGCTTGGTGATCATCGATCTGTTCACCATGAATTTCGGAACCGTTTGATTCGAGTTGCCGCTGCGGGCGCTTGACCGTTGCGCGATGACCGCCCTTTAAGGCAGCATGACGAAATCAAATCTTGGCCATCACTTTGAGGACTTTTCGGTGGGAAAAGTGTTGCGTCATGCAACCCCGCTGACGGTGACCACCGGCGATATCAGTCTTTACCGCGCCCTCACCGGATCTCGGCATGCCTTGTTTAGCGCGGCACCGTTTGCAATCGCGAACGGATTTGACGGCTTGCCGATCGACCCATTGCTGGCGTTTCATATCGTGTTTGGGAAGTCCGTGCCGGACATCTCGCTAAACGCAGTCGCAAATCTTGGCTATGCGGACGGTCGTTTCCCGGTCCCGGTTTACCCAGGCGATACCCTGGTCGCGGTTTCGGAGGTGGTCGGGGTCAAAGAGAACTCAAATCGCAAGACGGGGGTCGTATATGTCCGGACGTGTGGATTTAATCAGCGTCAGGAAGAAGTGCTGTCTTATGTGCGCTGGGTCATGGTCAATAAACGCTCGGAGGCCTCC
>JBCCXW010000098.1:0-12766 GCA_039191105.1 Pseudomonadota bacterium
CGTCAAACGTCTGGGGCGCCATTATGGGAAAGTCGCGAAAGACGGCACGCCCCGCATCCTTGTCGGCGACCTCAATATCGCGCCGCATCCAAACGATGTGTGGTCACACAAACAGCTCCTGAAAATCGTCTCTCACACCCCGATTGAGACCGTAAGCCTTGAGAAAGCGCGCAAAAAGGCACGCTTTGTAGATGTTGCGCGCCACCTCCACAATGATGAGCAGCGGCTCTATTCCTGGTGGAGTTATCGCGCGCGTGACTGGGCCGCGTCCAACAAAGGGCGCCGGCTAGATCATATTTGGACAAGCCAAAGCGCAACCGATCGCGCCGATCTGAGCAGCTATAAAATCCACCTCGGCTGGCGCGGCGGTTGGAAACCGTCTGACCACGCACCGATCAGTATCGAGGTTGCGCGCGCCTAAGTGTTGTGCACCGCAACATCCACAAACAAAGTGTCGCACCCGAAAACCAGCCGGATCGCCAATAGCTACGGGCATTCGTGTATTTTCGCATAGCTGGTCTTCCTGTTTAGCCTTGCTACCACGGACCATAATGCAATTTGTTGCGGTGCAACATGACATAATGGCGAACGAGAGATCGGCCACATAATACCTAAACATGTTGCGGGAGGAGTTTCTTGTCGGTCCCTGGACCGTCGCTAACTCTGTAAGGAAGTTTTGCATGCGTAAAACAATAGCAACCCTGCTCGCCGCTGCCCTTGTGGTAGCACCTTCCGCCCAAGCTGAGGGCATTCCAGTCACGGTCGAGTTCCAGTATGATAGCGAAATGCTGTCGACAGAAGCTGGTGCGAAACAAGTGCTGAAGTCAATCAAAGCGCAAGCGGCTGAAGCCTGCTCCTTTGAGATGCCGGTTACTCGGGTCGAAACCTTCGATCGCGCGTGCCGGAAAGACCTGGTCGAACAGGCCATTGGTCTTATTCGTCTCGCTGCCGAAGAGGACGGCAAAGCCGCAACTTATGTCTTTGCTTCGCTCTAGCACCAGACGGAGACATGCCGCCCAATAGGCGTCAGCATTCTCAAATGAAAACGGGCGGTGACAGAAGTCGCCGCCCGCTTTTTTTCATGATAGCACGCCCGCTAAGCGACGCGTTCGACCATCATATGCTTGATTTTGGCAATCGCCTTGGCCGGGTTGAGCCCCTTTGGACACACCTGAGCACAGTTCATAATGGTGTGGCAGCGATACAGCTTGAAGGGATCTTCGAGATCATCAAGCCGCTCTCCGGTGGCCTCGTCTCGGCTATCGATTAACCACCGATAGGCCTGCAATAAGGCGGCGGGGCCCAAATATTTGTCGCCATTCCACCAATAAGACGGGCACGAGGTCGAGCATGAAGCGCACAAAATACATTCATACAGGCCATCGAGATGCTCGCGATCGGCCTCCGATTGTGTCCACTCTTTTTCCGGCTCCGGCGTATCGGTCTTCAAAAACGGCTGCACATAGGCGTGCTGGGCATAGAAATTTGTCAGGTCCGGGATCAGATCTTTGACGACCGGTTGATGGGGTAAAGGCGCAATGGAGATATGCGGCCCCGCGATCTCATCCCAGCCGCGCGTACAAGCGATTGTGTTCTGACCGCCAATATTCATTGCACAGGAGCCACAAACCCCTTCACGGCAAGAGCGTCGAAACGCCAAGGTCGAGTCGATATGGTTTTTAATGTAGATAAGCACGTCCAGTACCATCGGCCCGCACTTTTCCATATCGACAAAATACGTGTCCCAGCGCGGATTTCCGCCTTGTTCTGGGTCATAGCGATAAATCTTGAATTTCTTGATTTTCTTTCCGCGCTCTGGCTTCGGCCAGGTCTTACCTTTTTTCGGCGCGGAGCCTTTTGGAAGCGTAAGTTGAACCATGAATAAGACGTCACCTAAATAATCCAGCTATCGTATACACTGTCGCAGAAACCCTGTTAAGGAACAGTTCGCCGCATCAATGTCGCATCCGCGCCGCTCTGTTCGGTCAGTGCATATCCGTGGGTGTAAAGTGCTTCGAGCAAGTCGGACTGCCAGACCGTACGGTGCGCAATCTCGATCAAGATCTGCTGCGGCCAGAAAGTCGGATCGACGGTCTCGAGGAACGGCATCAAGATCTGGTCCTCAGCGCCCTCGACATCGATTTTGAGAACATCAATCCGGTGAAACGACGCCGCCTCAACAATCTCCGCCAAAGGGCGCACGGGCACCGTCAGGTGGGTCCCATGCATTTTGTGAGCTCGATGTGCGGCGAGCCCACCACCCCCGAGATCATTATTATCGACGAGGAATGACATCTCGCCGCGCGCTCGGCCCAATGCGCACGGCAGGATTTCAACCTGCGCATCGCGTTGATTAAACTCAATATTCGTCTCAAGACGGCGGCGTAAGCGCGGGTTTGGCTCGATCGCGAGCAAGCGTGTATCGTCGCCGGCTTCATGCAACGCGATGGCAGAGAACAGACCCGCATTCGCGCCAATATCGATGATATAGAGCGGCTGACCCGCCTGCTTGGCTCGGTGGATCGCCATCCGCTCGGCTTGCATAAACGCATCGCCCTGAACCAACGCTTTGATTTCGCTGCGATTATCCCCAATCTCAAGCCGCACACGCGTGCCTTTGAGCTGCACATCAAACAGCGATCCAGTTTTCCGCAATTCGCGAACCCAGACCCGCCTTAAACTGCCACGTCCGAGCGGAGTTAACTGACCGAGTTGAACCAGAAACTTGCGATAGCCAGAAGCGCAATGCGCCCCCCAGGCTTCGATACCCTGAATTGTCGTCCCCTCACATGTAGTGAGGACCGCCATTTTTACTCCAGACTAGTAAACCCGTTCTTTCGGTTTGATGTATTCTATTTCGTTTGACATCGTATAATTGTGAACCGGACGGTAATCAATACGAACATCGCCCGTATTACTTGACCAAGCAAGTGTGTGCATCATCCAATTTTCATCGTCGCGCTTGTCAAAATCTTCGCGGGCATGCGCGCCGCGGCTTTCTTTACGGTTGGCCGCAGAGTTCACTGTCACCGTGGCTTGGCCGATCAAATTATCGAATTCGAGCGCTTCGAGCAGATCGGTGTTCCAGATCAAGCCGCGATCTTCGATCCGCATCCCCGGGACTTTCGTGTTGATCGCATCGATTTTCTCAACGCCTTCGTCAAGAACTTCGCCGGTGCGGAACACCGCGCAATTGTCTTGCATGGCTTTTTGCATTTCGAGCCGCAAATCGGCGACAGAATGGTCGCCATCGGCATTTCGAATCCGGTCAAAGCGCGCCAGATGTCCGTCGGTCTGGCTATCCGTCATCGTCGGTTGGCTCGCGCCCGCTTCCAGGGTCGCCCCGCAGCGAAGACCTGCTGCGCGGCCAAACACCACCAAGTCGATGAGCGAGTTTGAGCCGAGGCGGTTGGCGCCATGCACGGACACACACGCCGCTTCACCGACCGCCATCAGACCTTGGACCACCGAGTCTGGATCACCGTCTTTCTTGGTCAGAACTTCGCCATGGAAGTTGGTTGGAATGCCGCCCATATTGTAGTGAACGGTCGGCAGGACCGGGATTGGCTCGCGGGTTACGTCAACCCCGGCAAAGACTTTCGCCGTCTCGGAGATCCCCGGCAGTCGCGCTGCGAGGGTCTCAGCTGGCAAATGCTCAAGGTGCAGGAAGATATGGTCTTTATTCGGACCGACGCCGCGACCTTCGCGAATTTCAATCGTCATCGACCGGGAAACCATGTCGCGCGGGGCGAGGTCTTTCACGCTCGGCGCATAGCGCTCCATGAAACGCTCGCCTTCAGAGTTCGTCAGGTATCCGCCTTCGCCGCGGGCCCCTTCAGTGATCAGGCAGCCAGCGCCGTAAATGCCGGTCGGGTGGAATTGGATGAACTCCATGTCCTGCAACGGAAGCCCAGCGCGCAGCACCATCGCATTGCCGTCGCCGGTACATGTGTGTGCAGACGTACAGCTGAAGAAGGCGCGGCCATAGCCACCCGTGGCGAGAATGGTCTTTTGCGCGCGGAAGCGGTGCAGCGTGCCGTCATCGAGTTTCCAAGCGGTGACACCACGGCAGGCCCCCTCATCATCCATAATGAGGTCCAGCGCAAAATACTCGATAAAGAACTCGGTATCGTTCTTCACGCACTGACCGTACAGCGTGTGCAGCATGGCGTGACCGGTGCGATCCGCCGCCGCGCAGGTGCGTTGCACTGGCGGGCCTTCCCCCATTTCAGTCGTATGACCGCCAAACGGACGTTGGTAGATTTTCCCGTTTTCGTTCCGGCTGAAGGGCATGCCCCAATGTTCGAGTTCATAAACGGCGGCTGGGGCTTCGCGGGCGAGATATTCAATCGCGTCTTGATCACCGAGCCAATCGGATCCTTTGACCGTGTCATACATATGCCAGCGCCAATCGTCTGGGCCCATATTGCCAAGAGACGCCGCGATCCCGCCTTGCGCGGCAACCGTGTGGGAGCGGGTTGGAAAGACTTTCGTGATGCACGCGGTTTTCAGTCCGGCTTGCGCGGCGCCGAGCGCTGCGCGCAAACCAGATCCGCCGGCACCAACGACAACCACATCATATGTATGGTCGATGAATTCATAATCGCTCATCTCTTACCTCTCCCGCGACCGCGCCTCTAAGTGCCTGCCGTGAACCAGATTTTCAGCACCGACAGAATAGTCGCTGCGGCTAAAGCAATGACGGCGAACGTATTTAAAATCAGTAACGCTTGCCGTGTACTGCTCCTAGCGATGTAATCCTCGATTACCACCTGCATGCCCAAACGCATGTGATAAAGCGCCGCACTTACCGTTAAAATCAGCAAGATTGCATTTACCGGTTGCGCCGCCCAGGTCAGCGCACCCTCATAACCTGCTTTGCACGCAACAATGATTGAGTAGAGAAACCATGGCACAAGGAACAAAAGCGCCAAAGCGGTGACTCGTTGGCGAATATGATGCTGCGTGCCGACCCCCGCCGACCCTAGCCCTCGAACCGATTTTGCACTGGTCGTCATCAGTCCCTCCTAAAAGAACGAAGCGAGCGACCAAATGACCGCCGCTCCGATGATCGCGAAGGCAAAATTGAACATCGACCACAAGCTCGCCACACCTGGGTCAAATCCGATCATCGGCCCGTCCCAAACGAGATGCCGCAAGCCATTGGCCAAATGATACAAGACCGCCATAGACCACAGAAAGAGCAGAATTTGCCCGGGCAAGCTAAACGCGATCATTTCGACAAAGGCATAGGCCTCAGGACCCGTTGCGAGGGCAATCAGCCAGGCGCCAATTAGAAAAGCCCCACCATACAAGCCGGATCCCGACACCCGGTGGAAAATCGACCCCGCCATGGTCCAATGCCATTTCCAAATCTGCAAATGCGGCGATAGCGGGCGTGGATCGGCCCGTCCTGGTTCAGCCATATTTTGTCTCCGTGCAAACCGATTTGCGACCGCGCAGTGTTTAAGCGCGTCCAAACCCGTGTCAACGCGGCGCAGCGCCCGGGCATGTTCACATTCTGTACGGTCTTGGCGTGGAAAAAGTAAGAAAAGGTGAAATTCCTTTTCAGATGCTGGCCACGGGTTTAGCCAAGACCCGGGATAAGACGGGAAACCGCCATGCGCATTGCCTTCTCACGCGCGGTCTTATTGGCCATTGCGCTGGGTGTTTTTGCCTCGGATGGTGCAGCGCGGCCATTGGAAAAGCTTATCGCTGAATATGAAGCGTTTCATCAGGCCGGCGACCCTGAGGCCGACGCCCGCGCGCGCGGCGAAGACCCTCGGACGTGGGCGCGGGTGACGCCCACCTTCATCGCCGAGCGGGCGGTCGAAGCTGTCGACATGCTTGATGCGCTCAACGCACTCGATGCCAAGGCGGCGACTCTCGAAAGCGCAATCCTACGTCACCTTTTGAGGCACCACATCAATGCGCAGGCCTATGACACCGCGCGGATCCCGTTTGTCGGCGATTGGGGCTTTTTTGCGGAACCACCATTCTATGCGCTGCGCACGCGGGCGAACACGCGTGAAAAAGCAGAGGCTTGGATTGCCCGTTTGCAGGACGTGCCGCGCTATTTTGATGACCATGTCACGAATCTGCGGCGCGGCATCGACACTGGCTGGACACAGCACGCCGACCCCCTAACGACGTCGATCGAACAGATCCGCTCACAAATCCGCAGCGATCCTCGGCAAAGCCCGCTGTTTACACCGTTTCTATCCTTGGACGCCTCAGACTTAACTGAGGCTGAAATCGCCGCGTTGAAAACCCGCGGCGCCATGGCGGTGACCACGGCGATCGAAGCGTACCAAGGTCTGTTGCAGTTTTTGCAAGACGAGTATGCTCCAGCGGCCCGCCCTGGCGCAGGCTTGTCGACGCTGAACGGAGGCCGTGGGGCATATGCGATGGCGGTCGATTTTCACACCGCCGGGGCCGGATACACACCGCAAGACATCCATCAGATTGGTCAGGCAGAAGTCGCGCGAATCCGCGCCGAAATGGATGAAATCATTGACGAAGTCGCATTTGAACAGGGGTTCGCGGCGTTTATTGAGTTTCTGCGCACGGACCCACAATTCTATGCCGAAACGCCCGATGACCTGCTCGAAAAAGCCGCCGAGATGAGCAAACGCTTGGATGCTATTTTGCCGCGATATTTCCGCACGCTCCCGCGCTTGCCTTATGGCGTCGCTGCCGTCCCAGCAGAAATCGCCCCCGGGTTTACCACCGGGCGATATGCCAGCGGCAGCGCCGAAAAAGGACTGGCAGGCACCTACCTCGTCAACACTTATGCCCTCGACCAGCGCCCCCTTTATGAGCTGCCCGCGCTTTCGGCGCACGAGGCCGTGCCGGGTCATCATTTACAAATCGCGCTGGCACAGGAACTCGTTGGCGTGCCGGAGTTTCGTAAATCCTATTATCCGACCGCGTTTGGAGAAGGCTGGGCCCTCTATGCCGAAAAGCTGGCCGGTGAGGCCGGCATCTATCGCACGCCCTATGAACGCTTCGGGCAGCTCTCTTATGAGATGTGGCGCGCTTGTCGTTTGGTCGCGGATACAGGACTGCACCATTATGGCTGGACCCGAGCAGAGGCGGCGACGTGCTTTATTGAGAATACCGCGCTGGCGCCGCTGAACATCGAAACCGAAGTCACGCGATATATCGGCTGGCCCGGACAAGCGACCGCTTACAAAATCGGTGAGCTGAAAATCTTAGACCTTCGTGCCCGAGCAAAAGCACGTTTAGGCGAGGCGTTCGACATCCGCGATTTTCACGATGCGGTCTTGGGGGCTGGCGCGATGCCTTTGGATGCGCTGGACCGGCGGATTGAAGCTTGGATCGCGGCTCGGGAAGCCGAAGCAGGCTGACGCGGTGCGGGCCGCGCCTGGCGTCGCGTTAGGCTTTTCACGTGCTCCAACCATGCCTTAGATCGAACTGTTTCGTCTGCGCCCTCGCCTTCCAGCTCCACCCCCAACCCGCCGCGACTGAGTTCATCGCAGATTTGGGTTTTGGTGCTGGCCTCAGCCGTGGTGACAGCGAATGCGTATTACATTCATCCAATCATCGGCCGCGTTGCGGAGGATTTCGGCGTTCGCTCGTCCACCATTGGCCTGGTGCCCGCTTTAAATCAAATTGGGCTGGCGCTCGGAATCTTCTTGCTGCTGCCTTTGGGGGATCGGTTCTCCAATCGGACGCTGACAGCGATTTTCGTTGCCGGCCAGCTTGCGGCGATGGCATTGATGGCGCTGGCTGTCGATTTTCACTTATTCCTGCTGGGCTCTACGATTCTCGGCTTTATGACCATCGCGCCTTATCTGATCCCGGCCTATGCGTCCAAACGGGTCGATCCGGGCGAGCTGGGCAAAGTGACGGCGATCCTGACCACCGGCATCATCGCTGGCATCTTGGCCGCGCGCGCCGGCGCCGGCGTTATCGCCCAGCATTTTGGATGGCGCACGGTCTATTATATCGCCACAGGGAGCATGCTCTTAGTGGCGATTCTGCTCCCGCTCAGTATGGATCGGCGCGAGCGTGTCTCCGACGAAACGTCGCAAACCCAATACTTCGCTTTGCTGCGATCCATGGTGCCGCTCGTTCGCCAGTATCCCGAAGTGCTCCTATCCGGCAGCATTCAGGGTCTGACCTTCGGCGTTTTCATTACCATTTGGCTCGGGCTTGGCTTACACTTGACCAGCCCGGCAATGGGCTATGGCGTCGACATTGTCGGCTATTTGGCCCTGTTTGCGATTGCGAACCTGGTGACAACGCCGCGATTTGGCGCCTGGGCCGATCGTATAGGCGCGCGCAAGGCCCGCCTGATCGTCGCTTGCTGCCAGCTCTTCGGGGTTCTGCTATTTGTATTTTTTGGCCACAGCTTATGGCTGCTGATGATCCCGATTCTGATCACCAGCGTGTTCGGACCCGTCATCGACGTGACAAGTCGAATGACGTTTTTGAACCAAACACCGGATGTCCGCACGCGACTGATGACCGTCTATATCGTGCTAATGTTCTCAGGCGCTGGTGTGGCCAGTTGGGTCGGCACCATCGCCTATGAATATGTCGGCTGGACCGGAAGCGCAGCGTTCGCGCTCGCCATGTCGTTTATGGCGCTATGTTTGTGCGTTTACGCTGAGCAACGGTTTCAAAAAGACAGCCCGCCTTAAGACCAAGGCGGGCTGCACAAGGTTCAGATAGAGCGGGCTTTTATACGCCGCCAAACTTATACCGCGCCCCGATTGAAAAGACATTTTGCGTATTCTCAATCTCAAGGGTGCCTGGGAACAGTTGATTGTCGAGTTCAATGTCTTCGGTTGCGCGATAGGCATATTCGCCGAAGACCTCCCATTGCGGGTTTAGCATCCAGGTGGCGCCAGCTTTAACCTGGTAGCCAAACTTGCCTTCACTATCATCAATGACGCTGATCCCAGAGGGCTCATAGGTCACCGATACGTCCATGTATCCGAGACCCGCACCAAGATAGGGCTGCAAAGCGCCACCGGTATTGAAATCATAATAGCCATTGACGAAAAGGCCAGTATTGGTGATCTCACCGCGACCATCGGCCACCACGGCCGCAACGGTCACACCAAGCGGGTCTGGTGCGCCAGCGATTGAGGCGGCATCGAGACCGTCAATGCTGCCACCGCCCAGGGTGACACCGGTGTGCGTATCGACATCCGCTTGCGAATAAACAAACTCGACCCCCGCGCGGAAGCCATTCGCATAGCGGGCGCCAAACTCACCCGAAAAGGCTGTGCCATTGTCGAATTCTGTGGACCATCCATAGGGGGTCCCAGCGGCCACATCGAGTGTTGCTCCATCGCCCAAATTGCCGGTCGTGAAAGCGCCCGTGGATCCAGAATTGTCACTATCATTTTGCTGCGTCAAACCGATTGATCCACTGACATAAAAGTCTTGTGCCGACGCGACGCCGGTGATGATCAAGCCCGCTGCCAGCGCAGCACTCGTTTTCATGAGTTTCATACTCAACTCCTTGCTAAAGACGAGAGGCGTACCGCTCCCACGCCAGGAATTAGTATTCTTTATCGAATAGACAATATTAAATTTTATTTTGGCTTGAAAATTGCGTCTCAGTCTGCACAACCCCGGTACCGGGGAACTCTCATGTCAGGATCCACTTATGTTGCCTAAACCGCGCGCCGATATCGCACCCAACACGCTCGAGTTTGAAATTCTACCTTTGGTCAAACCCACTGGTTTTCGCGAATATGACGCGCGTTGGTGGTTCAATGGGATCGGGCATGACAAAGCGCCGGAACTTAATCTAACCGGCGTGCAAGCGCTCGGTCTCGGTATGGCAACGCTCTTTCACGAGCTTGGCGTCGAGCCGAAAACAGTAACCGGTCATGATTTCCGATCAATCAGCCAACCGATCAAAAATGCGCTCATCCTCGGCATGGTGCAAGGCGGATGTGAGGTGTTGGATGTCGGTCTCGCGCTCAGTCCTATGGTGTATTGGAGCCAGTTCGAACTCGATTGTGCGTGCTGTGCGATGGTCACCGCCAGCCACAATGAAAATGGCTGGACCGGCGTTAAGATGGGCGCCAATCGGCCGCTTACATTTGGACCCGACGAGATGGGCCGACTGAAAGAGATCGTGCTCTCTGGCGCGTTTGAACCGCGTGCGGGGGGGCGCCATGTCCAGGTCGATGGCGTGCGGGAAAAATACATCGATTCCGTGGCTGACGGCGTCTCTATAAAACGCCCACTGAAAGTGATTGCGGCGTGCGGCAATGGCACCGCGGGCGCATTTGCGCCAGATGCGCTGCGCAAAATGGGCGTTGATGTCATCGAGATGGACTGTAATCTCGATATGATCTTCCCAAAGTACAATCCCAATCCAGAAGACTCCGAGATGCTGCACGCTATGGCAGCCGCGGTGAAAGCGCATGGCGCTGACATTGCCCTCGGGTTTGACGGCGATGGCGATCGCTGCGGCGTCATTGACAATACGGGCGAAGAGATCTTTGCCGATAAAATCGGACTGATGCTGGCCCGCGATCTATCCCGCGAATATCCGGGCGCGGCCTTTGTGGTCGATGTGAAATCGACAGGCCTCTACAAAACTGACCCAGTTCTGAAACAAAACGGATCAAGCGTGGACTATTACAAAACCGGACACTCGTACATCAAGCGCCGGACCACCGACCTTGACGCCCTGGCCGGGTTTGAGAAATCAGGTCACTTCTTTTTCCGTCCTCCCATCGGGCTGGGGTATGATGACGGGCTGATTGCTGCCAAAGCGATCCTGGAAATGCTCGATCGCAATCCCGACAAAAGCATGGCGGATTTAAAGAGCGAACTTGGCATCGCCTATACCTCGCTGACCATGTCGCCGCATTGCGCCGATGAGATCAAATACGCGGTCATCGAAAAAATGGTTGACGAATACCAAGCGCTTAGTGGCGCGCAGATCCTCGGTCGCAAAGTGATTGACGTGAACACGGTCAATGGCGCGCGTGTGACCCTGGAAGACGGCTCTTGGGTGCTGGTCCGTGCATCTTCGAACAAACCCGAATTGGTGGTTGTGGTGGAGAGCATGGTCTCAGAGGACGATATGAAGGCACTGTTTCGGGACGAGGTCAAACCGCGTCTTGGCAAACATCCGGAAGTTGGCGCTTATAATCAGGAAATCTGAGCACACTCAGCCATGGGCGCGCAACCAATCATAAGCGCGGTTAAGTTTCTGCATCTTCTCCGCGGCGGCGGCGCGATCTGCTGGTGTGTGCCGCTCTGACGCAAATCGATCTGGATGATACGTCTTCGCCATTTCACGATAGGCCGCCTTGATTTCCATCAAATGCGCGGGATCTTGGAGCCCAAGATCCCGGAGAAACTGCTTGCGACGCGGATCAACCGCGAATGGCGGTTTGCTGGCGCGCTCATGAGCGCCAGCGCGCGCGCCCCAATCGGCAGACTGTCTGTGCGCACCTGCCGCTTGCGCCGCGGCATCTCGCCAAGCGCCGCGATATGGGCGTTTTACGCCGGGCTCGACGTCGGGAACCGACTGCGTTGTCGCTCGGATGAGGGCGAATTGGAGGGCGGTAAAAGCCCGCCTCAACACTGGCCAGATGATCACGTATGCCACCAACGCGGCTTGCAACAGGACGATCGGTGCGAGCGGATTTGAAAGCCAAGACATCGAACAAACTCACCAAGTGAAGTGCTGACGTCCCCATCGGCTTGATATGTACCGATAGGTCTTAAAGTACAGATAATTCGCGAAGTTTCAAGCGCATACTCAAAACGCAATGGCGTCCCATTGAGCTTATTGGCCAATCGTTGAACGCGGAAAGTTTTTCAGAAAATTAAGGCAAATTAAGAACGCGCTACGTGTCTTTGCGGCTAGGGTCGTTGCGCATGACTGGGTGGTCGAAATCGAATTGGGTGCGTCGGGCGATGGTCGTGGCCGGCGTGTCGAGCTTGCACCTCGCCGCCATTGCGGCCTTGGCCACGCATCAGTTCGCGAACCCCATCGATCTTGAGCTTTCGACCGTCGACGTCGTGTTTGCTGATATTGCAACCCCACTGGAACCACCCTCCCCTCCGCCAGAGCCGAAGCGCGAGCCGCAGCCTCAGCCAGAGCCGGAGCTTGAGCCCGAACGCGAGACAGAACCACTGGCCACGCCTGAACCGCGTTCCAATATGGATGCGCCGCTGCCTGAAATCCTCACTCAGAGCGACCCAGAGCCCGCCGCTCCAGGCGCTGCCGCGCCATCCGCAGCTGAGGCCGGTCATGCCGCGACCGAACATCCGATCTTGCCAGCCACTGCGGCAGATCTCGCGGCAGTCCTCAAGCAGACCGAATGTTTGAAGCTTCAGCGGCGCGACGTCGATGACTGCCCCCCGACGGACCCGTTCGTCGCAGCCGCCGCTCGCGCCGCCCGCGCGCTGCCAGAAGTGTTTGACCGCGCCGATCCGCGGCCCGCCATTTCAAATGTTGACGAGCAATTCTTCAACCGCGCTGCGGACGCGCGGCTGCATTGGCCCGACGCCGACTTGTTCAGCGGTCCGATGGCGCCCGGCGCTTACAATGCGCAGCGGATCCGGCAAGGGCTAGAGCCACTTTGGAGTGATGAAATGAAAGAGGGTTTTCGTAAAAAAGGCGAATAAGTTCTGACGCGTATCAGCTGCTCTCTTGCTCCACTTCGCAAACCCAGTAACCTGCCGAGATGGCATTTGGAGCGATGCGATGAGTGATCGACTGTTTATTGGCGGTGCAGATATGGATGGCGAGGGC
>JBCCXW010000099.1:0-12753 GCA_039191105.1 Pseudomonadota bacterium
AGTTGATAATAGTCTGGATGGATTTCGCTAAACGCTAAAAAGCCATGGCGATTGCCGCCATATTCCACGAAACATGCTTGTAAAGAGGGTTCTACGCGCGTGACTTTCGCGAGATAGATATTGCCTCTTAATTGTTCGCTGCCAGTGGTTTCAAAATCAAAGTCTTCGACCCGTCCATCGTTGACGAGCGCGACACGGGTCTCTTCCGGGTGGACCGCGTCGATCAGCATAAGTTTGCTCATTGTAAGCTGCCTTGCAAACTGGCGGCGCTAACGCCCGCAATCTCAGCGGACGATGGCAATGCGCGCCAGTAAAATTGTTATTAGGGACAGGCAGCGATCCATCCTGGCCAGCTCTCTCCAAAGAGCGGCGCGCGGTTTGAATTGTAACGGCCTGTAAGCTCATATTATCCGTTCCGGTCTCGGCGATGGTGCAGGGGGTTAGGCCTGTTCACCCGCCTTTCGGGGATTCTTTTGGACCCAAATCGCAGGGTCTCTTCTACATGCCTCTTCTGACAGCGAATTGAAAGACCCTAAATGCGGGTGTGCGGATGAATATTCTCTGTATGTTGATAAATCTGTGATTAAGACTGAATGGACTAGTCTACGAGTCTCGATAATAACGACGCTGAAACGGCGTCTCTCAGGGTGATCGTGTACGATGCGTTTGGCGACAATATTTTGCTTGCTGGGCTTGGTGTTTTGGCTGCCGCTTGCCGCGGTTGCGCAAGTGCAATCCGTCGGTGTCGCGGGCGATGGTGAGTTTACGCGCATCACGATCACGTCCAAATCGCAATTGCGCCCCAGCACCTTTATGCGTCAAACCGAAGATGGTCTGATCATCGAAATGGTTCCTGACGATTTTCGGCTCACCCATGCGCCGTTTTTTGCAGAACCCACGGGCGGAGTGATGGCCTATACGCTCGATACCGACCGAATCATCTTTGAGTTGGACCGACCGATGATGGTCATGCGGGAGATCGATTTACCGCCCGCAGGAACAGAGCGTTTGCACCGCTACATATTGGATCTATCGGGGGTTTCTTTGGCGCGCTTCGAAGCGGCCGCACAGCGGGATGCGCCGCGATTTGCTAGGTTCGAAGCGCAGCTTTATGCGGCTGCCGAACAAACCCAACAAAGCGTAGCGGTCGTTGACCCAATCGGGCCGAGCAATATCCCCTTGCCGGACACGCCGAGCGCAAAACCGTCTGGATTTGGAGCCATTATGCAAATGGCGGCGCGGCAAAGGCGCGTGATTGTCATTGATCCGGGCCATGGCGGTCGTGATCCTGGTGCTCTGTCGGTGATTGGCGGGCGCGAAAGCGATATTGTCCTGAAAACCTCCCTAAAACTGAAATCTCTGATCGAAAAAGATCCACGCTATATCGTCAAACTGACGCGTGAGACGGATGTCTATGTCGAGCATGAAGACCGCGTTACCAAAGCCCGCAATTGGGGCGCAGACTTGTTTATCTCTGTGCATGCCGATGCGGCGGGCGCGCCCACAGTCGCTGGGGCGTCGGTGTATACGATTTCGACGCGCGGAGAGGCGCGCATAGAAGGCACAGCGAAGAAATATGGATGGGAGCTGCCGGTCGAAGATGGCACCCCGGATGAAGTTTCTGATATTTTGACAGATCTCACCGTCCGGGAAACAAAGTCGAATTCGGAGATTTTCGCTGAATTCCTGGTGCCGGAGCTCGAACAAGCGGGTCCGCTTTTGCGCAACACGCATCGGCGCCAGAACTTCTTTGTTTTGCTCGCACCGGACGTGCCCGCCGTGCTGGTTGAGATTGGCTTTTTGACCAATAAGGGCGATGCGCGTCGGCTGAAATCAGAGCGCGGACGGCGCAAATCCGCTGAGGCGATCAAACGGGCGATTGATGCCTATTTCGACCGCCAGGACCTCTTGTTTGCAAGCAACTGATCCGACGCCTTTTCGCCGGTGCCGAACCGCCTTAGTCTTGCCCTGAAAGCGTGGAATCAGCACGTTGCAGGAAATTGTGTGAGAGACTGAACCATGTGGGCAGTGATCAAACAGCGAGTTTTCACTTGGAAAGTCCTATTATGGACGATCCTTGCGGGTCTTGCGATGGGCGTTTTGGCCGTCATCGCCTTCTTCATCTGGATGGCCGCCTTGGCGCGGCAAGTGCCCTCTGTCGAAAAATTATCCGAGTATAATCCGCCGGTCACGTCTCGCGTGCATGCCGGTGATGGCACTCTGATTTACGAATTTGCTGAGGAACACCGCGTCTTCATTCCTTATGAGGCGATCCCTGAGCATGTCATCCACGCCTTCGTTTCAGCCGAAGACAAAAACTTTTTCACGCATAAGGGCATAGATTATCTCGGCATGACGCGCGGCGTGATCAACTCGATCCGCAATCAGATCACAGGTCGGGGCGGTTTGCAGGGTGGATCGACGATCACCCAGCAGGTGGCCAAAAACATGCTGTTGACGCGCGACCAGACGATTGTTCGCAAAGCCAAAGAAGCGATTGTCGCGATGCGGATGGAAAATGCGTTCTCAAAAGAGCATATTCTCGAGCTCTACCTGAATGAGATTTATCTCGGTGGCCGCTCATATGGCGTTGGCTCGGCCGCGCTGAATTATTTCAACAAATCGCTGCCAGAACTCAACCTGTCCGAGGCTGCGATTTTGGCCTCGCTTCCGAAAGCGCCTGGTCAGTCCAACCCTTATAATGATCCAGAAGGGGTGCTCGGGCGGCGCAATTACGTGCTCAATCGGATGGTCGCTAACGGCTATGTCGATCAAATCGTTGCCGATGAAGCGAAAGCAAAACCCCTCAACACAGAACGCCGTCTCTACGGGCCGGAATACGCTGCAGCGACCTATTTCGTGCAAGAACTACGCAAACAGCTGATCGACCTGTATGGCGAGGATGAGCTTCGAAAAGGCGGGCTTTCGATCCGCACGACGATTGATACGAAGCTGCAGCTTGCGGCTCAAGAAGCCTTGCAGATCGGCTTAGAGACATATGATCGCCGGTATAATTATCGCGGCCCATTGTCGACAATCGATCCAAAGGCTGACGACGGGCTTGAGTTATTGAATGCGGTGACCCTGCCAGGAGGGTATGGCAGCTGGGAGCGAGCTATGATCACCGCGGTCTCAGATGCCGGAGCCGAGCTTTTGCTCGCTGACGGCGCGACCATTTCGATGCCGCCAGAAGATGTCGAATGGGCGAAAACCTATATGCGTTCGGGAAGCCAAACCGGACTTCGCGCAGGCGATGTCGTGCTTGCTGAGATCAGTCGACAAGCGCTTAATCGCGAAGAAACGGCATCCGCCCGCGAGGGCGAGCGGGCCGCAGATGATATCACCCCTGAAATGCTGGTACCGATTATGGTTCCGGTGGGGCAAGCACAGCTTAAGCAAGTTCCGGAAATTGAAGGCGCGATCATCGCGCTCGACCCGCATACCGGACGGGTCTTGGCGATGATGGGTGGCTATTCTTTCTTCAAAAGTCCGTTTAATCGCGTCACTCAAGCCCGCCGCCAGCCTGGATCCTCATTCAAACCCTTCGTCTACGCCGCTGCGCTCGAGCAGGGTTATACGCCATCGACGCGCGAGCAGGATTCTGAATATGTCTATTATGACGAAAATACTGGTGAGGTTTGGAAGCCTGAAAATTATGCCGAGGGCGAAGACTATGGCGAGGTGACGATGCGGGTCGCGCTCGAGAAATCGTTTAACCAAGTCACCGCCCGTGTCGCCACTGATATTGGTTTGGAAGTGGTCTCCGAGTTCGCCGAACGTTTCGGTATATATGACAATCTACCGCCTTATCCGGCCATGTCTTTGGGGTCTGGTGAAACCTCGCCCTGGCGTTTGGCGAAAGCCTATGCGGCGTTCGTGAATGGTGGCAAAGAAGTCACGCCAACACTGCTGGATCGGGTCCAAGATCGGCGCGGCTTAACGCTTTACAAGCATGACCAGCGCGTATGCGACGGCTGTGAATCACCGGACTGGAATGGCGACCAGCCGCCAGCCCTGGCAGATGACCGCAGACAACTGGTCGATCCAATCGTCGCCTATCAAGTGGTGCATATGCTGGAAGGGGTGATCGAGCGTGGCACGGGCCGCCGGGCGCGCCGGGTGGGCAAGCCCCTCGCCGGTAAAACCGGCACAACGAATGAATATGTCGACGCTCTGTTCTTTGGCTTCTCGCCAGATTTGGTGGTCGGCATTTGGACCGGCTTCGATACGCCGCGCTCGCTCGGCGAGGGCGAAGGCGGCGGTGCCGTCGCTGGCGTCGTGTTCACCGAATTTATGGATCGCGCATTGGCCGAGGAGCCGCCAATCCCGTTCCGCATTCCACCGGGCGTGCGGCTTGTTTCGGTCGATGCCACCACCGGCGAGCTGCCCACCTTTGAGACCAGCGAAATCATTCTTGAGGCGTTCCGCCCCGGCACCGAGCCAAGCAAGTCTTTCCGAGATGAGCCAAGGCTCAGTCTTTCTGGTGTGGGCGATAATTCGATTTTCACGCAGCGACCAACGGTGCAACCGCAATTTGATCCAGAAACCGGTGCGTTGATCGAGTCGGATATTATCAACAAAGATATTGAGGATGACGTTTATTGACCTGAGCGCGAAACGTCGCCAAATGCAGCGCTCATCAAAGGTAAAGCCACACAATGTCTGCCGAAATCCTCGCTCTTACAGATCAAATCAAGCAATCATCGGAATTGCTGAGGAGGCGTCTTTGACTGGGACGTCGCCGAAAAGCGCTTGGATGAGCTGAACGCGCTCTCTGAGCGCCCCGACTTTTGGGACGATCCGGAGCAAGCGCGCAAACTGATGGCCGAGCGACAAAAACTCGAAACCGGAATGCAGACTGTGCTGGAGCTTGAGCGCGAAGCGGTCGATGGGCTCGAATTGCTGGAACTGGCCGAAGGCGATGAAGACATGCTCACCGATATTGCGACAACGCTTCGGCGCGCGGCGGAAAAAGCCGAAAAGGCCGAGCTTGACGCGTTATTTTCTGGCGAGGCTGACGGCAATGATTGCTACATGAACATCAATTCCGGCGCTGGCGGTACAGAGAGCCAGGACTGGGCCTCGATGATCCGGCGCATGTATGTGCGTTGGGCCGAACAAGCTGGTTACAAAGTTGAAGAGATCGAAGCGCATGAGGGCGACGAGGCGGGGATCAAATCGGCGACGTTGTTGATCAAAGGCGAAAATGCTTATGGTTGGCTGAAATCAGAGCAGGGCGTTCACCGGCTGGTGCGGATCTCCCCTTTTGACAGTTCGGCCCGTCGCCACACAAGTTTTGCGTCCGTTGCCGTTTCGCCTGTGATTGACGATTCGATAGAGGTTGAAATCAATCCTTCAGATGTGCGCACCGATACCTATCGCGCCTCCGGCAAAGGCGGGCAGCATGTCAACAAAACCGACTCTGCGGTACGCCTAACTCATGAGCCGACGGGCATTGCTGTGGCCTGTCAGTCGGGTCGGTCACAGCACCAAAACCGGGCCACCGCTTGGGAAATGCTGCGCTCTCGGCTTTATGAGTTGGAATTGCAAAAACGCCAGCAAGCGGCGCAGGATAGCCATGATTCCAAAACCGAGATCGGTTGGGGGCATCAGATCCGGTCTTACGTGCTGCAGCCCTATCAAATGGTCAAAGACCTGCGGACACAATATGAGACGTCCGATACAAGCGGGGTCTTGGATGGCGATTTAACGCCGTTTTTGAACGCCGCTCTATCGCACGCGCTTGGCGACGCCGAACCGGACCCACGCACATAAAAAACCGGACGAAGGACCCCGCCCGGTTTTCTTGATTTGATCTTGATCGTTTTAGGCGTTGCCAGCTGTGCTTGTGGTTGCGGAAACCGGCGGTGTGCCCGTTGCAAACCCAGTCGCAGGCTTTTCTTTTGCCGCGGGTTTTGGAGCGGTGTCTTTCAGCGGGTTTTCCTCGCGCTTCACCTGACCTTCAAAGCTGGCATCCGGTTGGATGATCAGGGCAGCGTGGAAAATATCGCCTTGGACTTCGGCGCCGGTTTCCAGCTCGACTTTCCGGGCGCGGATCGAGCCGACGATTTTGCCTTTGACGCGCAGCGTTTCGGCTTTCACTTCGCCCATGATCTGACCGCTGGATCCGATTGTTACGTCGCCGGCGCTGACATCGCCTTCGACCCGTCCGTCAATCTGTAGGGCGCCGCCTGTCTTGATTGATCCTTTGATTTCGACATCCGAACACAGAATGGACGCACCCACTCGGCCAGCGGGCTTAGACGACGCGCTGCGCACAGCGTCTTGGGCGGGGGTGAAGCCTGGTTGCGACTCGCCTTTGGTCTTAGTGAACATGTTTTCCTGCCTTGATGAACTCTACTGGATTATACTGCTTACCGTGGAACAACACCTCATAATGAAGGTGCGGCCCCGTGCTGCGCCCGGTCGATCCCATAGTACCTAGCTTGTCGCCGACCGCAACTTCTTCACCTCGTTTTGCCACAATCCTATTAAGGTGAGCATAACGCGAGACAAATCCACCACCATGATCGACATCGACCACGCGGCCATAGCCGGCGCGGGTGCCCGCATAGGTCACTTTTCCAGGACCAGCGGCGACGATCGGCGCATTCCAACGCGCGCCCATATCGATGCCGCCATGCCAACTTGGGCGCTTGCGGAAGGGATCAATCCGCATGCCGAAGGGTGAGGTGATCCGGGACGGAATGCCAATTGGCGTCGCCAAAGGCAGTTTCTGCACCAACTCTTCGAAATATCTCGCTTCTTCCATGCGGGCGGCGACTTGCGCGACACGGATGGCGAACCGCTCTTCTTCCGGCGTATCGAACTGGCCTGACATCAGGCTGGCAAAGCTGACCTCAGGTCCGCCCATATTCTCGCCGCTTGAAATCCGGCCGGCGCCAACTTTCGTCAATTGCAAAATGCCGCGCGCCGCTTCTGCCCGCTCAACCGCCATATCCTCGATCTCATCCAAGAATACATCTTGTTCGGAGCGAATTTTGCTGACATCGCCCCGCAAGCCGACCTTCGGCAATTTGCTTTCCGCTTGCGCCAATCGCTGCGATTGCCGTGTGTCTGCCTCATCAATCGAGGCTGTCACCAGAAGAGATGCCGAGTTTCCCCTTAGCGCCGAAACCTCTAATTCTCCGCCGGTTTGTAAGGCCTCCAACATTGTCGCTAATGTCTCGTGGCGACGCTGGAATTCGAGGGTTGCGTCTTGGAACGCCTCTGTCCGTTGCTCCAATTGAGATGTGGAAAGGGCTTCTTTCGCGCGCAGGTCTTGGACCCAGCGCTCTAAACGATTGACCTCACTTGCCGCAGAGCCGACGGAGACCGTCTTCTGGCCGAACACGACTGTGGCTGAGGCAAACAGCGACCAGCCGACCAATGCGGCGGCAGCGCCGGTGAGGATAATTTGTTGAAGTGGGGAAACTGTGAAATACCGAACCGTACCACCACTGCGGTGATAGATTTGCCGCTCTGGAAATGCGCGGCGTATAAAGTCAGAGACTTTCCCAGTCGATTTCATTCTACGCACCCATCCGCAGGTCAGGCGTCATTGGTCGTGGGGAGGTCGTGACGCCATGATTGGTGATGTGCCACAGTAACCCCATTGTGATCTCGACGAAAAGCCCCTTCCTGCGGTTTTCCATCCCTAAATTAGCTCGCAGGGGTAAAATTCGCCTTAAAAGATTTTTATTTGACGAATCACGCACTTAAAATTGCCTCGGTCGCTTCAAGAACCGCGGCTGCGTGCCCTTTGACCTTAATTTTCCGCCATATCTCTGCGATCTCGCCGCCGGTCTTTATGAGGAAAGTCGATCGCTCGATTCCCATATATTTTTTGCCATACATATTTTTCTCAACCCATACCCCGAACTGTTCGCTCGCATCGCCATGCTCGTCGCTTGCGAGCATGATCGTTAGGTCTTTTTTCGTCATAAAATTCGCGTGGCTCTTCAAGCTGTCCTTCGAAACCCCGACAATCTGCACGCCCAATGCTTCGAATTTTCGCTTTAATGCTGAAAAATCGACCGCTTCGGTTGTGCAGCCCGGCGTGTTATCACGTGGATAGAAGTAAACGATGTGCGCATTTCCAGATGGCGCGCCCAAATTGACGGAATCTTTATCGCTAAGCGGGAGGGTCACTTGGGGTGCTTTGTCGCCTTTTTCTGGACGGTTTGTCATGGCATGTCTTTCATGTCTGGCGGGACGCTACCCGGTTGATGTGCCGCGAGGCAGAATGTTGAGTACATGGAGCAAATGACTTGGTTCGCCAGACCACAAAAGTCATATTTCTAGAAATTTTCGGCGTGATCTCTCTCGCATTGATGGCGGCTGTCGGTGTGCTTGCTTTTATGTTGGCCAGCGGACCGGTTGAGCTGGGGATCTTCCGCGATGATGTTGAACAAGCGATGACCCGCGCGCGAGACGGTCGGCCTGTGACCGTTGAACGTTTGACCCTACAATGGTCGCCATCCGAGCGCCGCGTCTTTGTGGTCGCCGATGGTTTGTCGCTCAAGGATCAAGCGGGTGAAGAGGCCGGGTATGCGCAAACCGCCGAATTGACCCTTGATGCTGGCGCGTTGATTTTGGGTCGGGTGGAGGTGCTTGACGCCAATCTCGATCGCGGTTGGCTAAACGTTCAAAACACTGGCGGAAATCGCTGGTCGATAGCCGGTGATCCGCTGATCGAAATCCGCGCGGGGGTATTGCCGCAGACCCCCGAAGAATGGCTTGAGCGAACCAATGCCGTGTTGAGCGATGTTCTGGTCGGATTGGAAATTTTCGATCGCGCCTTCGATCTCGAAGGCCTCGAATTTGATCGCTTTGACCTGCATGTCATCGCCGAAGACGGTGCACCGATTGGCACAGTTGCGGAGGCGTCTGGCCAAATCAGTCATCCAGACGCCGATATATCGATCCAACTCTCTGGCAATGGCGATGGTGTTGGCTTGCCGGAAATTTTCAGCGTGTCGCTGGACTCTTTCGATCGCTACCAATCCTTGAAAGCGGTTTTCGATGTCGGCGTTTTGCCGATCACTGATTTGGTGCAACGCTTCGGGTTTGACGGGTTTGAATCCAGCGATCTCAATCTCGGCACCTCCTTTAATGCGGAAGTCAACCGCGCCGATGGCTTGCAGCAGATTGGTTTAGTCGTGTCACGTGAAAGTGGCGCCCTGCGGTTTGATGCGATCGAAGAAGCCATTTCGGACGTGACCGCTGCCTTCGCATATTTGCCGGAAGAGGACCAAGTCAGAGTTGATTTCTTGCAGCTGACTTCCGACCGACTGTCTGGCCGCTTCGAAGGCGCGCTGTCTAATGTGCTGGCGAAAAACGCTTTGAGGCGCTTGGAGCTTGAATCCGAGACGCTTAACCTGGACCTGACACCGATGTTCGAAGCGCCGTGGACCGTCAGCGATGTGAGTTTGGCGGCGGATGTCTCGGATGATTTTAGCATTCTCTCGATTGTATCGCTCGCTGCCGACATTGATGAGGCGCGCCTTCAAGCCACCGGTGAGCTCGACTTGGCTGTCGAGCACGCGCCTGGCGAAATTCCGATGACGTTAGACGTGACGGCTGAACTGGTCGGGGACATTTCCAAGGAGACGATTCTCGCCTATTGGCCGGTTCGGCTCGGTCGCGGCGCACGGTCATTTGTCTCGCAGCGTCTTGTGGCAGGCAAAGCCACTGAGGCGACAGCGGTACTGACGCTTAAGCCAGACAGCATGGCCGAAGGGTTTTTGCGCGAAGAGGATCTTGCCGTAACGTTCGCTTTCGAAGGCGGAGCAGTGCGGTTTATGGATGATTTGCCGCCCGTTCAAAACGGTGTCGGCACTGGCCGCGTCGGCGGCAATAGTTTCGATCTCAGACTGATCCGCGGAACATATGATGATTGGGTTCTGCAATCTGGGTCTGTGAGTTTTCCAAATTTCAATCCAAGAGGTCAGCCATTTACGGTCCTGGCTTATGGGTCTGGACCGGCGGTTTCTATCTTGCGGCAATTGTCAGCTTCGCGCCTACGTTTAGAAGAGCAAACCGGCTTTGATCCGGAGCGTGTCAGCGGCGATGCCACCGCCTCGTTTAAACTGGTCCGCCCCGCCCTCAGCAATGTCCCGCTGGCCGATACGGTGATGGAGGTGAAGGGGCAAATCAAAGATGGCGGTGTGGCCGGCGCCGTCGGCCCGTTTGATCTGCGGGAGGGTACGGTCAGCGTCGACATTACGCTCGAGCGGATGATCCTAACGGGCTTCGGGAATATGGGCAGTGCACCGGTTCAGTTCACCTGGCGGGACGCGTTTGGTGATCAGGGCCGACCTGCAGACCTATCGGCAACTGCAGTTTTAACCTCGGATGTCCTGAATGTGTTTGGTTTGGTTGGGCGCGCCTTCTTAACCGGCGAGATCCCGGTCGAGATGCAAGGCAAAGTCGGTTCGAACGGCCTGCAAGACGGGACGTTCGCATTTGATTTGCGCGACGCACGGCTGGATTTCTCGGAGGTTGATTGGGTCAAACCGGCGGGGCAACCGGCGCGGGCAACGCTCGATTATAGCGGAGATTTGCGTGAACAAGCCGCGGCGCTGCGGTTTTCCACACGCGATGCGGAACTTGATGGGGATCTTCGTCTGGGCACGGATGGTCGGCTCAAAGCGCTGCTCCTGCGCCGCTTATTTATCGAAGACGCGCTTGATGTCGCCGGTCGAATTGAACGCACGGACCGCGACGGGTTCGATATAGAAGTCTCTGGCGACTATCTCGATATCTCCGGGTTGCTCGACGATGTCGGTGCGATGGGCGATATGGGGGATGGGGACGCCAGGATTGATTTATCCGTTTCGGCCGCCGTCGAGCGGCTGAGGCTGCGGCGCAATTTAGAGCTGATCGGGTCATCGCTCGATCTGCAAGTCTCGGACACGACGGGCTTCCAAAGTCTAAGCGCCAGCGGCGAGACGGATTCTGGGGCAACGTTCGCCGCCAAGCTGATGAATGAAGGACAGAACCAACCCCTGGCGCTGGAATTGAAAACCAGTGACGCCGGATATTTGGCGAGCGCGATTTTTGGCGTCGATTTCATTGAAGGTGGCGTCCTCGATCTGCGCGGTGGATTGGCGACGGAGACGACCCCTGCGCAGCTGCGCGCCACGGTCGAGGATACAAGGCTGACCAATGCGCCCTTCTTTACACAAATTCTCTCCTTAGCGTCGCTTCGCGGCCTGACGGATACGCTTACCGGCGATGGGGTTTTATTCTCCCGAATTGAAGCGCCGATCACAATTGGCGGGGGGCGCTATGTCATAGATGGCGCGCGGGCCAGCGGTCCGGCTTTGGGTTTGACGGTCAATGGCTGGGTCGGAACCGACGGTCGCGGCATCGATTTGAATGGCGTCTTAGTGCCAAGCTTTGGCGTCAACTCGGTTTTGGGCGGTGTGCCGATTATTGGTGATCTGATTGTTGGCCGCCAAGGCGAGGGGATCTTTTCCATCACCTATTCGGTCAGTGGGACGCTGGAAAAAGCACAAGTGGCGGTAAACCCGCTCTCGGCGGTGACGCCCGGCATATTGCGGCGGATCTTTGAGAATCCGTCCGACACCTCGATTCCGGACTCGATCCCGGTCGACCCCAATCTAAGACCGCCAATGCCGAAGCTGCCGGACTTGCCGGATGAGGAAGTCTTATCGCCGACCCCCGGCAGCGAAGGGTGACCTGACTAGCGGCTTATCCGTGTCGCACGGGCTCAATGCGCATAAGCGATTTCGCGCGCCATTGTGCCGCTTCGACGGAGCGCGGTGATATGCTTCGTACGCTTGGCAAATCGCTGGCGTGTTGGGCCCCGTGGACAAATCTCGAGAAACAGGATTTCAGTCCGCGCAATGGTTCGGTTAAACCGGTTTCACCAGCGCAATACGCTTTTTGCCGACCTGGACTTTAAACGCCTCAACGTCGGAGAGCAGGTCGGACCAAGCGTGGGTTTGATCGGCAGCGATTTTCTCGTCATTCACCCGCACCGCGCCTTCGCTCATTTTGCGCCGGGCTTCCCCGTTCGACGCGACCAGATCTCCGGCGCGTAGAAGGGCGGTCGTTGTCGGACCGTCGTGGAAGTCGGCTTTGGCGATCTCAAAGGTTGGCAAATCGGCGGAGACGCCGCCCCCTGAAAATGCCTGCCCGGCGGCCGCTTCCGCCTCTTTGGCCGCGTGCTCGCCATGCAGCATCGCGGTCGCGGCATTGGCGAGTGCGATTTTCGCCTGGTTGATGTCAGCGCCTTGCAGCGCTTCGTACTGGGCAATCTCATCCATCGGCACATCCGTGAACAGCTTCAGGAAGCGACCGACATCGGCGTCTTCGGTGTTGCGCCAGAATTGCCAATAGTCGTAGGGGCTGCGTCGCGCCGCGTTCAGCCAAACCGCCCCGTCAACGGTTTTCCCCATCTTAGTACCCGAAGCAGTGGTCAGGAGCGGGCTGGTGAGGCCAAAGCCTTGATTGCCATCCGCCTTATGGATGAGATCCACACCGCCAAGTATATTGCCCCACTGGTCAGACCCGCCCATTTGCAAGAAGCAATTGTGCCGACGTGACAGCTCTAGGAAGTCGTAAGACTGGAGCAGCAAATAGTTGAATTCAAGAAACGTGTAGGGCTGTTCGTTCGTTAGGCGCCGGGCCACCGTTTCCTGTTTCACCATTGTGTTAATGGTGAAGTATTTTCCGATATCACGGAGGAACTCAATATATCCAAGACGGTCGAGCCAGTCGGCA
>JBCCXW010000100.1:0-12712 GCA_039191105.1 Pseudomonadota bacterium
CCGCCGTGATCCGCTCTGGCACAGGCGCCGAAGCGGCGATCGAGAACTGGCCGGTGGCGGGCAAAACCGGTACCAGCCAATCCTCGCGCGATGCTTGGTTTATCGGCTACAGTTCCGAGCTGCTTGGCGGGATCTGGACCGGCAATGATGATGACTCGCCGATGGATGAGGTCACGGGTGGCACGCTGCCTGCCCGGCTTTGGTCCGATATGATGACCGTCGCACATAAGGGCCGTACGCCGAGCCTCCTGCGCGGCGCCGATCAGCTTGTGGAGCTGACCGAAGATCAGCAGGCCCGCGTCGGGTTTTACCGCGAACTTGGCATCGCCTTCGCCAACCTGGCTGGCCCATCAAATTGATCTAATAGCCCTCTGGCGTGACGGTCACCAATCGCCTAATTGGCAGCATGCCGATATCGCTGCGCACGCTTTTGCTGACCAGTCTTACGATGATCGCATTTGCGGCAAACTCGATTTTGGGACGCCTGGGCCTGGTTGAGACTGAAATCGGAGCGGGAACATTTGCCGGCATCCGAATCTTGAGCGGCGCAGTCATCTTGGCGCTGATCTGCCACGTCCAGGGCCGCACATTGCAGGGCTCGTGGACGGGCGGGCTTTCGCTCTTGGCTTATGCGGTTTGTTTTTCATATGCCTATATCGCGCTGCCTGCGGGTTTAGGCGCGATCATTCTATTCGCCACGGTACAGTTTACCATGCTTAGCTGGGGGTTCGCGCAGGGCGAGCGCTTATCTGCCTTGCAGAGCGTTGGGGGTGTCATTGCCGGGCTGGCCTTTATCTGGCTGCTCTCACCGCGTCTTGATGCCCCGCCGCTTTGGGCTGCGATCGCGATGATGGCGGCGGGCATCGGCTGGGGCGTTTACTCCTTGCGCGGCCGCGACGTCCACGATCCGACGGGGGCGACAGCAGGGAACTTTGTCTATGCGACGGTGTTGGCGGTCCCGGTTTTGACCCTGGCCGTCTGGTTGGCGCCGGAGCCCGTGCCAGCTTTAGACGGCGCCGGTTTGGCAATCCTATCAGGCGCTGTGACCTCCGGCCTTGGCTATGTGATTTGGTATCAAGCCTTGAAGGGCCTGACCGCGACGCGCGCCGGGATCGCGCAGCTCACTGTTCCCGCGATCGCAGCGCTCGGGGGAATTCTCTTCTTGTCGGAACCTATCACCTGGCGGTTTGCGCTCGCGAGCACGGCAATTCTGCTTGGGGTCGGGCTTGTTGTCTTGACCGGATCGCAGGGGTCAAGCAAAGCCAAGGGATGACCCATCAAGCGGACGCTCCTCGAAAACTCGGAAAGAACGCGTTTCTCTTTGTCGTCGTCGCGGTGATTCTGAATATGCTATCCTTCGGCATCATCATGCCGGTGATGCCAGCGCTGCTGGAAGATATTACCGGGCTCACAGCGAAAGACTCTGTGTCTTATGCCGGTTGGATGAGTATGACCTTCGCGATCGCGAACTTCTTCGCGACCCCGGTTCTCGGCGGCTTGTCGGATCGATACGGACGCCGACCCGTGCTTCTGGTCTCGATTGCGTTTTTAGGGGTCGACCTCTTGATCATGGGGTTCGCCCCGACCCTATCGGCCTTATTTGTAGGTCGCTTCCTTGGCGGTTTGTTCTCCGCAACCTTGTCTGTTTCGAACGCCTATATCGCCGATGTCACCGAACCCGAAGATCGCGGGCGAGCGTTCGGGATATTGGGCGCAGCGTTTGGCATCGGCTTCGTGCTAGGACCGGTCTTTGGCGGCATGCTCGGCGAAATTAATGCGCGCTTACCGTTTTTTGTCGCCGCCGGCATTTGCGGATTGAATTTTTTGTATGGGCTGTTTGTGCTGCCGGAAAGCCTGCCGCAAGAAGACCGGCGGCCGTTTCAAATCACCCGCGCCAATCCCTTCGGCGCCCTGGCGCATTTTGCCAAGATTCCACGCGTCGCTTGGTTCATTGTCACCATTGGCTTGTATCAAATCGCGCACGCCGTTTACCCCTCGACCTGGAATTTTTACACTAAGATTCGCTATGAATGGTCGGAGCTTGAGATTGGCATCTCGCTTGCGGTGGTTGGCCTGATTTCGGCGGTCTGCCAGGGTTTGCTGACCGGCTATTTGATTAAATGGTTTGGCGCGATGCGTACGGCGACCATTGGCATAGCGGTCAATATGATGGCGATGTTTTCATTCTCGCTCGCCGGGGCGCCCTGGATGGCTTATGCGATTATACTCGTTTCAGGCGTCGGCGGCGTTGTAATGCCAGCGATCAATACGATCACCTCAACGCTCACCCCGCGCAATGCGCAAGGCGAGCTGCAAGGCGCGCAATCCAGCATTATGGCGCTGACCCTCGTCTTCAGTCCGGTGCTGATGACCCAAACCCTACAGTATTTCGCGACATTGCCAGACGGACACCCGCTGCAAACCGCGGGCGCTGCGTTTGCACTGGCAAGCGTAATCACAGCGCTATCATTGATCCCGTTCATGATCGGCGCGGGTATCAACCGCCGGGCAATTGCTGACGCCGATTCAAAAATCGCATCGGTCGCCAAATGAAAACGCGACAACTCAAGACCACACGCGACCGAACGCAGGCACCATGGCGGATCTGAAACCGGCTCTGTTCCTAGATCGCGACGGCGTCCTCAATGTGGATCAAGGCTTCGTTGCACGGGTTGAGGATTGGCAATGGATCAATGGCGCCGCGCGCTGTGTCGCCAACTTCAAAGCCCGGGACTGGTATGTTATCATTGTCACCAATCAGTCTGGCATCGCCTTTGATCACTATCGCGAAATCGATATGCAGAAGGTTCACGCGCATATGATTGCCGGACTAGAAGCGCACGGGACCCGTGTCGATGCGATTTATTATTGCCCATATCATGTCGACGGGACCAATCCGAAATACCGCAAAGACAGTTTCGATCGTAAGCCAAAACCCGGCATGATCCTGCAGGCCATGGCCGACTTTCCGATCAAACGCGAGGCGAGCTTCTTGATCGGGGACAAACAAACCGATATCGACGCCGCGCATGCGGCAAGTATTGGCGGCTTTTTGTTTCGAGGCGGCAACCTTGCTGAGTTTGCCGAATGGGCATTGGCGAGTTTCGAGGATGGATCGCGATGAAAACAATCGGGCTGATTGGCGGGGTAAGTACGGAAGCGACGCTGATCTATTATAAAGCCATTAATGCCGGGGTCCGGGCCCGGCTGGGTGGCTATCACAGTGCTGAAATGCGCATCCATTCGGTCAATTTCAATGACTATAATAGCGCCCATGAGCGTCATGATTGGGCGTTTATTCGGGCAGGATTTAACCAGGCCGCGAAAGGCTTGAAGACGTCCGGCGCTGACCTTTTAGTCCTAGCCTGCAATACGCTTCATACCGTTGCGGACGCGATTGAACACGCGACCGACTTGCCATTTTTGCACATTGTTGATGCCTGCGGAGCGCGCTTGCAAAAAGATAGCCGCCGCCAACCGGGGCTGATCGGCACGGCGTTTACGATGGCGCAGCCTTATTTCAAAGACCGCTTGGCGGCTAAAACGGGCATGACCCCCATTCTACCCGATGCCGAAACACAAGCTGAGCTCAGCCGCATCATATTTGAGGACTTAACCCATGGCATCGTTACCGAGACGGCGACAGCCTATTATCAAGCCGCAATTTTGGCGCTGAAACAGCAAGGATGCGATAGCATTATCCTGGGCTGTACCGAGCTTGGCATGCTGATCCGCGATGAGAACAGCCCCTTGCCCACCTATGACACCGCTTTGATTCATTGTGACGCGATTGTCGATTCGGCCCTGAGCGATGACGCCGTTGCCGCATAGTTTAAGTCTATGAAAATTTCTTTCCAATAGTGGACAAATCAGAATTGAGGGCCACATCCAGCGCAGAGAACGGCGGGACAGATTAGGGATCATAATGATGCGAATTGCGTTTTTAGGGGTCGCGATCGCAGTGGCCACGCCGGTGGCCACCGCCCAAAATACCAGCGGCGTGTTCGGACCTGTCATCGATGACGGCGAGCGCGGCTGGGAATACCGTTTTTCCTACGATCCGGATGATGAAGACTTTAATCAACGCTTTCACTATCAGCAGGCGATTAGTGGTGCGCTGCGCTGGCGTATCATCGCGCAGGTCCGAAGCACCGATGATTCTGACTTTGACCCCGACTTTTTGCGCGGTGAAATGGTTTGGCAGGTCTCGCCCGACGATCAGGCGTATCAAACCGGGTTTCGCTTTGAGGGTCGCTACCGGTTCGATGATCGCCCAGGCGATGTCACCGTCCACTGGATCAATCAATGGCGACATGTGGATGATTGGACGTTCCGGTTTATCATCGGCGCGACACAGCAGATTGGCAACGATCCTGCCGACGGGATCTTAATGCAAACGCGCTCATCCGCGACCACCTCGGTGCCGGGTGGTCCGAAACTCGGCCTTGAATGGTTTGGTGAGTATGGCTCAACCTCCGACTGGCTCGGATTTGACGATCAAGAGCACCAGATCGGACCTGTCGCGGTTTGGGATGTCGGTAATGATTGGAGCCTTTATACCGGCGCCCTGTTTGGCGTCACCGAGGCCACGCCGGATGCGGCAATGCGCTTCCGTCTGATCAGGGAGTATTAGGCCACTAAAGCGGTTTCAGGGTTTTGCCGTTGAGACCGCCCATCCGGCACACCTCCAACCACTCGTCTTCTAAGACCGGTTGCACGGACAAGCGCATGCTGGTGACCAAGGACATATTTGCAAGATTCTCATTGGCTTTGATCGCTTTGAGCGTCACCGGTTCGGGCATATCGACCAATGCGCGGATATGAACACAGTCCCAGCGTGGATCATCCGTGGTTGAATCGGGCGCGCTTTCAGCAGACACTTCGACGACGCCGACGACATCGAGACCTTTGTTCGAGTGATAGAAAAATCCGCGATCGCCGATCTTCATTTCGCGCATATTGTTGCGCGCCAAATAATTGCGAATGCCATCCCACTCTTCGCCCGCTTCGCCTTTCGCCTTTTGCTGATCCCAGCTCCATTTGAACGGTTCTGATTTGAACAACCAGTATTTCATGCACGCTCCTTCATCCGGAGCCCAGCATTTAAGGCGCTTTCGGCTTAGCGTCCAGGCGTGGGTTGAGAGGTCGCACGGGCGCTTTTTCGGCAGGCCTGCGCCACCAATGGCTCTAGAGCCGCCCAGTGTTTGTAGCGCCTGACCGGTTTCGCCGCACCGATCCAAGCATCCTCAAAGGCTTCGCGCGTCGCGGGATCTCTTAGCACCGGCAACAGCGGATCGACTGCGATGCGGATCGTGAAAATGATCGCACCGGTTCGCGCGAGTTTGCGGATGGTCTGACGCTCCACCCGCAAGTGCAAATCATCGATGCCCTTACCGATCACGCTCGGACGATCGGGTGTGTAGCGTTTTTCCGACGCTTGCACGGTCCAGTTGAACCGTTCCAAAACGACATCCGGTTTCAGGCCTGAAAACACTCGCGCCACGCGAGACGATAAATCTGGGTCGCCGCCCGGCACCGGACCATGGAGCCCCCCCAAATCGAGCCCGATCCGTTCGGGCAATGTCCAATAGGTCGGCGCGCACAGAACCCCTGCTTGCAAACGCCAATCGCCCGGCCGCTCAGCGCTCAAAATACAAAGATCATCGGACACCAAAGAGGCCGCTTCTTCGAGCGCTGTGGGCATAGACTGGTTCGGCACCTGCCCCGTGACGCCCATAATCAATGGCAGCAATTCCTCCGCTGCAGCGCCATCCAAATCGCCGCCTACAACACTGCTGCGCATCATTTTCATGATCAGGCATTTATCGCGCAGCCAGACGTCCGCTTCGGTGTCTGGGGCAAGCCATTGAGTCAGAGGAATCGGTTTCAGGGCCGGATCAAATCGCGGGACACCTTGCAAAAACGGAAGATAGGGCGCTGACCGGCCCTCAGGCGACACGAGCGTTGCCCCAGCTCGCATAACCGGCAATTTTCGGCGTGCTCGGCAGATACATATGCTCCAAGCGATCAATCTCGAGGCCTTCAGCGGTGAACATGAATTGCGTGTCGCGGGTCAGATGACAGCCGCCTGCGAGGCGCTTCCAAACCGGCTCGATGCGCCGCTGCCACTTTGCGACGCCGGGATCCGGCGCCAATCCATGTTCTGAAAACAGCACTTTGCCGCTCGGTTTGAGCACTCGGCGAAGCTCCGTCAACGCCGCTTGCCAATCCGGGATCGTGCACAAAACGAAGGTGATCACCGCCGTATCGACGCAATGATCTTCTAATGGGACCGCCTCCGCGCCGCAGGTGTGGACGCTGCATCTCATATCACGGGCTTGACTGTGCCAACATTCTTGCGCTCGCGCGGTCATGCCAGGCGCAGGATCTATCGCGTGTAAGTGTGTGACTTTGAGCGGATCATAATAGTCGAAATTGATGCCAGACCCGCACCCAATTTCGAGCACGACCCCCTCAGCGAAAGGAACGATTTTCTCGCGTTGTTTCATGAACGGCTTGCTTGCGCACGCGCAGGAGATAAGCGGTGGTACAACGTAGCGATCCCATAATCCAAACATGTGCCTACCTCGCCCATAACCGTTCTTGCGCCGCCGAATTGGCGGGCCGCAAGACCAAGGCGCTTTGGGTGATGGAGATCTCATATTTCAGCCCGTCCGCCATCGGCGCATAAACGGCGGAACCAAAGTTTGAGTCACGCTGGCTCGTCGCCACACCAAATCGGCTGCCT
The DNA here is from genome assembly GCA_039191105.1 of Pseudomonadota bacterium. Classification (GTDB taxonomy): domain Bacteria; phylum Pseudomonadota; class Alphaproteobacteria; order Caulobacterales; family Hyphomonadaceae; genus Henriciella. The sequence continues at coordinate 6,749 of JBCCXW010000100.1, forward strand.
TGTTGCTTGGCCAGAGCAAACACATCGAGGCCCGGATTTTCGTAAAGTTGAATGCCGGTACTGGTCGCTTCGCTGACGCCCAATGTGTTGAACCGGCGTGCATATCGGCCTTCGAGAAAATCCAGCCGATAGACACTGTCATAGCCAAGCATTTGCGCGACCGGTTTATAGGTTATGACTTGCGCACCGAGCGAGAATTGGTCGCCGCGAATATCATCGATCGTGCGTACTTGGCCGTCCGGATATTCCAGAGTGACCGAAAACGTATCTTGCGCATTCGGCGTTTGATCAAAACTCACCGTCGCAACCGTGCGTTCAAATGTTAGCCGCTTATAGGTTTGCAGATTGAGACCGACAAAGGTGCCAACGCCTGCGGCACCGAGAAAGCCGACGCCAAACAAAAAACGTAAGCCACCAGCAGCCAAACGCAGTTTAAACAAACGCCCGAGCCCGGCAAAACCCAGCGCCAAGCCGACCACGCCTGAAAGCGCTGGCAATACCCACCAGATCAAATCCATAGACGCCTCCTAACGCCCCGCTATACCACTATATCAGCGTAGGGCGACAGCGCGAAGGACGAGTTACAGGGCGATCCGAACCTTAAGGTCCAACCAAGCGGACCTGGTCATGACGTCCACGGCCGACCTTCGTACGCTCGCGCCAGCCGAGTGCGATATAGGCATCAATCGCGGCCGCGTTTTGGACATCGACATCCAATTGCAGAGGCCGGCCAACAAAGCTGCGCGCCACGTGTAGCAAGCCCGCAGCGACGCCGCAAAATCGCCAATCTTGGTCAACAAAGACATGCGGCACATAGGCTTTGCCTTGCTCAAGCGTCAAAAAGCCGACCACGCCAGCTTGTTTTTCGACCGCCACAAAGGCGACATTCGCCGACAGGCTCTGACGCAACCGAATGATTTCTTCCCGGACGGGTCCGCGCCACGGAAAAGCGCGCAAGCAATTTCTAAAAATGGCTTCGATTTGCGGATAGTCCTCGCGTCGCCAATGCCGCACAGACCATCCTGCCCCGGGATGATTCAGTAAGCTCATTCCAAATACATAATTAATTTCGGCGAAGACGCAAAGGAGAGGCTTGGGACTTGCGCAGGTTCCGTGCTACCGGCGTCCCGTATCAGATAGGATGGAGTGAAAGCATGCGCGCAATTTTCGCCGCGAGTTTATGGTTTGCCGGAAGCGCTTTCGGACTGACCGCCTTGGCCGATGGTGATGCCGAAAGCGCAGATAAGAGGTTCACCGCCGAGCGCGTCTTCGACATCGAATATGCCACAGATCCACAAATCTCACCTGACGGCGAGACCATTGTTTATGTCCGCCGCTCGATGGATAAGCTGAAAGACCAAGACCGCGGCGATCTGTGGACATTGGATGTCGAGAGCGGTGCTCATCGGCCTTTGATCACGGGTGGCCCGTCCGCAGGTGCGCCGCGCTGGTCGCCCGATGGAACACAATTGATCTATACGACAGCAACCGATGGCAAGCCAGATCTGCGTCTCTATTATTTTGACTCTGATCGATCTGTGTCTCTGGCGCAATTCGAGCATGGCCCTGGCAACGCCGTCTGGTCCCCCGATGGTGAAACCATTGCCTTCACAATGTTTACGCCCGGTGACACGCCAAGCTTTGCCACGCCCATTGCCCAGCCGGATGGCGCCGAATGGGCGCCGCCGGTGCGCGTCTTTGATGATTTGACTTTCCGATTTGACGGACGCGGCTATCTCGAAGAGGGCGCAACGCATATTTACACGCTGTCAACGAATGGCGGCACGCCGCGCCAAATCACCTCCGGTGACGCTGATTTCGGATCGCCCACATGGCTCGACGATGACACGCTTTTGGTAGTCGGGAACGATGCCGAAGACCGTGACCTCGATCCGATTGAAAGCGAGATCTACACCGTCGATTTGAGCGATTTGACGATGCGAGCCCTGACCACCCGCGACGGACCTGATTTCGGTCCGGTCGTGTCGCCAGACGGGCGCCGGATCGCTTATTTAGGCTATGATGATTTGGTCAAAGCCTATCAACCCGTCGACCTGTTTGTGATGAATGCCGACGGCAGTGATGTGACGGAGCTCGCAGCTGATTTTGATCGCTCTTTTGACGTCCTCGCATGGCACCCCAATGGCAGGCGTTTAATCGCGCAAATCGAAAATGCCGGCATCATCGATTTGGTGTCGATTTCGATGGATGGGGCGATCGAGACTTTGGTCACGAATGTCGGCGGCACGTCGATCGGCCGGCCCTATGCGAGCGGCTCGTTCACCGTGTCAGACACCCGCCGGCCGGTCATTGCCTACACGGCCGGATCGCCCGACCGGCCGTCGGAAATCGCCGTTACAGGCCGATCGGTAGACGATCGGGTCCTAACCGACCTGAACTCGGATGTGCTGGACCATCTCGATATGGCCCCAATTGAAGAGATCCAGGTGCCCTCTCGCCATGACGGTCTGGAAATCGAAGCGTGGATCGCCCTTCCACCTGGATTCGAAGCCGATGGCAGCGCGCCAATGATTATGGAGATTCATGGTGGGCCATTCGCCATGTATGGCCCCTATTTTGCCAGCGAGATTCAGCGCTTTGCCGCCGAAGGATATGTCACGGTCTATGTCAATCCACGCGGGTCGACCGGCTATGGCGCCGACTTCGCAATGGCGATTGATAAGGCCTATCCCGGCTTCGATTATGAAGACCTGATGACCGTCGTCGATGCGCTGATCGAGCGCCAATATGTTGATCCGGATCGCCTATTCGTGACCGGTGGTTCGGGCGGTGGAATATTGACCGCTTGGATCGTCGGCAAGACCGATCGCTTCGCCGCAGCGGCCAGCGTCAAACCGGTGATCAATTGGATGACCATGGCGCTGTCGGCCGATATCGCGCAGTTTGTCAGGCGTCATTGGATCCGCGAGGACCCATGGGATAACCCAGATGCGTTTTTGGACTTGTCGCCGATTATGCTGATCGAGAATGTGGTCACTCCAACCATGGTGATGGTCGGCGAAGAAGATTGGCGCACACCCACTTGGGAAGCCGAACAATTCTACACCGCCTTGCAGCTTAAAGGCGTCGATACCGCTTTGATCCGCATTCCTGGCTCACCGCATTATATTGCCGGGCGACCCTCCCGCTTGATTGCCAAGACTGATAATATCATGGGCTGGTTCGCCAAATATGATCCCGCCAAACAAGAGGACGGCGACGGCATGTAGGCCCCGCGCCTGCTTTGCCATCATCGGCAGATCTGATAGGCCAGACGAAACACTGCGGAAACAGCAGTGCCCTCCTGCGTTTGCGGGGCGGCCGAAAAGGGAGGAAACAAGCCATGCGCCAAACGGCATCAATAGGGCTCGCGGCGGGTTTAGTGGCGTGCATAGCGGTCGTCGAAGACCCGGTCGTGCCAATCGAGCCCATTCAAGATGGCCCGACACTCGAAATCATCGCCACTGGCGCGAACATAGCGGGCGCAAATGGCATTCATTTTGGCCCAGATGGCTTGCTTTATATCACCTCCGTGATTGGCTCTGATATCACCATCATCGACCCTGAGTCCGGCGTAGAGATAAAACGCCTGACCGTCACAGATGGCGTCATTGGGCCAGATGATGTCGCGTTTGCATCGGACGGATCGTTTTATTGGACCTCAATCCTTTCTGGCGAAGTGGCGGGCTTTAATCCGGACGGCGAGAAAATTGTCGCGGCGCAGCTGCCGCCCGGTCCCAACCCGATCACGTTTTCCGACGATGATCGGCTCTTCGTATCGCAGTGTTTTCTCGGCACCCATCTGTATGAGCTCGACCCCTTAGGCGTGCAACCGCCGCGTTTGATCGCCGACGATTTAGGCCCGGGCTGCGGCTTGAATGGGATGGATTGGGGACCGGACGACCGGCTGTATGGTCCACGCTGGTTCCGGGGCGAAGTGGTCAGTTTTGACGTCGATACTGGCGAACGCCGCCTCGAAGCCTCTGGCTTTGAAACACCGGCGGCGATCAAATTTGACAGCCAGGGCGTTTTGCATGTGCTCGATACGGCGACCGGGGAATTGCTCCGTATCGATGACGAGACCAAAACGGTCATCGCGAGTTTAGAGCCGGGGCTCGATAATTTCGCTTTCGACGCAAATGATAGGCCTTTCATTTCCAGTTATGCTGACGGCTTCATCAAACGTGTCGATGCAGATGGCAGCATCACCACTTTGCAGCCAGGTGGCCTTGCGCATCCCGGCGGTGTTGCGGTGATGGGCGACACGGTTTGGGTTGCCGATGTCCACGCGCTGCGAGGTTTCGATCGCAATACGGGTGAGACTGTGGCGACACACCGAAATGTTGTCGGCATGGGCGAGCTTGGCGGATCGATCAATCTCTCTGTCGATGGCGCGTATTTAGTCCTCAGCTCTTGGTTCGATGGCGATGTCAGACTGTGGGATCCCGTCGCTCAGAAACGTATCGCGCATTATCCAAATCTCGGCGGACCTATTGCTGCCGTGCGCTATGCGGGCGGGCTCGCCATCGCTGAGCATGCCAAAGGCGGCGTGTTTCTCCACGGCGACGACGCACCGGTGCCGATGGCAACGGATTTGCCTGCACCAACCGGCCTATTCGCCTTTGAAGGCGGGCTCTATCTCAGCGATAGATCGCTTGGGCAAATCTTGCTCATCGCGCGCGACGGCGCCGCCCTCGATCAACCAGAAATCGTGGCCCACGACTTGGACGCGCCAGAGGGCTTTTTGATCACAGATCAAGGCCTGTTCATTGTCGAAGCATCCGCCAGCCGCGTGCTGCACATTGCATTCGATGGCGGCCGCAAAACGTTGGCGGAATTTCCAGCTGGCTCCCCCGGTACGCCAGGCCTCGCGCCCTCGCAGATTTTCAATGGCATCACCATGGATGCCGATGGCAATTTGTTTGTGACCGGCGAGGCCGAGCGCGTGCTCTACCGCATCAAAGCCCCTTTGTGAGTAGCACGAACATGTCTCAAGCGTTTGCCGCCTTTGCGGCACGTTTGCGCTCATGCGGATCAAGATGCACTTTGCGCAAGCGAATGCTTTCAGGCGTGACTTCGACCAACTCATCATCGGCGATGTAAGCGAGCGAGCGCTCCAGGGTCATTTGTAAAGGCGGGGTCAGGCGTACCGCTTCATCTGAGCCAGAGGCGCGAACATTGGTTAGCTTTTTGCCTTTCAGCACATTCACTTCCAGATCATTGTCACGCGTGTGTTCACCAATGATCATGCCTTGATAGACCTTGTCGCCCGGGTGGATCATCATCGGCCCACGATCTTCCAAATTCCACAGCGCAAAAGCCACCGCTTCGCCTTTATCCATGGCGATCAGCGTTCCGGTGCGACGGCCCTGGATCTTGCCTTTATGGGGGGCATACTCAAAGAAAACCCGGTTCAGAATCGCGGTGCCGCGTGTGTCGGTCATGAGCTCGCCTTGATAGCCGATCAGCCCGCGCGTTGGCGCATGAAAGACCATCCGCGTGCGGCCAATGCCGGACTGTTTCATCTCGACCATTTCGGCTTTGCGCTCGGAAAGTTTTTGCACCACCGCGCCGGAGAATTCGTCATCCACGTCGATCACAACCTCTTCGATGGGTTCCAAGCGTTCGCCATCCGCACCGTCTTTATAGACCACTTGGGGGCGCGAAACGCCAAGCTCATAGCCTTCACGTCGCATCGTCTCGATCAGCACGGCCAATTGCAGTTCACCGCGGCCAGACACGATAAAGGCCTCCGCCTCCGCCGAGCGCTCCACTTTCAGAGCCACATTGCCCTCGGCTTCGCGTTGCAAGCGGTCCCAAATCACGCGGCTGGTGACTTTATCGCCTTCGGTGCCGGCGAGCGGGCTGTCATTGACGCGAAACGTCATTGACAGCGTGGGCGGGTCGATGGGTTGTGCTTCAATGGGTGTGTCGATGCTCGGATCCACGAACGTGTCGGCGACA
>JBCCXW010000101.1:0-12659 GCA_039191105.1 Pseudomonadota bacterium
CCAGCCGAACAGGCCCAACCCCTCCAGGCCGGTCGGCGGGTTCCAGACGAAGAAATATCCCACCGCAACCGGAACCATAGCGGCATACATGAACGGATGCCGGCGCCCATATTTGCTGCTTAGATTGTCGGACCAATAGCCGACGACGGGATCTGAAACCGCATCAAAGACGAGCGCAATCCAGAGCGCGGCCGCGACCAGAACCGCTGAGAGACCGAGGACCTGGCTATAGAATAATAAGAGGACATAATCGAACCCATTATTCTTGATTCCGCCCGCAGCGCCGCCAATGCCGTAAGCGATGCGCGTCAAAAGGCTAGGCGCACGCGGCGAGGCCAAAAGGGTCACATCAGACATTTTGTTTCCTACTCAACCTGCCGGGCTCGGCGTCTAATCAACCATAGACGCTGCATCTTGACCACGCTTAAGCGCGGCAAGATTGGCTTCATGATCCGCGCGGCTGATTTGGTAGCGGAACAGAAAGGCGATCGCCGTTCCCCATAGCGCGAGGAGGCCGCAAGCATACCCCGCACCGAGCAAGCTCAGCGTATTCGCGGGCACATCGCCTGGTTGCACATTGCGCGACAATTCTGCTGCAGCGAGCACGATCGAGGCGAGGAACAAACCGCTGCCCCGCGCCAGTTTGCGCATGAAGCTGATGCCGGCAAAGTATATGCCTTCTGAGCGCCGCCCGGTTTTTAGCTCATTCTCTTCGACAATATCGGCAATCATAGAGGCGGAGATGATCTGATAGGCGATGATCAAAGCGACATCGATCACAGTCACGACCAAAACGATTTGGAACAGGAGCTCGCTCCCATTCGGTGGCATTAGACCGAGCAGTCTGAAGACAACTGGCATCGGCGCGACTGAGAATGCAATGGCGCCGACTATAATTGCGCCGCGCTTCTTCCCCAAGCGCTTCGACACCCATGGCGCGAGCACCAAAGCGAGCGCTGCGGATATAAAGACTGAGATTGTCAGATATCCTGTCTGCGCGGTGGAGAATTCCCAATAATATCCATTGATATAGTAATTCAGAGAGGCCGCCACACCGGCCGCCATAAAGCCAAATAAGGCGGCCAAAAAGAGGCCCTGGAAGGACTTATTTGAAAGGCTTTGGCCAATCTCGCGAAAGATCCGACCAAGCGTGATTTTGCCAAGCTCGGGCGGCGGTCTGAGATTGGGGATCTGTCGATGCGTCCCGAGTGCACAAACCAACATTGAGATCACAATCGCAATTGCAGCGACATTGCCATAAGCGCGATAGCCCTCGACGTTTAGGAAGCCATTGCCATACGTCTCAGTTTCCACGAGCAAAAACGTCAATGCATAGGCCGCGATCGCGACTCCACCTGTCCAACCAAACACGTAACGAAATGATAAAAATGACGTCCGCTCATCATAGTCATCGGTGAGCTCGGCGACGAGCGCGCTGCTGGGAACTTCATAAAATGTGTAAGCGACCCGGACCAAAATGGTGATCATCAGCAAATACGGGAACAGAGCATTTCCCGTCACCCCCTCCGGAGGATTCCACGCCATTACGTAAACCAGCGCCACCGGGACAATCGCGAGGTACATAAACGGATGACGCCGACCGAAGCGCGTTTTCAGATTGTCCGACCAATATCCAACAACCGGATCGGTGATCCCGTCGACCACCATGGCAATCATCAAAGTCGCGCCGACAAGCGTGGAATCAACCCCGAGTACCTGACTATAGTAGAAGAGCAGGAAATACTCGAAGCCGTTATTCTTGATCCCATTGGCCGCGGCGCCCGAGCCATAGGCGAGCTTGGTCCATATCCCAGCTTTTCGCTCAGATGCCCCGGCCATTGATGCTCCCACGTGACGGCCTTCTAGGTGAGCCGGCTCACAGATCGGCGCTCTGGCTTAGAGCCCAAGCACCATTTTCGACATGATATTACGTTGGATCTCGTTCGACCCAGCGTAAATCGATGTCTTGCGATAATTGAAATAGCTTGGCGCCACGGGCCCGGCATAATCTGGCGTTGCAAGATCGCTATTCGCACCGGCCCGCGCGACGGCAAATGTGTCTTGCACAAACGGCGCGGCATACCCGCCAACCGCTTCCAAAGACAGCTCGGAAATCGCCTGTTGGGCTTCCGAGCCAGCACACTTTAGCATCGAACTTTCAGGGCCGACCGCTTGGCCCGCGGAGAGCGCCGAAAAGATTCGCAGTTCCGTTGCGTTTAGCGCTTCGATCTTCATTTCCATCGCGGCAATTTTGCGTTGGAAGTCCGGATCTTTGAGGAGCGGCTCACCGCCAGACTGCTCCACGCTGGCCAGCTTCTTGGTTTTCTGCAGCGCGTTTTTTAGACCCGGCGCATAAGCATTGCCGCGTTCAAATTGCAGCAAATATTTTGCATAGGTCCAGCCTTTATTCTCTTCCCCGATCAGCGCATCTTCAATTTTGACCCGGACGTCTTCGAAGAAGACTTGGTTGATCTCTTGCTGATTATCGGTCGGGCCATCCAGGGTTGGCAAAGACGAAACCGAGATACCGGGCAAGTCCATCGGGAAGATGAGGAAACTGATGCCCTCTTGCGGCTTGCCCTCTTTCGAGGTCCGCACCAGGCAGAAAATCCAATCGGCCCATTGCGCATGGGTGGTCCAAATCTTGGACCCGTTGAGGACATATTCGTCGCCGTCGCGGACCGCACTCATTTGCAGCGAGGCCAGATCCGAGCCAGAGCCTGGCTCTGAATAGCCTTGGCACCACCAAATCTCAGAGCGTTTAACTTTTGGCAGATGCTCAGCCTTCTGGGCGTCATTGCCGAAGGCCATAATCACCGGCGCGACCATCGACTTGCCCATCGGCGAGGTTTGCGGCGTACCGGCGGCCGCCATTTCCATATTCAGAATGTAACGCTGTCCCGCGCTCAATCCCGGACCGCCAAACTCTTCTGGCCAATTGGCGACGAACCAGCCTTTATCGTCGAGCTTGCGTTGCCATTCGAGCATGCCATCTTTGTCGAGATAACCATTCTTCGAAAGCGCGTTTCGGCGTTTCAGATCATCGGTATAATTTGCGGCGATCCAATCGCGCACTTCCTTTTGAAAGGCTAAGTCTTCCGGCGTAAAAGCGAGGTCCATGTGAAGCTCCTATTCGACGATATCGAACATTTCTATTTTTGGGGCGCCGGCCAGGCACGCACCAAGGCCGGGCTGCGCAGCTTTAAAGTACTCGGTCTGCCCGTGATCTTTAAGGGCTTCGCCTGAGGCATATTGTTCCATGAAAATATATGTCGTGTCGGAGCCTTTGGCTTTGTAAAGCTGATAGGTCAAACAGCCAGGCTCATTGGCTTTGACTTTTGCCATGAGATCTTTGGCGACGGTTTCGAACTCCGATTGTTTTCCGTCCTGGATCTCGAGCGTTGCAACAACCCCAATCATGGCGGTCTCCTCATACTGTCTTTTGCTGCGGAAACAGTATGCGCCTCGCGATGAACCACAAGCCCTGTCGCGGCGGGAGGCTTTTGCCGCTTAAGGCGTGGACGACGCAGGATTGGCTTTTGCGGCGCGCCACATAGGTCCGACAAAAACCATCAGAAAGAGAAGGTTGAACACAGCGTTCGATGCATGGCCAGACGTGATCGAGCCTGCGCTATCGAGGAGAAACCAAGCCAAAAACCCGGTGATGACCGCTTTGCGGATGGCCTCTGGCGCGGCATCGTACGCCTCCCCGGACAAGTGCCAGATCAGCATCCCCCAGCCAAACAAGAATCCCCCCGCCAGCGCGCCGATAAATCTTGCATCTGGATGGTCATAAGTCTGCGCGCCATCGACCGGCCAAGCCAGAAGATCCAATGTGAGACGGACAGGTTCGGACGTCGGATCGAACGTCCCAAGAAAAAAGATCGGCCCGTAAAGCATGACCAGGACGGCTGAAATTTTCAAATAGGTTTTGTGCGTGGCGTGAGACATCGTGGCGCTTTCTTGGATTCCGGCAAATTTTGTAGCGATCGCTACATTTTTTAGTATCAGGCCTTGATTAGAAAAGCAATCATCGATCGCGAAGGCATCCGCGTAAGCGTTACGCCATGCTATGCGATGAGATCGCCTCTAATGCCGCATCAAGGACCTGAAGACTAGCCCCCGGCTTTGGTCCCTGCTCACTCAGAATCCGCCGCCAAGTGCGCGCGCCGGGCCGGCCATGGAACAGTCCAAGCATGTGGCGCGTCATCGACGAAAGCCTCACGCCCGCGTCCAGTTGGGCTCTGATATAGGGTCGATACGCAGCAATCGCCTTCAAAGGACCGACAATTGCGGCATCAGGATCGAACAGCGTCTGATCGACCGCACCTAATATGGCAGGGGTTTGGTACGCGGCGCGACCGAGCATAACACCGTCAAACACTGTCAAATGGCGGGCGCTCTCCGCCAGCGTTTGAATGCCACCATTGAGAATAATTCTGAGCTCTGGGCGCGCCGCCTTTAAATCTGCGACCAACTCATAATCGAGCGGCGGAATGTCCCGGTTCTCTTTTGGGCTCAAGCCGCTCAGCCAGGCTTTGCGGGCATGCACGGTGAACGTATCGCAGCCCGCGTCAGTGACGGTGTCGATAAAATTGAAGAGCGTCGCGCGCGGTGGATCATCATCGACTGCAATCCTGCATTTGACCGTCACGGGAAGGGACACGGCCTTCCGCATCGCCCGCACGCAGGCTGCAACGGTGCGCGGTGATCGCATCAAACACGCTCCAAAAGCGCCAGACTGCACGCGGTCTGATGGGCATCCGCAATTGATGTTGACCTCGTCATATCCGAAGCTTTCGGCAATCCGCGCTGCTTCGGCCATTTTCTCGGGCTCATTCCCGCCAAGCTGCAAAACGATTGGGTGCTCCGCATCAGAAAACCCGATCAGGCGCGCGCGGTCGCCATGGATCACCGCGTCAGCCGTCACCATTTCCGACCACAGCAATGCCCGCTTTGACAAGCACCGATGAAACGCCCGGCAATGCCGATCGGTCCAATCCATCATAGGGGCGACTGAAAACGTATAGTCTTGATTTCTATGCATCGTGTTTGTTGGCCTGCAGGCTGTGTCGCGCGCGTTCTGCCACGCGCATCTGCTTTGTGCACGGACTTTTATCGTCTTGGGACCCCCGCCTATTTGGCCAGCGCAGAAATAACGGGGCCAAGACCTGACGCACCGTCGCCTATTGGCAAGGCCCGCCTCATCGGAGAGGAATTTCGAAGACCTAAACCAAGCGTGGGATGCGCTGCATGACCGAAGATCAGATTCAAATCGAAGTCCGTGAAACACGCGCGCTGTCGTTAAGCGACAAAAACGAGATCATCGCGCTGTTCGATGCCAATTATGATCAGGCAGATCCGGCATATATCGATAAGAGCATCAGCACGCTGAAACATATCGCGCTCGCGTTTTCCACGTCTCAGCTCGTCGGGTTTGGGTTTGGCGAAACACGCGTCATGCCACTCCCGCGCTTGTCCGAGACAGAAGTGGTGGCGTTGGCGGGGATGAGCTGCGTTGATCCGAATGTCCGACAACGCGGCCTCTTCTCACAAATGGCGCTCGAGGTTCTGAGCCATGCCGGCAACATTCCCTCGGATCGACCCTACTTGTTTTGCGGGCGCATGGCCCATGCGATTTCATATCGGACGATTGCCCGCATGTCGCCCGCATGCGTGCCCGCCACTGGTCAAGCGCTAACGCCTTGGCACCAAGAAGTCCTATTGGCCGCGGCAGAGGCATTTGACGTTCACGTCGATCAAACCACAGGAATCGTCAAAGGATCGGGGCGGCCGGTCGGTTATCCAAAGCTGTCTTTTCAACCCAGCCCGGATGAGGAAGTCCTGTTTCGAAATGTCGACCGGACGAATGGGGACAGCTTGTTAGCAGTGGCCTGGCTGCCCGCAGCCCCGGTCGGCTGGTAGTTTGGAGCATGCCGCTTAGACGGGCCCGCTCACCCATCGCTGATCAGGTGAAGCGGCGCAATAGGTTCGCGTACAGTTTTGCCGCGACCAGCATTTCTGGTGATTGTGGGTCGTAAGCCGTCGCGAGTTGTGCCTTCAAATTGGCGAGATCGAACAATGTTTCGCGATCATCGGCGCGCTGAACCCGGCTTTCAATCCATCCAACCGCTGCGAGGCGCGTTCCCGAGGTCACCCCATTGACCTGATGCAAGCTGGTTGAGGGATAAAGGATTAAATCGCCCGCATTGGGTTTCAGGCGCATCGATTGTCCAGCATGCTCAATCTGTAGCTCGCCGCCCTCATAATCATTCGGCGATGACAGGAAAAGCGTAAACGAGACGTCGGTTCGCATTTGTCCATCGGCATGAGGCATAAACGCATTATCGACGTGCAGACCATATCCGCCCGTCTGCGCCGTCTTGCTGACCAGGAGCTTTGAAAAGCGCGCGGGCTGAGTCGCGGCCTGCAACACGGGATGCCCTGAAATCGCAGCCACAAGCAGATCTCGAAGCTTAACCCCCGTCCGGCTGGTCAGGTCGGCTTGCATATTGCGCTTTACCGCCCGCGCCGTCTTTCCAGCGGTTTCCGCGCCATCTTTCCAGCGCACAGTTGAGATCAGATCCAGTGCGTTTTGAAGCGCGTCCTCGTCGAGCACATGAGCGATGGTGATGAGCATCGAATTCCTACTTGCGAATGATTTTCAATTTGGTCATAGTGGGCGTGTGGTTGAAGTAAACAAGCTAGGGAAGCATCGATGACAACAAGTTTTAAACGTTGGACCCAACTTGGGCTTGGCGCGGCGCTGGCGAGCGGAACGCTTGTCGCCTGTGGAAGCCCTGAAGCGCCAGCTGGCGATACAGAAACCGAAGTCACGGCCGAAACGCCCCCCGCCCCAGCCGCGGTTGCGGGTGAAGGCGAAGGCGAAGGTGAAGGCGGAGAGGGCGAAGGCGGCGTCGCGATCGCGCAGGCAGCGACAGATCCGGTTGTGTTTTTGTCGGCTCTGGCGATCACAGAAGCGCATATCATCGCGGCCCGCGACGCGCATGCGCTTGGCGAAAACGACGCTGCGGCAGAAATGTTTGCACACCCAGTCTCAGAAGTCCTGTTCGACATCCAACCGGTGTTTGAGCAACTCGGGGTGACCGATTTCAGCGATCTTCTGACCGAAACCTCTGCGGCCATCTTTGCCGGAGAGACCACTGAGGAAATCGGCGTCCGCGCGGATGCGATCATCGCTGCGCTTCGGACCGCAGCCGAAAAAGCGCCGGCGACGGATATGAGTGATGCCAGCGTCGCTGCGGGCGTTGCTGTCGATCAAATCGAACGGGCCGCTGATATGTATCGCATCGCTTTAGACTCAGACGCGTATGAACCTTACCTTGATGGCTATGGCTTTTACAAAGCTGGCGAAGCAGTATTCCTGGACAGCGCTGATGCGATTGCAGCTGAGGATACAACCGCTGCGGCCGCGATTACAGAAGCGATTGCCACGCTAGCAGAGGCCTATCCGAGCGCCGTTCGTCCGGACTCGCTCGACGCTGATTTGGCGACCGTCACGGTTGCGGCATCTAATGCCGTGCTCGCAGTTCAGAACTAAGCCGAGATTTTTCTACTCGGCGGGAACGGCGGCGGCCTCTTGGTCTGCCGCCGCTTTCTTTGCAGCCGCCGCTTTTGCGCGCCGCGCCTGTTTGTCGAGACGTTCCGCAGGCGCCAGATATCCGGCCAAGACCGTCATGGCACCGCCCACGAGCATCGCCACATCGACCCAAGCAGCGACCGAGTGACCCGCGCCGATATAAGCTGGAAACCACTGCCCCGTCACCAGGCCGTTGAGCACGGGTATGCCGATTGCCAACCCGCCCGTCACGATGAGCAATTCGCGCGTGGTTCGATAGTCATCGCGGCGCACGCACGCATACAATAAGCCCAACGCCCAGACCGCGAAGAAGGTCCAACCGGTCGCGATGATCCGGGCACTCTCCGCGCCGACATAGAGCTTATCGAGATAGAAAATCGCCATGGTCGCAACCGGCAGACCCATGACGATCCCGGTATTGAAATGGCCCAATCGATTGTAGAATGTCAGCGATTTATCACCATCATTGCCGTGCTTGCGCCGCTCGATCCACATCATCGATCCGAGCGCCGTGACAACGGCCAGGGACATGCCCAAAGCAAAGTACAAGAATTTCAGCCAAATGCCGCCAAAGGTTCCATAATGCAGCGGCGTCACCGCGTTTGAGACCCGCATCGCGGCGGTTTCTTCACGGAAGGGGTTTGGCGCGCTAGGCTCGCCCGTCGCCCCATCGATCCAGATCACGTCTGAGAATGTCAAACGGCTGGCCGCCGGGTAGAAGACGTCAAACTCAGCGGCGGCATCACCATAGTTCCGCATAATAATCATGTACGGGTCTTTGCCTGACTCCGGGTGCTGCATTTCGCGCAACTCATCGAGGCTGATCATTTGCACTTGCTCGCCCGCGGGTTTGGACGGCGGGCCGAGGACGGCTTCAACGAGCGCTTCGACATCGCCTTTATAGGCGATGCCGGCAATCAATTGCGACACAATCACAATGATACCGAGATATGCCCCGGTGAAGGCGATCATAATGTAAAAAGGCAACCCCCATAGCCCGACCACTTTATGGCTGTCTTGCCATTTCAAGCGCTGCGAGCGCTTCAGCCGCATCGCATAGGCTTCTTCTCGGATCTTCGTGTGAGCGATGATGCCGGTTAAAATGGCCAGCATCAAAACGATGCCGACAATGCCCACCAATGACCGGCCGACTGTGCGGCCGCCGAGCATATCTGGCCACATAAAATCGCGGTGAAAGTCCAACAACCACTCGCTCAAACCGCCGCCACGGATCGCAATCGGTTCCCCCGTATTGGCGTCCCATCTTTGCTCGGCGTCTAAATGTGTATCCGTCTCATCGTGCCAATGCACGGTTGCGTAATAATAAGGGGCGTATGTGGTCGGAAAGTCGAAGCGCATGAACTCCGCTTCAGCGCCGCCCGTCTGATCTTGGACCCAGGTCGCGAACGTGTCGTTCATATCGATCGGAGTTTCCTCCACCGCCACCCGCAAAGCTGGGTCCTCCCAGGTCTTAATTTCATTATCGAACAGCGCGAACGAGCCGCTGAAACAGACAATGTAAACAATCAAGCCCAGCGTAATGCCGGCCCAAGAGTGTAGGTCGTAATTCCGAAGGTGACGCGCGCGATCCATATTCGAGGTCCCTTTATGCCGGTGGTGGCGTGGTGAAAACGATGTAGCCGCTTATCATAGATACAACGATCAGTCCGGAAGCCACTCGCCAGCCGTGTTTATCCCAATAACACCAAAACTGGAAGGCGACCCAGATCAGGGAAACCGCCAGCGCCATCCACAAAGCAAGTGCCCGGAACTCGATCGGAAGGGTCAACATCAGGGCAGCGCTCAGAAACATGGACGCGACCAATGACCAGAGGATGACACTCGTAAGCCGCGGCGCATGCACCGTCCAAGCGGTCAGCGCCGTCACCAGTCCAAACGTGAACAACGCCCGGCCTAAATCGCTCCCCGGGAAGCCGAGCACGGAGGCAACAATAATGCTCCCCAACATCACGAGGAAGGCTGCAAAGCCCATCCATCGCGGGCGGTGCTGCATCCATTTGGTCAATGCCACACCCAAGCCAACCGCGGCCAAAAATGCGAGAGCCAGTCCGAACATCCCCATTTATATGATCAAAGCTCCTAATCCCAATACAATCCCGATCGCACCCGAAACCAATGCCGTTTTTGGATGCCAGTCCGGTTTTTGCGCACTCAAAAACAATCCGGCGACAAACGCAAAGCTGAAAATACCGAGCCAAACCGGGATGCCGAGCTCCCAACCCTGCAATGTTGCCGTCATCATCAGAGTTGCGATGAAAACAAGCATCGCTGCCGCCCGCAGACCGAGCCTTAAGCGTTTCGATCCACGTACAATTGCAAAGGCCGAGCGCCGCTCATCGGCTTGATAGAGCAACGCACAGGCAGCAAAAAGCAGACAGGTTGAAGATAATACAATCAGCATTCGAGTTGATCACGACGCAGGCGCTATGGCACCTGCCGCGTCCTTTCCTGCGCTAAAAATCGACGTCCAAACGAATTGCCAGCGTCTGCTCATCCCCCAGCCGCGCCGTCTGGCCCGCTGGATTCCCCCGATTGACGAAAACGAAATAGTCCTCATCGAGTAGGTTTTTGGCGAGCGCCGTCAGGGTCACAGCATCGCTAAACCGATACCCAAGACGGCCATTGACGACAATCCGCTCACCGGCAAAGTCGACGGGTTCGTTAATATTATTCGCATATTGGTCGGATTGATAGTTTGCATCTAAGCCGCCGAACCAGCCCAACGGAGCCGCGTAAGAGATCCCCGCATTCGCCGAATAGCGCGGCGCGTAGGGAAAACGGTTGCCACTGAAATCGGTTCCAGACGCGCCATTGGATTCGCGAAATGCGGTATCGGAGAACTCGATAAACTCAGTATATGAGTATCCGAACCCACCATAGATTTCCAGTTCAGGTGTCGCTGCGTATGTGATATCGGTCTCAAATCCATACAATTCCGACTCACCTGCATTGACCGTGAAACCGAAATTCTGCAGCGGCGGCGGGAAAGATTCCGTCACTTGCTGATCGGTATAGTCACTATAGAAAACATTCGTGTTCCAGTTGAGACGACCATCCAGAAAATTGGTCCGCGCGGAAAACTCGTAATTGTTGATGTATTCCGGATCATAATCGATGACCCCGCCGCTGATAAAGTTCACATCCGAACCGCCAGCCCGATAAGCGCGTTGTGCAACAAAGGCGAGCGTTACATTTTCATTGGTCCGCCAGCGAAGGCCGAGCTTCGGCAGCACAGCTTCGTATTCGGCTTCTGTAATTGGATTGACCACACCCAAAAACGGCGCGAATTGCGCTTGCAGAAATGCGGGCACCTGTTCTGGGTTCGCGATGAAAGTATCGCCCAGCGCATTGTCATCCTGATCCTCACGATCATAGCGCAAGCCGAACAAGAGGTCCAACGAATCTGACAATTCATATTCGCCGTCAAAGAATACCGCAGTGTTGGTGACTTCTTCGCGGCTCGCGCCATCACGAGTAATGATAACGAAGTCGAGCGCTGGGTTTAAAATCGCCCCGGTCAGGGAGAACGTGTCGTCGAAACCGGACTCAGACTGAAGGTAATAGGCTCCGAGCACGCCTTTCAGTCGGTCGCCCTGATACCCCAACCGAAATTCTTGCGTGAAGACCTCATCGTCGCCGGTCCGATCCAGTGCGATTTCAGGGTTGTCATCAGGAAGGTTTGGATCCGTCGCAAAGTCTTCAAGGCGAAAGTAATCAGATTCCTGATAGGTCGTGATCGAGGTGAGATCCCAACGCTCTGAGATCTCCCAAGCGGCATTGACCGATTGAATAAACGTTTCTGTGCCCTCGCGCCCAGGAATATTGTAGGCAACGGTGCGGCTTACATCGCTCGCATCGAGGATTTGGCTCGGATCGCCATTGTTTGGAACCACAACGTCTTCGCCAGCCGAATGCTCCGTGTATGAAGTCGTCGAAATAATGGAGATATTGTCAGTTGGCTCGAATAGGAGCTTAAACCGGCCGGTTGTTTGCTCCGTCGCGTCCGCGTCTTCGCCGAGAAACGTATTGTCGATAAAGCCATCACTCTCGCGGTGGCTCGCTGACACACGAAACGCTAGGACATCGTCGACTAGTGTATCGCCATAGGCGCCTGACACTTGTAGAATACCATTCGTTCCCGCTTCCAAACGACCGCGAGCATCCCTTTCAAAACTCGGATCGCGCGTCCGGAGATAAATGGCACCGGCGATCGAGTTCCGGCCGAAATTGGTGGATTGCGGTCCACGAAAAACCTCGACTTGACCGAGGTCCCAGCTGTCGAGCGGACCAAAAAAGGTTGTTTGATTGCCCAGGGGCGAATCATCGACGAAGACCGTAACCGTCAAGCTGCTCCCGCCAGCGCCCCTTTGATCGATCCCTCGGATGACAAAGCCTTGCTGCCCAAGTGCGCCGTTAACATTGGGAATTCGGTCGACGATATCATATAGATCGATAATCGGCTCACGCGCAATTTCCTCAGCCGTGACCACCGCGACGCTTGCCGTAACATCTTGAAGGGACTGTTCGAATTTGGTGCCTTGGACAATGATTGTGCCCAGACGAGCTTCATCGTCTGTGTCTGTTGTTTCAACATCTTGTGCCCAAACTGCGGCCGACGCCAGAACTATAGCAAAGGCAACCGTGGTAACTTTAAACATCTCTTTCCCTTTTTGTCCAAGATGTGCGAACCGCTATACTGGCGGTTATGCAATTGCAACCCATTCGCAATCTTAGACTGACGGGAGTCTGCGTTCCGGATTTCGATGTGGTTTCTGAGGAACAGGGACTGGCCCATATATCGCGGCAAATCCGTCAAAAACGACTTTAAGTGGCGTAATTGGTGGCGCTCATGTTTAGAGCCTTCGCTTGGTCCGCGGCTAAGACCGACAATCATCCGAACTTTGTCAATCCGCGCGACTGCGCTAAGGCGCCGGGATGAAGTCTGAGTCTGAAGCTTTTGAACAGACGCTCGCCGCCGCGCTTGATGGGAAGACAAAGCCGGTCGGGGCGCTCGGGCAAATCGAAGCGCTGGCCGCGA
>JBCCXW010000102.1:0-12604 GCA_039191105.1 Pseudomonadota bacterium
CTGCACCATACTATCTCGGGATCGAAAAAGATGGCTGCGTGCTGCATTTGAGTGAGCATTTTGGCGATGCGACGCCGGGCGCACATGTCCGCATTGAGGCCTCGGGATTAGATCAGCTGGCCGATCAATGGCGCGCGAAACAGTACAAGAATGCCCGCCCTGGCGCGCCGCAAGAGATGCCTTGGGGCATGAAAGAGCTGACTTTGACGGATCCGTTCGGAAACCGGCTAACCTTCGCCGAGTCGCTTGCCGATTGACTAACCCAATCGGTGAAATTGTGCGCCTAGATTTTGCTGCGCCTTAACAAGGGTCGCCTACCTCGCAAGCGACAATTGTGCGAGGGGACCCAGAGCATGAGACGCACCAACCCTGTAATTGCGTTGAGCGCAGCGCTTATGGCGCTGACAGCTTGCGGCGGTGGAGGGGGCGGCGATGGCACGACGCCAGACGCCCTGGCCGGATCTTCAACCCCGTCGACACCAACCATATCGCCACCGTCCCCGCCAGCGCCCCCGTCGCCCGCACCCCCGGTTTCCACCTCGATTGACGGGTCGGTTTCGAAAGCCACGTCAGGCGAATTGCCAGGCGGGCTGCGAAACGCCGCCGAACGAAAGTCATTCGCGCATTATATTGGCACAACGAAAGACCTGACCGGGCGCCATCCGAAGCAGTTGCCAATCCGCACCTATTTCGCCGCGTGTGCGACAAATACGGATACACCGCGCATGTTCGTTTCAATGACGCTCGAGGATCCGAGCCAAACCGAAGATCCGGATATTCCGACCATCGGGTCTGTGTTCGAGACCGTCTACGACCCTGCCACCAAATCCCTGCGCCGCACGGGCAATGAAACCCGCGTCGATCTGTGCCAGGAAACGCATGGTATTGCGGTGAGCAGCGACTGTTCGCGCGTTGCCGTGCTTTGCAATACCGATTTCGAAGACCCCGTTTCAGAGTCTGAGTATTTCACGCGCGATTTGGTCGAAGAGAGCAACATCTCGACTTTCGATCAGCCAAACAACAAAACCCAGGTTAACAATAACTCAAATATTGCCGCCGCCGATCGCAATGCGCGATACCTCTATAATGGCGAGATGTGGTTGCTCGAATGGGATGACGTGAGCCTTTCAAGCCAGCCGGATCGTTATGTGATTCACAAAGCCGTTGGCGGGGCTCAAGCCGGCGCTGCCTCTCTGGTCTATGCCGAAGACCAAGACGCCTACGGCGCAGCGTTCATTACCAATTCGTTCGACAATAATGGCGGGCGCCACAAGAGCGGCGCCCTCGTCGTCGTCGAACGCGACGGCTGGGTCCTGAATGGCCGCCATCCCCTCGACCCTGACGAAACGCGTGGGTTTACATGGGACTGTGCCAATGGCCATGTCATGCATATGCGCGCCTTCTTCAATCCGTTTAATGGGATCTTTGCAGCGCTCTGTACCAGTGACTTCAATCGCTATTGGCTTGGCAATGGCGGTGCCATTGGGATCAAAAACGAATACCAAGATATTTTCGGCGGGTATGAGGGTTACCTCGTGGCCTCGAGCTCGGGAGGGGTGACCAATGGCGGCGCGCACAAAGTGATCCCGGTCGATGATAAGCATTCCATTATGGTGCTTTCTGGCGCGCCCGTGATCCCACTCGATAAGCCCGAATTCCAGGCCTTCATACAGGAAGCGGAAGAGTTTGCGATCAGCCGCGGAGAGCCAATGCGCGGGTTTGACGCGTGCAGCTGGTATTGGGAGCTACACTGCGAAGCGGCTTTTATGGAAGAGTACTATTATAATAATGGCCGCAAACGTTATCCGGCCTTCCGTGGCAACTTTTGGCAAGGCGGGCAGGTCTTGCCGACCGACTTGACGCGAATTGGCCTTCTTAAAGTCTCTGATCTTGGCCGCGCGAGGATTGATGGCAATTACCAAAATGTGAAATGGATCGTCGAAGATCCCGACTGTATGCTTGGCGCGCCGCAAATGACAGATTTGCAAAATGGCCGCTACTTGCTCGGCTGGGCCAAGTTTCAATGCATCAGCGATGGCCATCAGCTGAAACGCTTTGCTGGCAAGCACACCCTTCACCCTAAGGCTTATTATCTGATGGAAATCGACGCCGAGGGGAATGCGCTGACCGAACCATTCGAAATGACCGCGACAGGCTGGGGCGGTCAGGATGAGATGGTCTATCTCGGAAATGGCCGCGTCGGCTGGGCTTACATACCTGCACCGACCTTGGACGCGACTGGGGATTTCTCATCACCTTATCAATCAGACTGGGAATTCATGGTCTACGAGTCGCCAAACTGACCGACGATTGGCCGCCGCGGCTCGACGCGTGATCTCAGATCAAGACCGCGGCTTTAAAGCAAGCACGGACCAAGCGGGATTGCGACTTTGACGGCGATCCTTTGTCTGGCTGGATCAAGAAGGGGATTGATTCATAGACGCGACTTACTATCACTCGCATGTATCGCGCCGCCAATAGGGACTTTGAATCTTGGAACAGGGTATAGCTCAGCAAAACGACGCCTATCCGTGGTTGGAGGATCCATCCGACGATCCGGCACGTCTGAATTGGCTTGCGGCCATGTTCAACCCTTTGGGTGAAACGTCGCGCTTGCATTTTACACGGATTTGGACGGGCCTCTTTTTTACGCGGTTGATCGTGTTTATTGCGCCTTT
Organism: Pseudomonadota bacterium; assembly: GCA_039191105.1. Classification (GTDB taxonomy): domain Bacteria; phylum Pseudomonadota; class Alphaproteobacteria; order Caulobacterales; family Hyphomonadaceae; genus Henriciella. The sequence goes on from JBCCXW010000102.1 coordinate 2,679, forward strand.
AGCGGTGACCTTCTTGCTGACCCTGTCGGGGGCCGACGAAACCGGGTTTAGCGCCATTCCTGTGTGGGGATTCCCCTTATTTGTCATTGTCACAGGCTTGATGTCCTTTGTCCTGCATTCCCGCCGGCTTGCCAATGCGAAACGCAGTCCAATTTGGGCGCTCTTGGTGATTCTGCCCTTGATGTTCGCGGGTGGCGGTTTCGTTCTCGGCGCGTTGTCGGGAGGGCATGATTATGATGTCGCGATCGAAGCGGACCAGCTCAAAGAGGCCGGCGTAAATCCAAAGCAGATGGCGATCGATTTTGAGCGCCGAGAGGTCTATAAGACGCTTTCGAGCGATGTCATGCTAAGGCTTTTTGCGGCCCGTGCCGATGCCAACTCAGCCGGTGCTGCAAGGGACTTAGCGATCGAAGATGCGCAACGGACTGCTTTGGTCAATGCGCAGCTAGAGGAAATCGGCGTATCGCTCAATACCGATCAACGCGCCCGCCTGACCGCCGGACTGGACCAGCTGTCGCGCCGCTTGACCTCATTTTTTCAATTTAGCGAGTTTCTCACCTCAACGCGTCGATCGAGCCTGCGCGATTATCGCGACTCGATTGAAAATCGATGGGATCGGCATCTGCCCGACATCGATTATGAGACGATTAGCCAGCGCGCACATGCCATTCAAAGCGCCATCGGCGTGTTTATTGTATTTTGGATCTTGCCGTCATTTTTTGTGATGCTTTGGTCGCTCTTCTGGGTCGGGCGATTGCCCAATGGTGGCGGTAGGATCAAAGACAGAGCCGACAAACTGCGATTAGAGCGCGGGATCAATTAGGCGAACCGAGCGAGCGGTTGTCCGGTTGGGTTTGGATCATCTTCGCAAAGACGCGCAGGATCGACGGACGGTGGGCGAGGAGAAGCGCGATGGAGATTGCCGAGAGGGCGATCAACATCGGCCAGATCAGCATCGCGAAGCTCATTCCATCGCGCAGCCAACTTAAGCCAAAAGCGGCGACCAGAAGCGCCCAACCCAGCGGCCGCGCAATGCGCAAGACAGCGCCGTCTAACCCGAGCGTGCGCCAATTTCGCGGTTGGCTAAGGGCGATCAAAAGCAACCCAAACCAGCAGGCGAGGGCGGTCAGGAGGAATATGCTGATCGACAGCAAGATCGTCATTCCGCGGCGACGGGTTTGGGCGCGCGGCTGAGAGTCTTTGCGCTGAACTCTGGGTCTCTTGCTTGCACGCGTGCGAGGTGCAGGGCGCTCTTGGCCGCGATCAGAAATGACGCAAACAGAGCCAAATCAACCCCCGCCACAGCCCATTGCCCAGAAGACAGCGAGACGAAGAGGTTATCGCCTGTGGTTGCCCAATTAAGGCTCATGGCCGCCAAACCGGCAAATGCGATGGCCCAAGCTTGATCTTTCCAGGCATATTTATCGCGCAGTCCCGCATGAATGAAACTCATGATCCAAACTACGAAAAAGGCGAGCACTTCGAGCAAGGATCGATCCAGGCCGAATGCGGCTGAGTCATTGGTCAGACTACGATTGGCAATCAAAAACGCAGCGCTGGCGGCGATCATTCCGGTGGTGGATCCGATTGTCAGCGCCCGGACGACACGCACACTGGCAGGCTCCATGCCTTTTCGCATGCGCGCACGCATCCAAAACAAAAGCCCGGTGGCAATCATCATTGTGCCGGCCAGCCCACCAAAAAAGAACAGCCATCGTACCGCCCAACTGTCGAAGCGAATAAAGTGCGCGCCTTCCATCCAAGCGGACACATTTTGCACGGGCCTCGGTTGAAAGTCGCGTACGATCTCGTCCGTTTTCGCGGAAAAGCTGATAGCGCCTTGAGACATGGCCACTTTACGTTCGGGGAAAACGTGTTGGACCATAATTTCCGATCCGGCATCTCCGACATGGGCGATTCTTAATCCGTCGGCCCGGGCGGGTTGTTCATCACGCTCCGTCCAAATCGCCTCCGCGCGGGCCACAATTGCATCCATGCTGCTCGGCAGTGGGCCAGGTTTGCCGAGATAGTCGGGTATGTAGAACCCATTATTCTCCTCTATCAATGCGCGTCGATCGCCGTCATGCGCCTGCGTCATCGCGTTCGGGAAGTAGATCAAAGCGAAGATCAAGACCCCCGAGAGCGGAAACAGAATGTGAAATGGGAGCGCGACGATGGCGGTCAGATTGTGTAGATCCAAAGTTGACCGTCGCGCCTTTTTCTGCGGCCTGAACGTGAAGAAGTCTTGGAAGATTTTGCGATGGATAAAAATCCCAGAGATGGTCAGCACTAACATCGCCATGGCCGCCAATCCAACGATCCAATAGCCGAGCCCCAGCCAGCTGATGTGCAAGCTGTAATGGAAAGGATAGAAAAACCCGCTAGCGCCAAGACTTTGTGTGCGCTCTACCGGGGCGCCGGTTTCGGGTTCAAACCATAGGTCCTGACGCTCGCCGCCGCCAAATGAAATCACCCGAACCAAGGGCTCGCGCTCGCTGGCACGCCGGATGAAAATCGATGTTTGGGTCTCAGGATCGGTCGCTTCAATGATCGGCATAACAATTGGATCGATAGGCGCATCAAGGGTCACACCGCCGCGTAGCTCAGGCATCATCCAGCGATTGATTTCCATATGGAAGACGGTGAGCGTGCCCATCCAGAAGATTGCAAACAAGACGCCCGATAAGGCGATCCCGAGCCAGGTGTGAAGCCAATTCATTGAAGCGCGAAATTCGCGAGAGATCTGCATTCCCTTTAAGCTCCGGGCGTCGAAAGATGAGAGATAAAGAAGTTTAACAGCCCTGTCAGTGCGACGATCAGCACACTCAATCGGACGATGTATTTTGTGGCGGCGACCCACACGACGCAGCCACAGAACAAAAGCATTCCCAATAAGAGACCTGTGTAGGTGGCTTCCCCTGGGCTCATGCCGAGTGCCGACAGTCCCCGTCCCAACGCGCCAATAAACGCCGAGGTCAATAAATACGCCCCGACAAAGGCCAATAGGATGCGATAAGACCGCGAAAGAAGGGTCTTCCATTTCTCGGGAAACGTGTCCCAAAAGGTGAGTTTTGCAGAAACCATAAGTGATGATGCACCTGATGACGCTCCTTTAGGTGAGCTAATGCATTTCCTGCGAATGACAATCGTTCACACCTTGAAAGCGTGTAAGCTCTAACCTGCCATTGCTCTAAGACACTTGCGCGCTTTGCCATGCGCCGCTGCAGCGCGGTGTGACGGGAACGCAACAGACTGCAAAAACTCAAGAACCACCCTTTCCTTTTTGCGAATGAGTTGCATATCCAATCCGATTACGGCGTACGGGATCGGTTCGTCGCATCAAGATTGGAAAGGGAAAATCGTGCTAATACTTAAATATCAGCGTGCCAGACGGGCCTTACTCTCAGCCTCAACGTTGGTCCTATCGGCAATGCCAACCGGTCTCGCCGCCGCGCAAGACGCAGACACTGCAACAGACTCCGAGGCGAGTGCCGTTACCCGTCTGGACACAGTTGTCATTACCGCTGGCCGACGAGAGCAGGCGATCAATGAAATTGCCCGATCGGTCATTGTGATCGATCAAAACGCGATCGACAATGAACTGGTGAAGACTGCAAATGTCGTCGATCTTTTAGGCACTCAAGTGCCAGGGTTCGGGGCGCCGACTGGCATTGACTTGGTACGCACGAACACGCTGCGCGGGCGGGCGCCGCAATTTCTTGTCGATGGCGTGCCGCTTGACTATAATGGCGGCTCAGCCTTCCGAACCAGCCCGCTGACCAAGTTTGACCCGCTCACGCTGGGCCGTGTCGAAGTGCTGTACGGTCCAACCTCGATTTATGGCGCTGGCGCGTCGGGCGGCGTGGTGCAATTCTTCACCAAAGATGCCGCCGAAACACCGATTGAGCTGACGCTGCGCCAGCAAGTCACGTTCTTCCCCGGCGCTGACGAACCCTTTGGCGACGAGTCTTTGAGTTATACAACGACGGCTCTGGCATCGGGGGATCTCGGGCAGTTCGACTATGTCGCCGCGCTGACATATGAGGAGCAAAATGGAGTCTTTGACGGCAATGGCGATATTTCCGGGCCGACCTATTACGGCTTTTATGACACCACCAACTATTTTGTGAAGGCGGGTTTCGACATCACGCCAACCCAACGCGTCCAAGGCTTTTTCAATCGTACCGAATTGGAAGAAGATGGCCGCCAATATGATTTCATCGCCAATGATCAAGGCCAAGCGATCGCGGTTCTGAGCGATGACCAGTCGACGTTTAACTATGGCCTATTCCCGCCTGAAAACGAGCGAGAAATGTGGAGTGTCCGATATGACAATTCGGATCTCTTCGGCGGCGACTTCTCCGCTTTGTATTATGAAGCAGACGAGTTTTTGGTCAGCCCAATCATCGATATCTTTGCAGTTTCGCAAACCTTTCCGATTTTCCCGAACAATTATCAAACCACTCAAGCCTTTGGCCGGGAGGGCTTCCGGCTACAATATTTTCGCGACATGACCGATGATGTGAGCCTTTTGGTCGGGCTCGATTATGATGACCAATTCCAGGCTCAGCGCTCGATCACCTATGATGTTGACCCCGCCACAGGCGTCGCCGGGGATCGCGATTTGGATACCGTTCTGTTCAACCGGCTGTTCCTCTTTCCCTTCCAATTGGAAACCTATGGCGTGTTCGGACAGGTCGAATGGCAAGCCACAGATCAGCTGCGCGTATCGGGCGGCGTCCGCTACGAAGAGCCAGAATTTGTCATCGAGGCAGGCCAACGCACTTTTGAGTTCGTTCGCGACGAGAATGGCGACCCTGTGTTTCGACCCGGCGGATCAGGCTCGTCGGATGGCCTGGCCTTTAATATTGGCGCGACCTTTGATTTCAACCCAAACATAACCGGCTTCGCAAATTTCGCTCAGTCGGTCGAATTGCCGAGCCTCAACCAAGTGTCGCGACTGGTCCCGCCGGATGCGCCGCTGGAAAGCGATGTCGCGATCGAGCCGCAAAACATCGACAATTATGAGCTCGGGCTGCGGGGCCAGACCCGTGACATCATCTATTCACTGTCCGCCTTCTACTCAGAGTCAGAATTTGGCGAGACATTCGTGTTCGATGCCAGCACCGGGTTCAGTGAGTATTTGCGCGCGCCGGAGCGGATTTATGGGTTCGAGGCGACTGCCGATTGGAATGTCAGCGACCGGTTTAATCTGCTTGGTACATTCTCATGGAGCGAAGGTGAGGCTGATGAAGATGGGGATGGTCCGGCCGACTTTACGGCCTTGTCGGGACTTGAGATCCAGCCTTGGAAAGCCACCTTGGCTGGGACCTATGACCTGAACGAGAATGTCGAGCTTAACTTCTTGGCGTACGGCATTGGCAATCGCGACAGCGCCTTCGAGGATGGCACGGACGCCTATGAGATTACCGGTTATGCGATTTTCGATGTCGGGGCAGAGATCGAACTGCCTTATGGCGTTTTAAGCGTGCAGGTCACCAATCTGTTTGACCGGCAATATTTGACGCCCGCCAGTCAGACCTATGCCAATAATGGCTTGTTTAATGATCGGGTGAATCCGGCAGCGGGCCGTGCGGTGAATCTCGCTTACCAAATCACGTTCTAGTCCCTGAATTGCTCAAATGAACGGCGCGTCACGAAATTGTGTCGCGCCGTTCGATCACGATTTATCGACATTGAAGCTCTTTCTTGCCAGTGTCCGGCATGGCAAAGCGGCGGCGTTGGTCACTCTCTAAAGAAGAAATCCTTGCGGCGGCGGACGCATTGGCCCGCCGGACCAGTTTTGATTTCTCAATGCGCGATCTCGCCGCCGATTTGCAGACGTGGCCCAACTCGATCTACTTTTTCTATGAGAATAAGCGGGTCTTACAAGCGGCGCTACTTGATCAGGTTTTAGAGCGTGCTTTGATGGAAGAGACCGTCGCACATTTCCTTGATCCGTCCGAACCATGGCAAAATCGCATCCGGCAATTGGCCTTATCCTTGTTCGATCAATTATCGGCATATGAGGGCGCAGGCCATATGATCACCCATTTTGGCCTGACCGGATCCAATGCTGGGTTGCGATTGTTTCAAATGTACATTCATTTCGGCACCTCGATCGGACTTACGCCAGAACGGGCCGCCACGATTTTGCAAGTTTCGTTCACATTGATGGTGACCCTCTCAGATCTTGCGGCAGCGAAGCGAAATGGAAACGCAAATCCTGACCTGTTCAAAGCGAGCGGTCTGCCAACCCATCCGGATCCGGGCATTCAAGCCGCTGCTGAGCGCATTTTGACAAATTCTGTCCGGGACCGCGCTGTGGCTGGCATTGACCTCTTCACGCGTGCGATCGAAAGCGAACTGCAGACGTCGCAGCAAGGCTGAGCGCGCGATCCGGATCGAAGTCGATGAAACGCCCAATCGGTTGAGCACGGCCACGATTGATCCGAGCACGGTCCGGTTTGGCGGCACACCATGCCACGATCGGGGGCTTGAAATCTCATTGTGTTATTGTTAATGATAATCATTCTCAATGTGAATTTGGTAGAGGTCGAATTGGATTGAGATAGCGATGCGGCAGAGCGGCGCGCACAATCCCGATCCGGGATGCCAGAGATGCTGACGCGTCTGGGGTCTCGAAGCCGGGCGAACCGGGTCGGATCGGCGGATCAATCTGAAGCCGGGGCCACGCTTTTGTCGACAGGAAGAGGGAGTGAAAAACTGAGCTATGACTCCGATGACAAACGCGAAACGCGTTGCCCTAACGGGCGTTCCAGAAACCATGTTGTGGCCCTTATGGCAAAGGGCGAATGAAACCAAACGGCGTGATCGACTGATCGAAGATGCCTGGTCTGCGCGATTGGTTGGCGAGATCGAATATGATTTCCGCGGCACCTTCGGTCGTCCGAATCGAGGCCATGGCATCCGCGCGCGGTATGGCGATGACTTGATCAAATCGTTTCTTGACCGCATCGGCGATAAGGCTTGCATCATCGCGCTCGGAGAAGGTTTAGAGACGGCTTATTGGCGCTTGGGCGAGCCGAACATCCCATGGTTTAGCGTCGATGTTCCAGAAGCAATCGAAACCCGGAAACAAATGTTGCCGGACGGCGCCACCACGCATGCGCTCGCCTATTCGGCCTTAGACCATCGTTGGATGGATGCGATTCCGGAGGGGCGCATCGCATTTATTTCTGCGGCCGGATTGCTGATGTATTTCGAAGAGCAAAACGTCCGTGACCTGTTTACGAAAATCGGTCAGCGCTTCGCTGGTGCGGAACTCTATTTCGATGCGATTCCGCCAATATTTTCAAAACGAACTGTGAAAGGCATGAAAGTGACAAAGGCTTATACCGCACCGCCTATGCCGTGGGGCATTTCGACGGATGATATTGCGCCATTCCTCACTAGCATCCCCAACATAGAGCCGATTAAGATCCAGACGTATGCACAGCCTTTCCCGCATGCGATGCGCCCGTATAATTGGTTATCAAAGATTGGCTTTATCCGCCGCGCGCTGGCGCCATCGCTCGTCCATGCGCGTGTGGTAGACTGAGAGATCGTAGCATCGCGCTGGGCCCGCTCTGACAGGCGGCCGGATATGGAGGGGATGTTGAAATTTGTTCTATGGCTCAGCATTGTCCTGATTGTGATGGCGGGTGTGTTGTGGGGGTTCGAAAAGCTCAATCAGTGGCGAGACAATACGCGGTTCCCAGCGCCCGGCGACTTTGTTTCGCTCTCCAAATATGAGCTCCATCGCGTCTGCGCGGGGCCGGCATCGGATATCACGGTTTGGTTTGAAGCGGGGGCTGGCGGGTCGTCGCTCGACTGGAGTGCGATTATGTCCGAAACCGCCATGTTCGCCCGGGTTTGTGCCTATGACCGCGCGGGATTGGGGTGGAGCCAAAGGCAGCCCAGACCGCGGGATTTGCGCGCGCTCCTCACCGACTTCAATGAGGTAATCCAATCTGACTCAGACAGCGAGAAAGTCGTTCTTGTCGGCCATTCCTTTGGCGGCTTCATCGCCGAAGCCTTCGCGCGCCAACACCCAGACCGCGTCGCAGGATTGGTGCTCTTGGATGCCTTAGATCCGTCTTTTTTCCAATCGTCCGCTGACCAGGCGCGTTCGCAAATCAGCATTATGCGACTCGGCGCGGCTCTATCCGCCTTTGGTCTGCCGCGCCTTTTCGGCTTGGCTCAAGCGCCGCCGGGCACGCCGGCAGAAATCAAGCCCGCCCTGATATCGCGAGCGGTCCGCGGCGATGTTTTGGCGACGATTGCCGATGAGGCCGCAATGATGCCAGAGAACCTCAACCAGTTTGCGCGTCTGCCGGACCTGCCTGGTGAGATACCGGTCACCCTCATTTCAAGACGCCAGGCGGCCGATGGTGCAGCGCTTGATCAAGCCTGGCATGACGCGCAAGACACCCTCGCGGCGCGATATCTCGGCGCGACGCGCGTGAAATCAACCAGCGACAATCATTATATCCAATTCGAGCAGCCGGACTTGGTCATCGAACAGATCCGCCAACTGATTCTGCCGGACTCTTGGGAGTAACCCACTGTCCGCGTCTGAAGGTCCCATCCAAGCGCAGCGCGGTCTTGTCGTCGGGTTCAATTGGTTGGGGCACATCGACCGTTCGTGTCTTCATCGATCTGGGTCAGCACAGCAGCTGCGTCTAGGTCTCAGGCCTGGCAATGGCCAATCCGCGCAATTTCGCCGAGTACAAAAACGGCATTTCCGGTCCCTTGAGCCGCCGCTTCTTGCAGAGTAGAGAGTTTTGATGCTTTACAGTGAAGTCATCCCGGTGAACCGGTGGCGTGCTTTGAACGTAGATAGAAAGAGCAAATGGAAGACAGCTTAGAAATACAACCATCACGATTGCAGGGCGCACCTATCACCCCTTTACCAAGTATACAAAAATGATAGTCATTATCAAACTCAGGTCAATCGGGGAGGACGTGGACCGGTTGAGGAAGCGTTTCGGAGAAAAAGGATAAATCAATGTCGAAAATGAACACAGGACAGATCTTTCTGATCGCGGGAGGCATGGTTGCGCTCTCGGCATGCGGCGGTGGCGATACGCCCGCTGCGACCGAAGACACGAGCGCGCCTGCTGCCGCAGAGGTCGTTGAAGAGACTACAGAGGTTGCCGAAGCCGTCGAAGAAACGGTGGAAGTCGCTGAGGCGGAAACCACCGAAGCCGTCGAAGAAGCGGTTGAGACCGCAACAGAAGAGGTGACAGAAGCTGCCGAAGAGGTCACCGAAGCCACCGAAGAAGTCGTCGAAGAAGCGACTGAGGAAGCGGAAGCCGCGCCTGCCGCTGAAGGGTCCGGACAGGTGATTGAAGTTGGGATGTATACAGTCAATCCGGATAATCGTCGTGAGACCATGGTTTTCACGCCCAACCTTTTGCAGCTCAATGTCGGTGACACGGTCAAGTGGGTTCCGACCGAGCTTTCGCACCAGTCCGCCTCTATTCCCGGGATGATCCCCGAGGGCGCAGAGCCTTGGTATAGCCAGATCAATAAAGAGGTCTCTTACACCTTCACCCAGCCTGGAATTTACGGCTATCAGTGCGTCCCGCATTATTCCGGCGGCATGGTCGGACTGATCGTGGTTGAGGGCGAAGGCAAGCTCGATAATCTCGAAGCGGCCAAAGCGGTGCGTCAACCCGGCCTCGCAGCGCGGCGCTTCGATGAGATTTGGGCAGCGGCCGAAGCTGCGGGTTATCTCAGCGAGTAATCCGGCGCTGGATCCTATCGCATTAATCCGTAGTGGGCGCAGATCTCAAGCTCGATAGAATGACGCCAATGGATCGACGCCGAATAGGATCGGATGCAGATACAAAAATCCCGCCCATATGGCGATACCGACGACCGCACCCAGCCGCGCCCGGGCATCAAACTGACCGGGCGCA
>JBCCXW010000103.1:0-12603 GCA_039191105.1 Pseudomonadota bacterium
GTCTGGATCAACACTGATGTGACCGTCGATTTTACAACAGCTTTGGGCGCGACCGTCGATGCAGAAGTCGACATCAATCCCACCGTGGTTGGTATTGGATTGGGCTATAAGTTTTAAGCCCGTTTGCCTCCTTTCAATACGAACCGGACTAACCCCGAACTGGCTGCAGTTCGGGGTCTTTTTTTAGTCTTCCGTGAAGGCTTTGAAGGCCGCTTCATAATCCGGATGCCAGCGTGACAGGGCCGGACGATTCTTGATGATATCATCGGCGGTCCATTGGATCCGCTTTTCATCCAGTGGTCGCGGCGTCTCGTGATCGGGGCACAGAATATAGAAATCGCCGCGTTTGAGCGAGCCGATCATAAAATCGACGGTTTCTTCCGCCGTGGCAGCGAATTCAGGCTTTTGCGGAAGGAAGGCCGAGACCATGGGCGTGTAAACAAAAGCCGGGATAAGCAAATGCGCGGTGACGGCGCACCCGTCTTCTTGGCGCAGCGCATGCGCGATGCTCTCGGTATAGGCGAGCACGCCAGCTTTCGAGAGATTATAAGCATAGTTGCCAGGCGGGCGGGTGATCCCTTGTTTGGAACCGGTATTGATCACCGTCGCTGGTGCGCCATGCGCGAGCATGCCTGGTATGAAGGCATGACAGCCATGGATCACGCCCATCAGATTGATCGATAATAGTTGGTGAAACGCCGCTAGATCTTCCCAAGGCTTCGTTCCCATGCGCGCGATCCCGGCATTGTTCATAAGACAATGCACCTCGCCGATTTCGACCGCGATCTCAGCGCTGAGCGCGTTTACCGCATCTGGATTGGACACATCGCAGATCTTTGTGACCACGCGTCCCCCACCGCCACGGATGCTGGCGGTGGCCTCTGCGAGCGCATCTTCTTTCACATCGACTAATACGGTGTTCATCCCAGCCGCCGCGAAGCGTTTGGCCGCTTCTAAGCCAATGCCCCCGGCTGCGCCGGTGACAACGGCGGTGTTCCCGGCTTTCATCCACGTCATGATCCATCCCTTCCTGCCGTCAACCGCGCGATCAGTGTCGGCACGTCAAATTCTTCATCGCCTTCATAGCGCGGCGCATTACGAGCATAGGCGGCTTCGATAGCATCGTGAATCGGTTTGATCCGGACCATGTTGTAAGCATGCGTCACGACATAAAACTCGCCGGCGCGGATTTGTTCGACGGCTTTTTCGGAGAACGTGTCGGCATCCATGGCAAACTGCTCAGAACCTTTGGTCATTTCCGAGGCGACAAATCCCGGCACGATCATGCCCACTTGAATAAAGTCGGGGAAATCATCGCGCATCGCTTCGGTGAGCCCGCGCACCGCGTGCTTCGAGGCAATATACGGCGCGCTGTTTTGCACGGCATTGAAGAACGCGTTTTCTGACGCGACATTGTAAATCGCGGCCGGTTCGCCTTGTGCAATCATGCGCTTGCCGAAGCTCGCCGCGCCATGCCAGACGCCGAAGAAATTGACATTCATTAGCCGGTGCAAGTCCTCCAAAGCCACATCGACCATTGGTGCGCGCCCGATGGCAATCCCAGCATTATTGATCAAGACGTGCACGCTGCCATAGGTCGCCCAAGCAAATTCAGCGAAGGCCTCCATACTGTTTGGATCGGTGACATCCATCACCATTGCCGCCGCGTTGACGCCAAGATCCTTAAGCGCATTAACCGCTTCATCGAGGCGGTTTTGCCGCGGCTCGCCGATGACGATGTTGGCGCCCTCTGCGCCAAAGCGTTTGGCCAGACCAAATCCGATCCCCGTCGCACCGCCTGTGATGGCGACGGTTTTGCCCTTAAAGCTTTTCATTTCACGCACCTCCGAGGATCGTCTTAAACAGCCATTTGCCGAGCGGCGAGATCGCGCATGATTTCCTCAGAGCCGCCGCCAATCGCCATCACTCGAACTTCGCGATAGATTCGCTCGACACGATGGCCGCGAATAAAGCCTGCGCCGCCAAGAATTTGCATCGCCTCGCGGGCGCAATATTCCAGCGTTTCCGTTGCTTGAACCTTCAGCATCGCAAGTTCAGCCACCGGCGTATTGCCGTTCTGTACATGCCAGGCATAGGTGTCGAGCATGGTCGTCGTTGCCCAAACGCGCTGGGCCATGCTGGCAAGCTTGTGGCGGATGACCTGATGATCTGCGAGGCGTTTGCCGAAGGTCTTGCGCTCCTGGGCCCAAGCGGCGGCTTCCTCGATACAGACCCGCGCGCTCGCCGCGGCCTGCGCGGCCATACCTAGCCGCTCGCCATTGAAATTGGCCATGATGCCGTAAAAGCCCTTATCTTGCGCGCCGATCAAATGTTCCGCTGGGACAAAGACATCGTCAAAATGAAGGGTGGCCGTATCCGAAGACCACCAGCCCTGTTTGGGCAATTCGGTGCGACTGACGCCATCGCTTTCAAGATCAATGAGCATAAGTGAAATCCCACCCATGCCTTCGCCGCCGGTGCGGACTGCGGTGGTCAGCCATTTCGAGGTCATGCCCCCGGTGATGTAGGTTTTAGAGCCATTCACCCGCCAACCATTGCCGTCTTTGACCGCTTTGGTCTTGAGCTGTGCCACATCAGAGCCCGCCGACGGCTCGGTGATGCCGAGACTGATTTGTGCCTCGCCCGACAGCACTTGCTGGCCAATCTTGGTTTTCATCGCTTCGCTGCCGAGCGCCATGATCGGCGGTAGGCCAATGCCATGGATCATCAGCGCCGACGACACGCCGCCCGCGCCAATGCGGGCGAGTTCTTCCGATGTGACGATGCCGTGAAAGCGATCAAACTCAGTGCCTTCGCCGCCATATTCGGTTGGATACCCTAAGCCAAGAAGGCCGGCGGTTTTAGCTTTTTTGAACAGCTCCCGTGGGATCCGGCCGGCCGCTTCCCAATCGTCGACAAAGGGCATGATCTCCTTATCCACAAAGCCGCGTACCGAACGGCGCCATTCGGTATGGGTCTCGTCCATGTGCGGACAGGGCGGGCGAAGATCATCAAAGGTCAAACTCATATGACTGATCGTGGCTGTGACCGCGTTCAGGTCAAGCCGTCACCCGGCGGCAGAGCAGGCCTGGCACTGCCAAAAACAGAGGCCATATATAGCCCATGCAAGTCTACCACGATCCTGAGCAAGGACCTGAAAAAACCCCTATTTTTCGAAGAGGGTTTCCGGCTGTGATCCTGCTCCTGACCGCTTCGATCGTGGCGGTATCGGTGATCCAGTTTAATGCGCCCCTGGACGTGCAGGACTGGATGTATGCCACCGCGGCTGTGGTCGGCGGCCCAAGCTTTGACTCGGTCTATCGGCCGTGGGGGGATTTCGCGCCTTATGTGTTGCATATTTTTCTGCATGGCGGGACGTTCCATCTGGTGATGAATATGGCAATGCTGATTGCGCTCGGGCCGATTGTTGCACAAGCGCTTGGAGCGTCTTGGCAAAGCGCGGTCTTGTTCCTCACTTTTTTTGCGGTCTGCGCCATTGGCGGTGGCCTCGCACAGGACCTTTGGTTTGCGCTCGACGCGAGGGACGGCATTGCGATAGGGGCGTCCTCGTCGATTTCCGGACTGCTACCAGCGGTCGGCTATGTGCGGGAAGGTTGGCGCGGCGCATGGTCGATCAGCGTGCCATGGATCTTGATTAATATCGCGCTGGCCTTGCTTGGCGGAAATCTAGGCGGGATCGGTATCGCCTGGGCCGCGCACCTGGGCGGACTGGCGGCTGGGTTTCTCTTCCCTGTGTTTCAAACCCTTGCGCGACCCCGCTAGTTTGAGACTCCGAGGCAATATCATATTGCGCCATTCCGTTTATGATGATCAAAAGGTGAGGGCATTCACCCGACTCGATTGACGTGACGTTTCAATACGACAAGGAAAATATGGCACAGCAAGTTTGTGACTATGTCGTTTTGGGCGGCAGTGGATTGGTGGGGAGATACATCCTCGATAAATTGGCACAAACGGACGCGCGCGGGGTCGTTGTGAGCCGCATCAGACCCAACCTGCCGAGCGGGTTTGAGTGGGTTCAGACATCCGACCTGTTGAGCGGCGCCTATCAGCTTCCGGCGACCAACTGCATTCTATCAACCTGGCCAATCTGGCTCCTCGGCGACACGATAGACAAGTTTAAAGGCGCGCGACAATTGATTGGTCTGAGCACCGCGAGCGTCATCAGTAAGCGGGAGAGCGCAGACCGGACCGAACGTCATTTCGCCGCACGAATTGCAGAGTCGGAAGCGCGCGTCCAGGCGGCTGCCCGCGCCAGTGGCATGACCTATACGCTCTATCGGCCGACGATTATTTACGATGGCGCTGCAGACCAATCGATCAGTTTGATCGCGAAAATTATTCGCCGGTTCGGTTTTTTTGCGGTTGCGGGGCGGGGGCGGGGGCTTCGGCAACCGGTCCATGCTGGCGATGTCGCAGAAGCCGTTCTGCGATCCGTTGACCATCCGGGCGTCGCCAATCAAACCTTTTTCGTGACTGGCGGTGAAACCCTGGACTATCGGGCTTTTGTTCGACGGATTGCCGAGAGCCAAGGCATGCCGCCCCGCATCATCCCTGTCCCGGGCTTCGTCTTGCGTTGGGCGGTACATCTCATGCGCCACTTCGGATTAACGACAGTCAGCCCGAGCCTAGTTGATCGTATGAATGAGGACCTGGCCTTTGATGGCTCAGAAGTCGTGGAACGATTGGGCTTTCATCCAAGAGGCTTTTCGCCGAGACCTGACCTGACCCATTAATACACATGTCAGCCGTTTGCGATTGGTGCAGAACGGACCGGGTCTTTCAGATGATACAATCATCGCTTATCCGCGGACAAGCGGGGCAGTGAGGCCGCGCGCGCCGGTTTTACGCAGCGCTTCGCGCTTAAAACGGAACAATTCCGCCGGACGCCCACCCGTGCTGCTTTCCATTTCACCCGTCCCTTCGACCAACCCCGTTCGATCCAGGGCGCGGCGAAAGTTCTGTTTGTGCAGTCTTTGGCCGAGAATGGCCTCGACCGTGTTTTGCAGCGCGGTAAGCGTGAAGCGTTTTGGCATCAGCTCAAATACGACCGGGCGATAGCGGATTTTCGAGCGTAACCGGCTCATCGCTGTGGCCAGGATGCGGCGATGGTCGGATGCCATAGGTTCGCCGACATGCACCTCTGGCTCTGGCAGCGCGCGATCACGCGCGCATTCGGCCACCAGGCCGGCTTCATAGAGCAATTCATAGCGTTCCAGCACGGCCTCGTCCGGCCAATCATTGTCGCCAAGGCCGAAAGCGCTCTCGGCACGGGTCAATCGCTCCGCATTGCCGGCGGCCCAAGTGTTCAGCTTTGGGGTGATCAGATCGGCCATCAGCGTCGGGCAGCCATTGCGACGATCTTCCCACGGAAAGTGCCGATACCACCCGCGCCACCGCGCTTCGAAGGCATCTGGGAGGCGCTCCGCTTCTGGCGTCAACGCCAAATAGCCGACGCTCACAACACGCGCATCCGGCGGCGCATCCAGAAGCGTCGCTTCCGGGCTCTCTCGGTCGCGGTCACCAAATGTATAAAGCTGTTCGACATAGCCGAGTTGGAAGCCGGTCTGTTCTTTCACCCATCCGCGCAAGGCGAGTTCGAAGGTGCGATGCTGCCTTGGGTCGAACGATCCAAAAGGCAGCGCTGCCAGATTGCCTTCCCGACGGGTGGCAAGCACACGGAGCTTTTCCCCATCAAACGCGACGATGACGACAGACAAGCCAATCAGCAAGCTCATGCAGGCGCCTCAATATGGGTCAAAAGCGAAACCGTCCGCGCGATGAAATCGGCCTGTGCGACCTCCGTCGGCTGTGGCACCAACGTCATAACAACACCGCGCGGCGGGTGGCCAAAAAACCGATCCGATTCGGCTTCGGAAAAACCTGCCAATTGTGTGGCTTCATACCAAGCACAAATATTATCGGCTTTTTTGATCAGGCGTTTGAGACTGGCAGGCGTTTCGGCCGGCAGTCCGAACCGGGCATGGATGGCATGCGCCAGGCGCGCTTCAATCTCTTTATAGCCATCCCCCAGCACCGCTTTGAACGGTGAGATCATGTCGCCGATGACATATTCAGGCGCATCATGCAGCAAAGCCAATAAGCGGGACTTTGGGTCAAGGCGTGGCTCAAGCTGGACGCAGAGCGCTTCGACGAGCACGCTATGCTGCGCGACGGAGAAGGCATGCGCGCCTTTGGTCTGGCCGTTCCAGCGCGCCACGCGGGCAAGGCCATGGGCAATGTCTTCAATTTCGACATCGACGGGTGACGGGTCCATTAAGTCGAGGCGGCGGCCGGACAACATACGCTGCCAGACCCGAGCGGGCGGTTTGCGAGAAGGCGATCTGCGGCTCATGCGGTCTCTGTTGGCCTAAAACGCGAAAGGCGTAAAGAAATTGGGCGCTTTTGATTACGAATTGCCACAAGTCCGTCCGATTTGACTCAGGTCTCGTTAAGACGTGGCGGGCAATATAGCGCCATAGACGGCACAAGACCGAGGCATGGTGATGTTAGAAGCGATGGTAGAATGGGCTGGACAAGCCAGCACGGCATGGTGGGTGCTCTCCTTGTCGGTGCTGGTGATTCTGGTCGAAGCCATCCGCGTCAGCAAACACGTCTTCTGGGCCGACATGATTGACGAAGACGAATAGCAAAGCTTGGCCTACGCTATCATCGGCCGCGCCGAACTGGTCGATCATCTCAACACAGTCTGACCCCGATATTTCACGAGGCCCGTGCTCATCTGTCACCTCAAGCTGCGATGCGTTCTCCGATCGTTGTGCGGTGAAGCAGACGGTCGTAACCCGCATAGCCGCCTGTGGCCATGTGCACGAGCGAGCGATTGTCCCACATGACCAGCATATTGGGTTGCCACTTATGCCGGTACTGAAACTCAGGTCGCGTTTGCCAGTGATAGAGTTCGATCAACAAAGCGCGCGACGCTTCGATAGGCACATTTTCGAAACCGGTGATATAGGCGACGGAGCTGAAAATCGCTTCCCGGCCGGTTTCTGGATGCTTGCGGATGAGGTCGTGCGTATGGGACGCCAAGGCCGCGTCTGAGTGGAGAATATTCATGCTCCGATCCTCTGCATCATTTTCCCCATACAAGCCGCCTTTGCTATATCCAAGAGCAGCGGAATGGATGGCTTTTTTGTCGGCGAATTTCGCTTTCATGTCGTCCGGCATATCGTCCCAAGCTTTTTGCTGATTGGCAAACAGCGTGTCTCCGCCATGCGGGGGGATGGTAATGCCAAACAGACAGGTGCCCGCCGGCGGAACGGCTTGGAAGCTCCAGTCTGAATGCCAGGTTTCTGCGAAAATGGGTGAGGTTTCATTGGCCAGTCGTTTGACCGCAATGATATGGTCGCGGCCTTCGATCGGCGCGATGTAAGGATCATGCCCGAACGGACCAAAATACAACGTGAACCGCTCAAGATCATCATCACTCATCGCTTGATCTGGAAACGAGAGCACCAGGTGCTCAAGCCAAGCGGCGCGTATCTCAGCGATGGTCGTTTCGGTTAGTGGCGCGGTGAGATCGACGCCTGTCACCGTCGCCCCACACGCTTGGCCGCTTGGTATAATTTTTAAGCCCATCTGTTCCTCCCGATATGTTTTTTCTTTTATATCAGCAAAAACAAACCCTGATGCCAAGTTGGACGCATGGTTTGATAGTTTGAAATCGACGCTCGATAATAGGTCAAACCAAACGTTGCCACGAATATAGAGAGAAACATGTCGATTTCATTTGGTCGGTGATTAGGATGCCCAAATGTCGAAAACTTGGCTATTATCTTTCTTGGCTTTGGTGAGTCTTGGAGGCATTTCGAATGCTCAATCAGCAATAGACGGATCATGGGACGCTACGGTGAAGTTCTCGGACGGAGCAGCTGCAGGCGCAATGCATCTGAAACTTGAAGGATCGACGATCAGCGGAACGTCTGAACCTCTCGATGAAGATCAATTCTTGCCTTTGTCGGTGTCGGGAAGCCTAAAGGAAAAGCGCGCTTCACTCACGTTCCGCTTCCGGGATGAGCTGGTCGGCTCGATCAGCGCGTCACATACCCATGCAGAAATGACGGGCAGTGGGACCCTTTATGGTGTTCCCGTTATGTTTAATGCGGTACGGTCAGACCGAAAGCTGCGCGCATCTAGGATCCATGAATTCGATCCGACGGTTTACGAACTTCAGTTTGAAAGCCGTAGCGAACCGGTTCTAAAGTTAGTTCCGGGCGATACGGTAAAAACTACTCTGCTGGACAATGAGGGTCAGGATGAGTCTCTTCGATGGCAAGCAATGCCTGGCAATCCCCTCACGGGGCCGTTCTTCGTAGAAGGTGCGATGCCTGGCGATACGCTCGTCGTCCATTTAAAATCGGTCCGTTTAAATCGCGATACGGCGAAGATGCATAGCCGAAGCATAAATCAAGCGGCGATCCAACCCGGACACATTCAAACACCAACGGAGGGCTGGGGGAGAACCTGGCAGCTTGATCGCGAAAAGAAAACGGGAACGATTGATGCACCTGGCTCTGCGCTTGAGAACTTGGCGTTACCATTGCAGCCAATGATTGGCTCGATTGGCGTCGCTCCGCCACTTAATACGGCATTGTATGCTGGAGATTTATGGGTTCACGGAGGCAATATCGATTACCGACGCATGACCGAAGGTACCACTCTCTATCTTCCCGTGTTCCGTGCAGGTGCCTACCTATCTATGGGCGATGGACACGCGTTGCAGGGAGACGGAGAAATTAGCGGACAGGGATTGGAAACCTCACTAAACGTTGAGTTTGAAATAGGTCTCATTGAAGGGGAAAACCTCGGATACATTTGGTCGGAAGATGCTGATTTCGTCATGGTACATGGTATCGACCGAACGCTAGACTCCGCGCTTCAAGCTGCAACCACAGGTATGTCATCTTGGCTAAAGGCCAATTACCAGCTGACGGATTCCGAGATCGCTGCACTTTTGAGCCCCACTATACGATATGACGTTGCCGTGGTTGTGAATTCACGACCGCATGTCGTGGCACGATTATCCAAACAAGTTCTATCGTCGGTGAACCGCAATCCGGCTGATAACTAAAATCTGGCGCTTGGGCTCTCGTCTGGCGTCTTAAACCGTTCCCAGTCCCCTCCAAAAAAAACCCGGTGCCACTGCACCGGGTTTGAAAAGTGTTCGGGGATGAAGAAGCCTTAAGCGGCGACCGCTTCCTTTTTCGGTTTCGGGTCGCGCAAGACATAGCCGCGCCCCCAAACGGTTTCGATATAATGTTCGCCACCTGTGGCCTGCTGCAATTTCTTGCGCAGCTTACAGATGAATACGTCGATGATTTTCAGCTCAGGTTCGTCCATGCCGCCATATAAGTGGTTGAGGAACATTTCCTTTGTTAGCGTCGTGCCTTTGCGCAAGGAAAGCAGCTCAAACATTTGATATTCTTTGCCGGTCAGATGGACACGCTCTTCGTCGACTTCGACGGTTTTGGCGTCCAGATTGACCAGAATCTCGCCCGTCCGGATAACGCTTTCGGCATGGCCTTTCGAGCGACGAACGATGGCGGTAATCCGCGCAATCAGCTCGTCTTTGTTGAATGGCTTGGTCAGGTAATCGTCAGCGCCATAGCCAAGGGTTTTGACTTTTGCTTCGATGTCTGGGTTGCCCGACAGGATCAGAACCGGGGTGTTCACGCGCGCCATGCGCAGCTGTTTCAGCACATCATAGCCAGAAATATCAGGCAGCGATAGGTCGAGGATGATGATGTCATACTCATAGACCTTCCCGAGATCGACGCCTTCTTCACCAAGGTCGGTCGTATAGATGTTAAAGCCAGCCGCTTTCAGCATCAGTTCGATACTGCGCGCGACGGCATTATCATCTTCAATTAGTAAGACTCGCATTTTCAGCTCCCCGAATCGGTGTAGTTCGCATTCCTAGCGTGGATATTAACCATTGTGAATCTAGGTAATGAAGCTTACCGAAGATTTAACAATCGGATTCGAAACGATATTTTTATTCATACCTCTTAAGAATGAAGGTCTTGCCCCGTACGCCCAAGAAGCGTGTGAGCTATAGCGATAACGTCCTGGATGGGTTGCGAGGACGCATTTGTTGAAATTAACGTGCGCTGGCTGCGAATGGCTTCGCGAACCGCTTCATCGCGCATCACCGTGCCAGCGAGATAGGGCCGAAAGCCCAAAAAGGTCTGGCAAGCCTGCGCGACGGCCGAATAAGTGTTTTGACCTGCGGCGCGCGTTTCGCACTGATTGATCGCGACGGTCTGCTCAACGTTGGGCGCATAGCCCTTCAAGACTTTGATGAAGGCATAGGCATCGGTCATCGAGGTTGGTTCATCGGTGATGACCATCAGGACTTTATCAGCGGCGCGGGCAAGGCGCATACAGTTGGCTTCGATGCCAGCGCCCAGATCGAGGATGACTTGATCATATTGCAGTGCCAGTGCCGACAGGCCTGCGGCGAGGCGCGCGACTTCTTCGGAAGATAGCTCCGCCAGCGCCCCCGATCCCGACCGACCGGGCAGGACGTCAAAGCCGCCATTTGCTGATCCGCCATCCACCGGCGTGACCGCATCTTCGAGTTCTACCCATCCGGCGATCACTGCAGCGAGATCGGTTTCCGGCGCGATGCCCAGCTGAACATCGACATTGGCAAGCCCAAGGTCGCCATCGACAAGCAGCGTGCGTCGTCCAGCTTGCGCCATGGCGCTGGCCAAAGTGATCGACATGAAGGTTTTGCCGACGCCCCCTTTGCCCGAGGCGACCGCAATAATTGAGGCCGGTTGAACCCGCCTGGGCGGTCTTTGGTTTGGCCGGTCTTGAGATTTAGGAAGCAGGAAGCTCATTATGCAGCTCCTTTGAGTGCGACATGCGCCGGTGCGTCTTCTGTCAGCAATTGCGCAAGTCGTGTTGGGGTCGCAGGGACCAGTCCTCCGCCGATGAAAGGCGTGATCGCCAAATGCGATAAGGCGATCTTAGCGGAGATGAGGGCAGAAACGATGCCGCCCCGCCGACGGGTGACATCAAGTTTGGTGATGATCGCGCGGCGGATGCCACAACGCGCGAAGGCTTTGGCGGCTTCATTTTGATCTTCAGGATGACCTTCGGCGCTGACGACGAGCACCGGCTCGGCATCAATGACCGCGAGCAAGTCTTGTAGACTGGCCATATCCTCCTGATCGAACGGAATGATCGCGGGCATGTCGATAATGCAGCGTCGTCCATCGGTTTGCAGCGTGCGTAGGAGTTTGAACAGATCATCGGGGTCAGACGCGACGCGGACTTGATCTTGCTCTTTCTCCAGGTAAGCGCTGAGCTGCGCACCGCCAGCCGTCAGATCTAGGTCTGCCGCAATCGGGATGATTTCAGCTTTAGCGACGGAAGCTCGGCGGGTAAGTTTTGCCGTTGTGGCGGTGCGGCCATGACCGGGGGCGCCGACGAGAACGATATTGCGATGCGGCGCCGGTGGGATCGGATCACAGGTAATGGCGCTGTCCAGCCCCGCGGCGAGCGCTGCGCTCGGCTCCATTTGCTCAAACCCGCCAGCATGTCCAGCATCCGCAATGCGCTCTGCAAAGCGTTGCGGTGCGCCATGCCAAAGCAGGGCGTCACGGACGCGGTTGCGGGTTGGGTTTTCGACAAGTCGTGGCACGGGCGTCGCGCCGAGCCGGGTCAGAATGCGAGATTCACTCGGCACCATGCCGCCACCCAGTTTGTCGGTCGCCGCTCGAACTTCGACCCCTCCTGGAACTTCGCGTTCAGAAAGGATAATCGCATCATCCCCCATCTCCGCGAAGATCATTGCCTTGGCAGCCTCAATCGACTCAGCGGCAAACATCTTCATACGCATGCGGAACACTCCACTGTCTGGGAGGCCAGTGTTGAGGGGAAATGGTTAACAGAATCTGTTGATTTGTTAGTTTTTAAGGAAATTGCACAGTTAATGTACACGCCCGTCGGTGAGGGGCTGGGGCCAGCGTCCTAAGCGAAGCCGGCGGTGCGGCCGTCGACAATCTCACTCAATGTGACGCCAAGCTGACCATCCGCGACGACCAAGCGCCCGCGCGCCATGAGCCGGTCTGAAACATAAATATCAACCAGATCCGTTGTTTGGTTTTCCAAAGCGACGATTTCGCCTTCTGAGAGTGACATCAAATCTTCCACCGGCATACGGGCTTCGCCGAGCACGACATCGACTTTGACGGGGGCATCCATAAGGCTGTTTTCGAGGGCACGATTTGTGGTCATTTCGCTCTTATCTTTTGTTCTCGTTGACGCGGCAACCTGGCGGTGAATGGTTGCTGAGAAGTGAACAAATCCTTTATTTCTGGAATAAGTCACTTTGCCCGTCGATCACAATGGCGGCGAGCCGTCGCACGCGATCGAGCGCCTCTGTGCGGTCATGCTCATCGATCGCGGCTGTTTCCAGACATGCGGCTAAATCGACAATGCTAGCGAGGACTTTGCGTAAATCCGCCGATACATGCGCCAGATGCTCCGCCTGTTCGGCGAGGCTATCATTGCGCGCAATAGATGCCCCGCCAGCCTGCGCATCACTGAGCA
>JBCCXW010000104.1:0-12318 GCA_039191105.1 Pseudomonadota bacterium
TCGCCGATCACATTGATCATCGGCGTATTGGCGCGACCGGCATTATGAATGTTCGCACCCGCATTGAGATAGCCAGCGCCGAGATGCAAAAGCGTCATGGCTGGCCGACCTGCCACCCGCGCATAGCCATCTGCAGCGCCGGTCGCAACGCCCTCAAACAAACACAAAACCGAGCGAATGCGTGGTTCGCCGTCAAGCGCCGTGACCAGGTGCATTTCTGACGTGCCTGGATTGGCGAAGCAAGCGGTCACACCGATGTCCGCCAGTGTGCCCACCAAGGCCTGGGCCCCGGTCATTTCTTGTGTTTGCGTATCCGCCATCACCCTACCCTAAGACTGTTCGCTCTGATCACGTGTTTAACGCGCTGGTGCAGAAAGCAAAGGGGCACACTTACAAGACGGGGCGACCCACTACGATGCGCAGTAAATCGTCCCGTCAGGGTCCGTAGACAAGCCACAAAGGGGATATGGCTGCGGGGGAGATCTAGATCGCCCCCCGCGCTTTCTATATCTGACGCCCGCGCAGCAATTTCAAGACGAGATCTCAGACTGTGTCGCGAATGTGAAGTCTTCGATCATCATAGAATGATCACAGCGTTTGCACGAGGATCATTATATAGTTGTTCCACCTCCTCGCGCCGAAGCGATTGGGCTTTGTTTTGATTGATATATCCCTTTTCCGTGATTTCGCCGGCATCGGCTTTTGGCGGCGTTTCCTGGAGTTTTATCCGGGCAATGCGGTTCGCTGCATTTGGATGCTGCTTATTATGTGCGCCCAACCCCGCACGGATCGCATCGATCACTTTTGGGTGTGAGACGAGCGCCGATAAAGGCATTGCGTCGCCCACCAATCGCTGACAATAGCCCTCATTCAAAAACCCAAGCAAGCAGACCTCGTCTCGGTTCAAACCGCACACAACCGCATCAGCCAAAGCGCCGTCAACCGCCTGCACGGCTTGCACCCGCAGCTTGCCCGCAGACACCCAGGTGCCATTGGCGAGCTTGAACTCTTCCGCCGTGCGGCCATCAAAAGCGAGCCCTTTATTCGGATCCTCAGGATCGACAAATCGCACCGCATCGCCCAAGCGATAAAATCCCTCATCATCAAACGCCGCTTTGGTTTTGTCTGGATCGCGATAATAGCCCGGTGTGACGTTCACGCCTTTAACCCGCAGCTCAAGCTTTTCGCCAGCCGGTACCAGCTTGAACGTATTGCCGGGTAGAGGCAGCCCGATCAGACCCATTGTGTCATTCGGCCAGTGAACATTGCTGGCCGTGGGTGAGGTCTCGGTGGCGCCATAACCCGCCGACAAAGAAATCCGCGTACCCGTCACCCGCACGGCGACAGTTTGAATCCGTTCGTAAATGTCTTGGCCCATCGCCGCACCGCCATAAGCCATTAAACAGATGCGTTTGAAAAAGGTCTCGGCCAAGGCTGCGTCGCGCTCAAACTCGGTCGCCAGCGCCGCCCATGCTGCGGGCACAGTGGTGTGTTGCGTCGTCGACACCTCTTTCAAATTGCGGATCATTTCAGGCAATCGCTCTGGCGTCGGCGCGCCCCAATCGAGATACAGCGTTCCCCCCCAATCGGTCATATTGTGTAGAATCGCATTGGCCCCGTAAGTGTGGCTCCAGGGCAAGAAGTTGCACATGACCTGGACATCGCTGGTAACCTCTGCGAGCCGCGGCTCATCCCAAACGGAGCGGATCATTTTTGCATTCGATGCGATCATGCCGTGGGTGTTGATCACCGCCTTCGGTTCGCCTGTAGAGCCTGAGGTAAGCATAAACTTTGCGACGGTTTCGGGTCCCAATCGGTCATAGGCCTCAGCGACTGAGTTGCCGCCCGGCACAGCGAAGTCTTCAAGCGACTGACAATTGTATCCGCGCGGGGCGTTGCGCGAATGGAGCACCAACCGATCGCCGAGGGCCATACCGTCAAGCCCACGCTGATAGGCCTCGCCATCTTCCACATAAATCACGGCCGGGGTGATCAACTCATCGACATAATTCAAACGGGCAAAGTCTTGGCTTAGCAAAGCATAAGCTGGGGTCACCGGAACGACCGGGCAACCCGCCAGCATCGCGCCATACATGACGAGTGCATGGTCAATTGTATTGCGCGACAAAATCATCACTGGCGCGGCTGCGCCGAGGTTTAAAAAGCCTTGCGCGAGATTTTGAACGCGCGTCCAAGCAGCACCATAGTTGATCTCTTGCCAACCGGTTTTCTCTGGCTGAATTGGATCGCGCTGCGCCAGCCAAGTTCGGTTCGGCGCCTGCTCGGCCCAATATCGTAGCGGCCAGAGCATATGCGGCGGCGCCGCTTTTAAGGGTTGACCATTGTTCAGCAGGATCGAGCCATCTGCGCGCCGATCGACTTTTAGTTTTTGCGGTAAATAGGGCACGTCTCGAAACGGGATATGTTGCGTGTCGCTGATCACCTAACCGAGGCCTTTTGTTTCAATCTTCAGAATGGTCCCGCAATGTTTGCAATGCACCGCATCCGGATCATGGCGGCTCAAACCACACACCTCACAGGGATAGTCAACCTTGCCTCCGGGGAGGGTGATGGCGCGCAAAAGCCGTAAGAACAGCGTCAAACCTAAGACCATAATCACGATCGCCAGAATGCGGCCCCAAACCCCTTCCATTAGAATGTCGCCATAGCCTGTCGTGGTCAGGCTGGTGATGGTGAAATAAAGCGCATCGATATAGGTTTCGATCCCAGGGTTGGTGTCTTTTTGCAGGACATAGACAAGGCCCGCCATCAAGAAGACGAAGACGATTAAATTGGTCACGCGGTCAAAAATCGTTTCATGCCGCTTGAGATAAGACGACACGCCTTTCAGCCGCTGCAAAAGCGTAAACGCACGGATGATCCGAACCGCGCGCAGCAAACGCAAGAAGGCGAGATTCTGCGTAAACAAGGGCGCCAGCATCGAAATCACAACGATCATGTCGGCCCAATTATAAAGGCGTCGGAAGAACCGCGTTTTGGGTTGAGCGATGTAAAACCGCGCCAGCAGATCCAAAGCGATCACCACGCCGATCACATAATCCGCAATTGGATGCGATACGCCGTCTCCGCGAAACGGTGCCCAAAGAAAGTAAGCAATCGTCAGCGCATCGAAAGATAACAGACCAAGTCGAAAAAAGTAGGGGCCCGTGCCGTGCCCTTCATAAAGCCAAAAAAGTCGGCGATTCAGACCTTTGCGTTCACTCAATGCGCGCCCCGTTTTGGATATCAGCCATTGGCTCTCTTTATGACCAAGGCCGCCCGGTCTGTCACCTTCGATGCGCGTCTGGCATTGCTGAGATGACAAGCCAAGCCGGGCATCTTATGACCTCCATATGGCTTCGCCCTTTGTTTACCTTCCGCACCGTGCCGTCTTGTCCCTGAGCGGCCCTGACACGATGATTTTGCTTGAACGATTGGTCACCAATGCAACGCAGGATTGGACTCCCGGAACGACGCGATATGGCGCCTTGCTCACGCCGCAAGGCAAAGTCATCGCTGATTATTTGGCCTTGCGGACCGCAAACGGTGTGCTGCTCGATGTCTCGGAAACAGCCGTGGATGATCTCGCCAAGCGGTTAAAATTGTTTCGCCTACGCAGCGCTGTGGACATTGAGCGGCTCGAAGATGTGTTCGTGATTGCTGGAATTGAGCCCGCACCAAATGGCGTGCGCCCGATTTCAGGGGCACAGGAAGTGTATGTGGATCCGCGCTATCCGGGAGGGCGCCTGCGCGGGCTTGCGACACGCGAGAGCTGGGCCGCTTGGTATGGCTATCATCCCGCCGAATGGTCGCGGCCGATCGCGGAATATCACAGCGACCGGATCCGCCATGCGATCCCCGAACAAGGCGCAGACTTTGATCAAGCAGAAGCGTTTCCGGCCGATTTGAATATGGATGTATTAGATGGTGTAGCCCTGAACAAAGGGTGCTTTGTCGGCCAGGAAGTGGTGAGCCGGATGCATCGCCGCGGGCGCATCCGCAAACGAACGCTGAGCATATCTTTCGCAGACAGCATTACTGCTTCCGCCGGGGATGACATTTTAGCGCCTAATCCGATTGGCAATCTCACCAGCGTGGAAGGCCAAGTTGCGCTCGCGCGAGTACGCGTCGACCGCATGCAACAGGCCGAGCGCGCGCAAGCGACTTTGCAAGTTGGAGACGCGCCGATCACTGTGCACAAGCCGGATTGGCTCTTGGCCGAACTGAGCGCGATGGAAACTCATGACTGATCCTGTCCCCTGCGCCTGGGCCCCGCCCACGGATTCTCTGTATCGCACCTATCACGATACAGAATGGGGCGTGCCGGAATATGATGCCCGGGCGCTATGGGAAAAGCTTCAACTCGATGGCATGCAAGCGGGCCTGTCATGGATCACCATTCTGCGCAAACGTCACACGATGCGCGAAGAATTTGACGGGTTTAACCCGGAGCGCATCGCCAGATGGGATCAAACACGCGTCGAGCGCGCCTTGACCAATCCTGGCATCATCCGCAGTCCGAAGAAAATTCAAGCCTGTATTGGCAACGCACAAGCCTTCTTAGACGGGTTCGATCGCGGCGAGGACTTTTCGCAATTCTGCTGGGCCTTTGTCGGCGGGCGGCCCATTGTGAATCACTATAAGCACTATCGCGATGGTCCGACGCAGACAGAGATTTCTGCCGCGTGCTCAAAAGCGCTCAAACAACGCGGTCACAAATTTGTTGGTCCGACAATTGTGTACGCTTGGATGCAGGCTTGCGGTCTTTACAATGATCACGAAGTCGGATGCCCAAGACACCAAGAGGTTCAGGAGTGTGTAAAATGAAATGGTTGATCGCAGCGAGTGCGCTGAGTTTGCTCAGCGGGTGCATCTCGTCGGAAGAATTTGATCGCGAACGTGCTTATAGCAAGTGCGAGTCGATTGATGTCAAAACAAGCCGCGATCGCTGCATCGCTGACGCGATCCGGCGGGCAGAGCTTCAGCGCGACCGTGCCACAGATCGCGCTGCGCAATTAGAAGAGGACGCGGAACGCCGCGCGCTCGAACGCGCCAAAGCTGGCATTGAGTAAGACAAACGAGGCTCGACGACGTCTTAGCGACGCATTAGACGCCGGGCGCAAATGAATCAGTAGGTCGCTGCGGCGACAGATGAGGCCCCTCATGATCACCCCCGTTATTTCCGCCACCGGTCTTTGGACACCGCCAAACTCGGTTTCAAACGAAGAACTCGTCACGAGCTACAATGCCTGGGCCGATCAATGGAATGCCGCGCATGCGGACGCCATCAACGCCGGCACAGTTGAGGCCAAAACGCATTCTAATGTCGAGTTCATCGAAAAAGCGTCGGGGATCAAATCGCGCTACGTGGTCGACAAGTCCGGTATTGTCGACCCAGAGATTATGCGCCCGGTGATCCCGGAACGTCCAAATGATGAGATCTCGGTGCTGGCCGAGATTGCGGTGAAGGCGGCCCGGCAGGCGCTCGAGCGCGCGGGTCGTGATCCGAAAGACGTAGATGCGGTCTTATGTGCGGCCTCGAATATGCAGCGCGGCTATCCGGCCATGGCGGTCGAGATCCAAGCCGCACTGGGCATTGATGGGTTCGGCTTCGACATGAATGTCGCGTGCTCGTCGGCGACATTTGGTATTCAAACTGGCGCTGACTTCGTCCGCTCCGGCAGCGCGAAATCCGTGCTGATGGTCAATCCCGAAATCTGTTCAGGGCATTTGAACTTCACCGATCGCGACAGTCACTTTATCTTCGGCGACGTGGCCACGGCGGTTTTGATTGAGGCGGAAGAGATCGCACCGGACGCGCACTGGAAAATCCTTGCCACCAGTTTGAAGACGCAATTTTCAAACAATATCCGCAACAATTTTGGCTTTCTTAATCGCTGCGCGCCGGAAGGTATTGGTGCGGCGGATAAGCTGTTTGTCCAAGAGGGCCGCAAAGTGTTCAAAGAAGTCGTGCCGATGGTGGCCAGCATGATTGCATCCGAGCTTGAGCGCCTTGAACTGACAGCCCCGCACTTGCGCCGGATGTGGCTGCATCAAGCAAATGCCAATATGAACCGATTGATTGCCTCCAAAGTGCTCGGCCGCGAAGCCACAGCCGATGAAAGCCCAACCGTTTTAGACACATATGCGAATACCAGTTCCGCCGGCTCGATCATCGCGTTTCACAAACATAGTGAGGATATGGTCGCTGGCGACAAAGGCCTGATTTGCTCCTTCGGTGCGGGCTATTCGGCGGGGACCGTATTCGTGGAAAAAGCCGCTTAAACGATCATTCCAGGCGCCCCCTCGGTGGTGAAGCGCGGCCGTAAAGCAGCAATAAAGACACAAACGCAATGCTCGTTGCTTGCGAGGAAAAGACCTCAAGCATGAGCGCGAAAAACCAAGCGGGCAAACGCCGCGCCGGCGGCGGCGCGGCGACATGAACGGACTGGCGAAGCGTCGCGCGCGCGTCGGCAATATTCTGCTCGAGCTGCGCGCGCCGCTTGGCCAATCCCAGCTCATTCTGAGCATCCCGATAAGGTTTTTGATGAGTGCGTCCCGCTGCTTCAACGCCGCTCAGATAGGCTTCGAGGCCGGCGATCGAGCGGGTTTCCGGCGGAATACCGTCTAATTGACGAGTCCAGTCAACGATCTCAGCTTGCGTGATCGCCCGCAGCTGCTCGCCGCTTTGCCAGTCTTGTGCCTGGCCTTGCGCATTGTTGAGCATAAACAAAGACGTTCCCGCAATACTGGTACCCGCCCCGGCAACGGCAAATACCAAAGCGCGCAAGGCCTCACCGCGGCGATGTCCGGATATATGCCACCAGAAAAAGGTGAACCCACCAAATGAACACACCGACGCAATCACGCCGCTCCAACCCCAAATCTGGGCTTGCGTCGGATCGCTGACGCCGACGCCAAAGGCGTGATAATTGGCAAAGCCTGACAAGCCTGCAGCGGCGAGACCCGCGATCAAAAAGATCATCGCCAACGCTGACATGATGATGCGCTCGCCCCACCGTCCGGACGCGGTTGCAGGCATCGTGGCCGCGAGCAGGTCCGGTTCGGGCGACACATCTGCAACAAGCGCAATCGGCAAAGGCTGCGACGCATGGGGCAGATCGGCCGGCACGGTGCGCGGCAAACGCGGCTCAATCGGAATAATGTCGGCCTCAGAAAAAGGCTCGTGATTCCAGTCTCCGGCTTCTGCCTTTTCGCGCAAATAGGCCACCAACGGCCCTTCACTGCCACATGCGCCGCATTGGACTTGACCCCGCGCCAGGGACAATTTGAGCCCCCGCCGCGCACCGCAACCAGGACAATCTTCATAGGCGATCCCCCGATCATCAAATGCATTTTCGAGCCCGGCCGCGTATATCGCCTGATCAAGCACGTCCGATGTGGTCTTTATCGCACTCATTGCAGCCCCACGATCCTTTTGAGCATGTTTTGTTCTTATTATGTTTCGAGCGCCTTTCCGTCAAGACCTGAGGACATGAGACAGGATCTTTTAACTCGACGACAAGATCCTTGCGGCATATACGTAACACTATGACACATATTCGTTCCCGCACACCGGCCACCGGAAAACGCCGCTTGCATCGCCGCCGCTGGCGCCATCCCGACAGCGTCAAACCCAGCCGCGAAGATCTACTGCAAGCCGCCGCCGATGAGGCGCAACTGAATGGCAAATCGCTCACCGCGATCCGAAAACATGTGTTGGGGGTGCTGCTCGATGCGAAGCGCCCGATGACTGCTTATGAAGTGCTCGACCGATTGGATGGCGTCGGGTCGGTGTCGCCGCCCACCGCCTATCGCGCTTTAGACTTTTTGGTATCGCTCGGCTTCGTCACCCGGGTCGAGAGTCTGAACGCCTATCTGGCCCTCGCTCTCGGCCCAAGTGATGTGCCGCTTGCTTTTTTTGTTTGCGAAAAATGTGGCGGCGCCGCAGAGCTTGCGGCAACCGATGCCGTGGTCAGCCTGATCAGTATCGCGGATCTGAAGGGATTTGGCGTGAAGCATGCGTCGCTGGAAGTGCGTGGGGATTGTCACGGCAAACTTGGCTGCAAAGCATGGACAGACACACCGCCTAGCGGCTCAGCTACGGTCGACCAGCACCGCCACAAATAGAGCTGGCTCCTCGCCTTCGACCGCCCAGGCATGATTGGTCGCGCGCTGAATAACGACATCGCCAGGCCCGATCACCGTCTCGTCTTTGTCCAAGATCAACCGCACACAGCCTTTGACCAAAATGATCGCATCGAGCGTGTGCGTTGTGTGCATGGCCGGGTGTTTTGACGTGTCGGGTTGATGATCCCCAGCGCCAATCGCTAGGAAGGCCTGCCGGGTGAGATCCGCAATCATTTCCGGCGGCGCGCCTTCCGGGGTCGGGCCCGAGGTAAACCAACGGATTTTTACTTTATCCTTGTCCGGCGACAGTATGGGGGTACCGGCGCCTTTATCTTCGCAGGGGCGGGCATCGAGCGGGCCACCCGCCTCATCCTGCCAAATTTCGAGCAAACCGCCGAGATCACCGGTGCGGAACTCATCTGCCGGACCTCCATCAATCATGATGTGAGACTTCCCGTCCACATCATTCGCCGTCACAATCCGCCGCAAGCCTGAGATCATCTCATTCATTTTGCTCATCGAAACGCTTCCTCAATTGCATCTATTTGCCTCGACTAAGGCATATTTCGAGCGCCGCGGCGAGAGGCAGCGGCGTTGCGGGACCGACACAGACCTGATCATTGCGGTGAATTATGTGAATCTAGACTTCCCAGATTTGCGACTGAGTCTTAACTGGTCGTAAGACGATTTGATCGCATACTTACGACGTCAAAGCCAAAGGAGGCCTTTAGAATGATCCCTCGCTCAGTCGCCATTCCGAAAAATTGGAAAACGTTCAACTTTGCGAGTTTTTTCTCAGCCTTCCTGTATCCTATTTTGGGTGTGGCAACGCTGCTGACAATGGTCATTTTGGGCTCTGTCCTCTCTGGCCTGACTTTGCGTTGGTATTATCTCCCGCTTGGCCTTGGGATCGTGATCCTATCGATATTCGTCTGCAATGCTGGGATCGGTCCGCTGCACCGGATCCTGCAGCACAAAGCTGGTGAGCTCAAAGCACCCGGTCAGATCCTCACAATGATCAATCTGATGATTGCGATGCAAGGCAATGTCCGCGATTGGGTCAACTATCACAGCCAGCACCATCGTTTCTCAGACCAACCCGGCGACCCGCACAATCCGTTCGAGTCAAAACGCTGGGCTTGGGTCGGATGGATCTTGTGGCGTGACGCCAAAGATATGATGCGGCCAATGCCGATGTGGCTCAAAAAGCAACCAATCGTGGTTTGGATGGACGGCTTTTACAATTCGCTCTCGCTGGTTTTGCACCTGGTTGTCCCAGCCATTATTTATCTCGTGGTTTGGGCGACCGGAGGGTCATTGGTCCTCACCGCGATTTGTCATGCCTGTTTTGTCATCGGCCGAGCCATCCAATTCCATGCCACCGTCTATGGCATCAACGTCCTTGGCCATTTGCCGACGCCAAAATGGGCCGATCATGTGATCGGATTGCTCACCGGCGGCGAAGCCTTCCATGATCATCATCATGACGAGCCGCAAAGCGCGTTGCATCGTCCCCGGCGCGGCGTCTGGAATCGAATTGTCGATTACAATGGGACGATCTTGTTGGTCTATGAAAAACTCGGCTGGGTGAAGAATCTCAAGATCGCCCCGCAATTTGCATAACCGGCGGCGCCGAAAGACCTAAACTTGTCAAAATCTGCGATTTGACCGGGGCGCGCGGCATCGCACGGTTTAGGCGCTTTATAATTTCGTTGATATATTGAAATAGATTCAACTATAGAATAAAAACTTATTACTTTAACTTTGAGTTTGCCAGATTTAACCCAATATAAATATGGTATTCAGCATTGTTAACACATGTGCTTCATTACGACACAAGTTTACGAACAGCCTCCTAACGCATCGGCGCGGGTTGTCGCCAATTTTCTTGAAAATTCTCGGATCGCTCTGAAACCGCCTTTAAGCCGCGCCCAGTATAAAGCGGTATCGGCTGCAGAAGCGGCCATTCATTGAAGGAAGTGGTGGAGTATAGGATGCAGAATGCACAATCAATGAGCGTACAGGGGCCAGATGGTCGCCCGCTCACGCTGGCAGATTTACCCAAACCCGGGATTACGCGCTGGGTCACACGTCGCAAAGCAGAAGTTGTAGCCGCGGTCACCGGTGGATTGCTCACTGAGGAAGAGGCTTTGCGCCGCTATGACCTCAGTGAAGAAGAGTTTTCCGGCTGGCGGGTGCTTTACTCAAAGCATGGCCGTAAAGGTCTGCGCACAACGCGTTTGCAGCAATATCGCTAAGCCCAAAACGAAATCCGGTTTCGGTTGAATCGGTTATCGTTAAAGCGCCGTTTACGACGCCGCCCGTAAACCCTTACGGAGCTGTCCGCATCATGCCGGGCAAAGGTGTCGATCATGCGCGCAAAAGACAGAACGCCCTCCACGCGTCTTCTCGCTCTGTTAGCCTTAGTATTGGCAACAGGGCTGCTGTCGTTTCGCGCTTATGACGTGTTTCACGGCGAAACCTCAGATCCCGTCGGGAGCGCGACAGAACGCGAACTGACATATCTATTAGAGCCGATGACGGGGGCTCAAAATGTCCGCGTCTCGATCCAAGGATACAGTCCCAAAACCGTATTGATTATGATCAATGGCGCCCGGAAGGACGACCTTTCAGACCTTCGCCCTCGCCTCGAAGCGATCCTGATTGCGGCGATCGGGTTTGCGCCCGAGACTGATACGCTGACCTTGAAACAGTTTCCATTCGCACAGGGAACAAGCGGCGAGGTGACCGGCGCGCAGTCTTTGGAGCTCATCGCCTTAGGGGCGCTGTCCATCCTATTGCTGGCGACGCTTCTAATGCCGGTCACGCGTTCCCAAGATCCGGTTGTGGCGGACGATCAACCCGTGCGTCGCTTAGAGCCGACACTGCGCCAACACGAGGCTCGGCAGCCGCCCGCTGAAATGGACGCAGCGGCCCGATTGGCGCAATCAAAACCGAACGAAACCGCAGCGCTCATTCGCGGCTGG
Organism: Pseudomonadota bacterium; assembly: GCA_039191105.1. GTDB lineage: Bacteria > Pseudomonadota > Alphaproteobacteria > Caulobacterales > Hyphomonadaceae > Henriciella. The sequence goes on from JBCCXW010000104.1 coordinate 11,118, forward strand.
TTGATGCGAGCGGAGGACTGATATCACCCTGCCCGCCTTGATCCCCGGCGCAACAGCCTCAGGCTTAACCCGCAGTGCTTTTCTCATGCGCGCCCTTGGCGCCAAAGCGAGCGCCGTTTGGCCTTTATTATCGCCCGCCGAAGCGGCGCAGGTAAGCGCCGCCATGAACGCCCTACCCAATCAAGACCATGGCGCCGAACAGCAGGCCGTCCAATCCTATGTGCGCACGATGCAAACACCCCGGTCGCAAACAGGCGCAGCCGACGGTTCGGTCTGGGAGCGCCTGTCCGAACGCGATGGCGGCCAGATTGCACACTTCATCCAGGATGAGAGCCCGCAGGTGATTGCGGTGATTGTCTCAAAGCTCGGGCCGGGTGCGGCCGCGCAAACCGTCCGCGCATTGCCGCGCGCGCTCGCCACCGAGGCCTTAAAGCGTTTGCTCAAACTTGGAGATGTTCATCCTGCGGCGATCCGGGCCTTGGAGGCCAGCCTTGAAACGCGTCTTGCACATGTCCAAGCAGACGGGTTTGCTGGGGGGCACGAGCATGTCGCGCGGATTTTTGATCGCCTTGATAGCCGCTCGGAGCATACATTGCTCACCGCGCTGGAAAGCGCAGAACCGGGCGCCGGCAAAAAGATCCGAACATTGATGTTCACATTCGATGACCTGGCGGCCCTCGACCCGGCCAGTCTCCAAACCATCCTCAGCAGCACTGACCGATCTCTGCTCATCGTCGCGCTGAAAGGGGCGAACGCCCCTGTCGCTGACGCGTTTTTCACCAATATGACGCAGCGCGCAGGGGACTTATTGCGCGAAGAAATCGAAGCGCTCGGCCCGGTGCGGCGCGGCGATATCGATCTCGCGCGCTCTGAGATCCTCACCGTCGCACGTGCTTTGGTTCGCCGCGGCGATATTTTGAGCGCGCAAGACGATGACGAGTTGGTCGAATGAAGCGCCGCATAGAAAACATCCAACCCTACCCCTTTTCCAGTGATTTTTCGGCACCGCCCGCCAAATCAGACGACACGTTAACGATCAGCGCTGCGGAACTGGCTCTCCTGCTCAGTGATGCGCAGGCTGGCGGGGCATCTATTGCGCGCAATGATAGCCTCGCCGAACAGGCGGAGCATCTGGCGCATGTATCGGCGGATTTACGCAAAGTCCTCGCTAGCATTGTCGATTTAGCCGCATGTCTGGAAA
>JBCCXW010000105.1:0-12258 GCA_039191105.1 Pseudomonadota bacterium
CCCAACCAACTCAAAGTTCGCCAATTGAATGCCGTCATCAGCATCGGTGAATTTGCCCGCCGGAACGATAAATGTTGCCAGCCAGGCGATCGCCGCCAACCAAAACAGGATCAGGAACGTGTCCGGCGGGTTGAACGTCCTTTGACGCGCGGTCTCCGTGTCTATCGCAGCCATGCTTTCCTATTTCGCTCCATGCCCGCCAGGCATAGATGGAACCCGGCCAGGGCTCAACCTCCCGGTCGCGTCGCCATACCGACCTGGTTCGGTCCGATAAGGTTGATATGATTCCCGCGACCCAGAGTATTAATCCCGCCGTTTTCTATTCCTCCGTGTAATGATTGCTGCTAACGTCAACATGGTTGGGGAGAATACGGGGACGAAGAGTGGATTTCAGCGTTGCGGGTGAAGTATGGACACAGGTGATAGATTGGCTGATCGTAAGGAGCCCGGATTGGCTCGACCCCTACATTGAGTTTATTGCCGCAACGATCCTCATTCTGAGCGCACTGGCAACCGTATTTGGTCCGCTGGTCAGTGTTACCCGCCGATCCTTCCGCCTATGGCGTGACTTTAAATATCAACGCGCGCTGAAATACTTGGCGCAAAAGGTGACAGATCAGGATGCCGCCGCGACGCAGCTGATCGACATTTTTGAAAACGACATCGTCCCGCTGGCGCCCGGGCAAGAGGCGGCGAAGTATCACGCATTTATGGAAATCGTGATGACCCACCGCCAAACTAAAGAGGCGGATCAAGGTGATGCAAGCACCACGGTCCATCAATGGACGGACCCGTCTGTCATCGAAGACGCACAAAAAGCGTTCACTGAATTTAGCCAATCCGCCGACAATAAAGAACGTGAGGCGCTCCATGCGCTAATCCGAGGCCGCGCCGATGATGCGTCTGTCTTGATTAAGAAGGCGGCCGAAGAATACCCGTCTGATGCGCCGACACGACTAAGGCGCTTCGCGACGATTGCGCAGCCCGTCGATCCAGACTTAGCCCTCGACGTGTTTGCGGCCGCCGCCAAGCTTGATCCGGATCATGCTGGAACCCGCTATATGTTGGCGATTGCCTATCGCTCAAAAGCCAAATTGGCCTCAGATGCGCAGAGCGGTCCGCTCTATGAGCAAGCAGCAGAGCAGTTTCGGGCCGCTGCAGATCTCGCCGATGAGTCGAGCCGGACGCTGCGCGCTGAGGCATTGACTTATCTTGGCCGAACACTTCGCAAGCTTGGGCAGCGCGAAGAAGCGATCGCCATTCATGAACAGGCCATTACTTTCAAAAAAGAGCATGCCATACGGGCAAAATTATCCGTGAATTATCACGATATCGGTGTCATCTTGATGCAGTCAGGACAATATGAAGCGGCATTGAAATCCATCACGTCGGCGGCATCCCATTCGCAAAACCGAATTCGTTTTCAGAACAAGTCGATTCTCGGCGTGCTGCATCGGAGGCTGGGCAATTTGAAACAAGCCCGCACGCATCACGAAGCTGTTTTACGCAGCGTCTATGGGCGAAAAGGCGGGCCATTGGAGTGTAGTGAACTCAATAATATCGGCATCGTGCACCGCCTTGCTGGTAAGTTTAATGCGAGTCTCGATTGTCACTCGCGCGCGCTTTCTATCGCGGCCAAAGACGTTGACAGAATGGTCTCGATGAATTGCCTAGCTGACTTAGCCCTCGAACAGGGCGATCCCGTCGAGGCTAAGCGCCTATTGGACGAGATCCTTGCTCAGGTAGACCCACAAGACGAGCGCACGATGAAAGGCGCTCAGGACAAACTTGGCGTTCTGGCGCGATTAAATGGCGACCTGGAAAAATCAGAAATGATCCACGAGAACTCGTTGAAGAAGGCGACCGATACAAGGCCAATCGTCTTGCTCAACCTGTCTTGGGCGCTCGCGGAGCAAGGCAAGAGCGGTGAAGTCCTCAAGCATGTCATGGAAGCGCGCGGCGCCTTTGAAGAGTCCGGACAAAAACTAGAAATCGCCGAGTGCCGAGAAGTCCAGGCCTTGTCGCTATTTGCGAAAAACCGCTCGAGCGGGGCTATGAAACACCTCCATGCGGCCGCGCGCGGATATCGGTCATGCGGCGCATGGGCGAGACAAAAACGGGTCTCCAAAAAGCTCAAAGCCCGGTCGGATACGGAAACACCCAGCGCGGTCGCACGCGCGCCTGGCCCTCTCAAATCTGAATCGTCAACAACCTAATTGCAGGGTTCCACCCAGCGGCCGCGTAAGATGAATGTCGATGTGATAGTCATGCCCTCGGCAACGCCATTAAGGTCGAGCGTGCCGGTGCCTGCGCGCCCATCATCAGAAACTTCGAACGTATAGTCGCCGGACATATTCATTCCATCGGCGACGCATGTCATATTCGTGCTCATCGTGTTGCCGGAGAAGGTGATGTCATCATATTCGCATTCACCGCCGCCATCCTCGCGCATTTCGCGGATCATGCGCTCCGGCGTGATTTCGGTCTCATCCGGTGTAATGCAATCGGTATCGTTCGACGTGGTCGGCGGTAAGTTGAACGGCGGACTCCCGGGCATTGTGGCCGTACCGGACATCGTGTTCTCATAAGACCATAGTCCGGGTTCAACACGGATCGTGTCTTGCGCGGCGGCCGCACCGATCAGGACGAAGCTCGCAGCGCTTGCGGTCAGTGTTCGTGGCATGCTCTTTTCCTCTCCATTTTTGCGTTCCGGAGCATGCCTGCATAATGTGACGGAAATCAATTCTCTGTGCCAGATTGTTTCAGCATCCCTTAATCCGGCGCTCAGCGCGGAATTCAGGACATGGTCTCCGACGCGGCCAGGCTCTGATACGGGAGGGTCGGAGGATGCATAAGGACGTGTCTGTCGACCCGTAAACAGGGTCGCGTTTTGTCGCTGGATTGTCCGGATCCGTATCGCCTAGGCAGCGACGGCGACGTGGCCGCCTGCACCGGGCATTTGCTCCAGTAAGAAATCATGGAAGGTTTCGGCACGCTGGATAAAGCGATTGAAGGGCAACTTGGCTTTGAAAATTGCATCTGGCGCAACGTTAGCGCCGCATTTCAGTGCCGTGCGAACCGCCTGATCGCGCTCTGTCTGCGCCGAACACACCGCAATCCGGTGCTTGCCCATATTCGCGACGCGCGCAATCGTCATGTCGGCGTCAAAACTATCCGGCAGCATTAAGTCCAGAACGACAAGGTCAAAGCGCTCAAGACGCAAGCGGTTTTCCGCCTCCATCAAGGTCGATGCCATCACGAGGTCAACTGGGACACGCGCCCGCGCCGCCTTATCTGCCGCCACGAGGAGCAGCTCGCGCACAGGCTCATGATCTTCGACCCAAAGAACTTTCATCTCTCAACCCTTAAGACTCTACAGTGTTTCCCCGGCGCTTCTCGCCTCGCCCTCTTCTGAGACTCACATTGCCACCATCGGATTACGGGATGGTAAAGCGAAAGTGACCAAAGTGTTGACAATGCTACAGAATGGAGGGCGGTCAGCGTCTCCATCGCCAAGCTGGCACGAACTGTGATAGAGTTTGATGAAACGCCTCCAAACCCCATGGAGACAGGGCTATATGACCAGTAAATCACTGCCAGCACCCACCACGCACTCTGCCTTTTTGGCGGAACTGGAGGCCAGTGATGATCATATTGTGGATCGTCTCATCAAGGAACGCTGCCCGAGTTTTGTCGCGCATTGGTCCTGGCCGGTGATTCGCCCCATTTTGTATAACATTCTAGGGTATGACAAAGCCTGCCGAACGACTGAATACTTACAGACGCTGAATGGCGGCGACAGTTTCGATCATCTTACCGAAGAACTTTCGGTCAATTTAACCCTCAACGCGATCGACCGGATGCCAAAAACGGGACGGCTGGTGGTTGCGGCGAATCACCCGACAGGCCTCGCCGATGGGGTTGCGGTTTGGGACGCTTTGCGTCGGGTAAGGCGCGACATTGTGTTCTTCGCCAATGCCGACGCCTTGCGGGTTAATCCGGGCTTTTCGGATGTGCTGATTCCCGTTGAGTGGGTGCTTGAAAAACGCTCGCCGGCGAAAACGCGGGAAACCCTACGCCTCGCCAAAGAGGCGTTTGCCGATGAGAAATGCGTGGTCATTTTCCCATCAGGAAAACTCGCAAAAAAGGTCGATGGCGCGCTCACCGAACACGAATGGATGCCAACGGTGGTGAGCCTCGCCCGCAAACACAAAGCGCCGGTTCAACCCTTAAACCTTCAAGCGAAAAATTCCTGGCTGTATTATTTCTTGTCGCAACTGAATGGAGAGCTGCGTGACATCACGCTGTTCCATGAATTGCTCAACAAACGCGGCAGCCCATTTGAGATGACCTTCGGCCCGCTGATTGAACCTGAGCGATTGGAAGGTGATGTCAATGCCCTGACGATGGCGCTGCGCGCTTACGTGTCAACCGAACTCACCGCCGGACCCGAAACGCCGTTTATTGCGGATGCAATCGGTTAAGCTTTTTTCGCACCGGCGGACAGGGCGCCGTGGCAATGCTTATACTTTTTCCCAGACCCGCACGGGCACGGCGCATTGCGCGGCGTCGCCGCCCAGCTTTCTTCCGCTTGCGCGACCATAGAATGCGGCGCCTGTTCGGCAACGGCTTGCGGCGTGCCAGGACGTTGATTGGCACCTGTATCGGGGTCGAGGCTCGTTTCGAATGTCGGACGCGGCGGGGTTGGGACGGCCCTTGGCTGCGGCGGTTGAACCTGCGCCGTCATCAGCCACCGCGTGACTTCCAATCGCATTTCCGACAACATGTCATAGAAGAGCTTAAACGCCTCTTCCTTAAACTCATTAAGCGGGTTGCGTTGCCCATAAGAGCGTAAGTGAATGACCGAACGCAGCTGATCGATTTGCTGCAAATGCTGGCGCCAGCGCCCATCTAGGACCTGAAGTAAGATTTGGCGTTCAATCACACGGAACTGGCCGTCCGCCGCCAGCGCAGCCTTCTCATCATAAGCGGTTTTCGCAGCGGTGCGGATGCGTTCCGCAATTTCGACATTGGCAACGCCTTCTTCGCCCGCCCATTCACCAATCGGCAGATCGAGACCAAGCAATTCAACGCAGCGTTCGCGCAAGCCTTCGGTGTCCCAAAGCTCCGCATGGGCTTTTTCCGGCATGTGATGCCCGACAATGCCTTCGATCACTTGCTCGCGCATGTCTTCGATTTCTTCGAGCACGCTATCGGCGTGCATGAAATCGATCCTTTGTTCGAAAATGACCTTGCGCTGGTCGTTGATCACATCGTCATATTTCAGAACATTTTTCCGAAGGTCGAAATTCCGCGTTTCGATTTTTTTCTGCGACGTTTCAATGGCCTTATTCATCCAGGGATGGGTGATCCCTTCATCTTCTTTGATGCCAAGGCCTTTCATGATCGAGTTGAGCCGTTCCGCTGCGAACACGCGCATCAGATCATCGTCCACAGCGATAAAGAACTTAGATCGCCCTGGGTCGCCTTGGCGCCCCGTTCGACCGCGCAGCTGATTGTCGATCCGCCGGCTTTCGTGACGTTCCGTACCGAGGACATAGAGCCCGCCGGCTTGCAGGGCCTTTTGTTTCGCCGTTTCGATTTCAGCTTTGATTTCGTCGCGGATCAGCTGCAACTGGCCGTCTGATGGCTCATCGCCATGCTTTTCAGTATAGGCTTGGACCGCTTTGGCGAGACGCATGTCGAAATTGCCGCCGAGCTGAATATCCGTGCCGCGACCGGCCATATTGGTCGCCACGGTGATCGCACCTGGCACCCCGGCATCGGCGACAATTTCCGCCTCTTGCGCGTGGTGGCGAGCATTCAAGACTTTGTGCGGAATCTTCGCGGCGGTCAAATAGGTCGAGACGACTTCAGATTTCTCGATCGAAGCGGTGCCGAGCAAAACCGGCTGACCTTTTGCCCGCGCTTCGCGAACCTCCTCGACAATCTCTTTATACTTCGCAGACGCGACGCGATAAACCACGTCGTCTTCATCGAGGCGCTGGATTGGCTTATTGGTGGGCAATTCGAACGTGGCGAGGGAGTAGATGTCGGCAAACTCAGACGCTTCGGTCATTGCCGTACCCGTCATCCCGGCAAGCTTTTCGTATAGCCGGAAATAGTTCTGGAAGGTGATCGAGGCCAGCGTTTGGTTTTCCGGCTTAATGTCGACATTCTCTTTTGCTTCAATCGCTTGGTGGAGGCCTTCCGAGAGGCGCCGACCCTCCATCATCCGCCCGGTAAATTCATCGATGAGCATGACCTGATCGTCTTTGACGATATAGTCTTTGTCTCGGTGGAACAGCTTATGCGCTTTCAAGGCCTGGTTGGCGTGGTGGACAATTGAGACGTTCGCCGGATCCCACAACGAGCCCTCGAGGATGCCTTCTTTGTTGAGGCGATCCTCCATTTTCTCAAGGCCTTCTTCGGTGAACACGACCGAACGCATTTTCTCATCTAGATCGATGTCTTCGTCATCCAGACCCGGAATGAGTTTATCGATCGTGCGATAGAGCTCCGAACGGTCATCGGTTGGACCGGAGATAATCAAGGGCGTACGCGCTTCATCAATCAGAATAGAGTCGACTTCATCGATGATCGCATAGGTGTGACCGCGCTGGACCATTTGATCGAGCGCGTATTTCATATTGTCGCGCAGATAATCAAAGCCGAACTCATTATTGGTGCCATAGGTGATGTCGCACGCATATGCAGCGCGGCGATCTTCATCGTTCATCCGCGCGCCGCCCGGCACTTCGCCGCGGATCACACCGGTGGAAAGCCCAAGGAAACTATACAGCTTGCCCATCCATTCGGCGTCACGGGCGGCAAGATAATCGTTCACAGTAACGACGTGGACGCCTTCTCCACGCAGGGCATTGAGATACACTGGGAGCGTCGCGACCAGCGTCTTGCCCTCCCCGGTGCGCATCTCCGCAATGGCGCCATTATGCAGCACCATCCCGCCAAGCAATTGCACATCGAAATGGCGCATGCCGAGCGAGCGCTTAGACGCCTCTCGGACCACCGCAAAAGCTTCATCAAGAATATCATCAAGCGTGGCACCATCTGACAAGCGCTTGCGGAATTCATCGGTTTTGGCCCGCAGCGCTGTGTCCGAAAGGGCTTCGATCATCGGCTCGAGCGTATTGATCTTTTGCACGCGCCGACGCATCGGCTTGAGCTTACGGTCATTTACCGAACCGAAAATCTTCTGAGCTACGGACAACATTGAAGGGGACACCACACTGTTTGAATTAACCCTAGAAAACATAGAATTCTTTCTAGGATGTGGACGCACATGTCGCGTGGGCCCACAACTAGTCTCTCGACCACCGCTCTAAGCGGACTTAAGAACGGCGCCAAGACGTGTCAATTAGCCGAATGCGGCAAAGGAATGCTGGACATGCAATTGAAACGAGTTTCTTTTCAGAATGGCGCGCGTCTCGCGCTGTTTTTAAGCCTGGTCGTTGCCTGCGAGCAACCCTCGACGGCACCTGAAGGCGCGCCAATGTCAGACAGCTCGGTCGCAGCGATTGTCAACGGCGAAACGATTTATAGCAGCGACGTCGAACTGGTGGCAGTTGCCGAAGGTCGCGTCGAACCTTACTCCGACTTTGATGCCTCACACCCTGCGTTCAGTGAGGTTTTGGAGGGTCTGATCGACCAACGCTTACTAGCGCAAGAAGCGGTGCGGCGCGGGCTTGATCAAGACCCGGCCGCACTGAGACGCCTGGCCGCAGCGCGCGAGCGTTTGCTGGTAAACTTTCTGATTGAGAGCCTGTTTGAGGATGAAGTGTTTAGCGCCTCGTTCGACCGCTGGTATGAGGAGCAGGTTAAATTGCAACAACTCGACGATGAGGTCAGCATTCGCCGGATCATTGCTATGGATGCTCAGCAAGCAGAACAGATTCATGCTGAGCTCATTGCCGGTAAAGACTTCGCCGAGGCCGCCCTGGAATACTCGACGGACGTGCAAACCAAACTGAATGGCGGCACCATCGGATGGGTGCGACCGAACGATCTTGTCGATCCGTATCCAGCGATTATCGGAAACACGCCAACCGGGACTTTCTCAGAAGTGTTCGAATCACAAGACGGCTGGACCATTGTCAAAGTCGACGAACGCCGAACGCCGCCCCCGAAAACCAAAGACGAAATGCGGCCGTTCATTGTCAATTATCTCACGCTGACCCAATTGGCAGACATTGCTGTGGAAACCCGGAGTGGCGCTGAGATACAGCGCCGCGACGCAGATCAAGCGCCTGACGTCGAAGACACCGCGAGTGAGAACGCGGCGGCACCAGCTGAGAGTGATACGCCCTAATGTTTGAACCATCCCCATTTGCGCCCGCCCACTTTCCGGATGTGCCTCCGATCGAAGGCGTGCGGGCGGCAACCGCCTCACGCGGGTTCTACGCAAACCGCGGGTTGAAGCGGGATGATGTTTTCCTCTTCACATTCCCAACCAGAACCAGCTGTGCCGGGGTGTTTACACGATCCTCAACAGCATCTGCTGATATATATTGGTGCCGAGAGGCTTTGGCGTCTAGCGGCGGGCACGCTGCGGCTTTGGTGGTCAATTCGGGAAATTCGAACGCCTTTACAGGACCGAAAGGCGCGCTGAAAAACGACGCCACATTGGCGGCTATGATGACCGCGCTCAAATGCCCAAAAGAACACTGCTATTTAGCGGCCACGGGCGTGATCGGCGAGCCACTCTCGGATCCCAACTATGTCGGCAGCATTGTGCCGGAATTGGTGAACCGGCTGGCGCCGCCCAATTGGGAAGCCTGCGCGCGCGCCTTTATGACGACGGATACTTATCCCAAAGGCGCCGGGCGCACTTATCGGATCGGTGATCGTAACATCGCTTTTGCGGGCATCGCCAAAGGGTCGGGCATGATCGCGCCGAACATGGCCACGATGCTGGCCTATATCTTTACCGATCTCGCCATCGCTCCGGACGTGTTGCAGACCGCGCTCCGACAAGCTTGCGATAACAGCTTCAATGTCATCACCGTCGACAGTGACACCTCGACCTCGGACACTTTGATGGCCTTCGCGACCGGGCAATCGGACGCCAAGCCGATCGGCACCACAGCCGATCCTAGATTTAACGATCTCGCCAATGCGTTGGAGGATATCTGCCTCAATCTTGCGATCCAAATTGTCAAAGATGGCGAGGGGGCGAGTAAGTTCATCACGGTTTCGGTGGATGGGGCGACCTCGGATCGCTCGGCCAAGCGGATCGCGGTCGATATCGCTAATAGCCCGCTGGTGAAAACAGCGCTGGCGGCAAATGATGCCAATTGGGGGCGCGTGGTCATGGCAGCCGGCAAATCGGGCGAAACGATCGATTTGAACGCCCTGGCAATTTGGTTTGGTGACATTGCGGTTGCGAGTGGCGGCGCCCGCGCCGCAGACTATGACGAAGCGCGCGCGACCGCCGCCGTATCAGAGCCAGAAATCGCCGTCCGGCTGTCGGTCGGATCAGGACCTGGCAAGGCGGCGGTCTATACGTGTGACCTGACACACGGATATGTCGACATTAACGGCGCGTACCGAACGTGAAGACGGTCTATGTTGCTGCCGCTGCATTGATTAATCCGGCAGGTGAGATCCTGCTCGCACAACGTCCGGAGGGTAAGGCCATGGCCGGGTTATGGGAGTTTCCAGGCGGTAAAATAGAACCCGACGAATCCCCGGAACAAGCCCTCTGCCGAGAATTGTCTGAAGAGCTCGGCATTACGGTTAGCGAAACCGACCTCAATCCGATCACATTTGCCAGTCACGCTTACGATACTTTTCATCTTTTCATGCCTTTATACCTGCTGAAGAATTGGCGGGGGGCGCCCCGTCCAAATGAGGGACAATCACTCGCTTGGGTCGCACCGCAGGACTTGCATCGCTACCCAGCACCGGCGGCGGATATTCCTCTGTTTGAAGTGTTAGCGAGCCAAATAGGGGACAAAAGTCATGGTGTCAGCTCGTGAATGGGCGGTGCAGTTTGGCCGCGATGAGTCTGGCGCGACGGCCATCGAGTATGGACTGATTTTGTCCCTGATGACCGTGGCACTATTGAGTGCGCTGAACTCGACCGGAAGCAGCACCAAGGACAAATGGGACGGTGTGTCCAACAAAGTCGCGACGGCGATGGAGAACGCGTAAGCGCCTGTCGCTGCGTCCATCCTTGACCGAAGGATGATCTTCAGCACTCTCGTTGGAAATACGGGAGACGGAGATGTCAGCGCCAAAACCGTTCAAAATCGACATCGCTCAATCTAAACTGGATGCGATCCGGCAGCGGGTTTCAGCCTATCAATGGTTTCCCGAACCCGCTGGGCTTTCCGAATGGCAGCTCGGTATGTCGACCCCCGTTATGAAGGCCGTTCAAGCCTATTGGCTCGATACTTATGATTGGCGCGCGGAGGAAACGAAACTGAATGCGCATCCGCAATTCATCGCTGAGATTGACGGCTTGCCGATTCATTTCCTGCATATTGTTGGCGAAGCGGAGGGGCAGCGGCCGCTGCTCTTGACCCATGGTTGGCCCGGATCGGTTTATGAGTTTTACGATGCCATCGGCCCGCTTGCGTTTCCAAGTCAGCATGGCGGTCACGCGGCGGATGCATTTGACCTGATTATCCCCTCTCTACCAGGCTATGGCTTTTCCGGTAAACCCGCTGCGCCGCTCGGCCAGCGGGCCACAGCGAAACTGTGGAACACTTTGATGCAGGATGTCTTGGGCTATGACGCCTATTATGCACAAGGGGGCGACTGGGGCGGCATGGTCACCTCTTGGATCGGCTTCGACCATGGGGTAGCGACTGGGACAGGCGGCTGTAAGGCGATCCATTTGAACATGATCAGTCTACGGCCAAATCCATCCACACCGCAATCGGACGCCGAAATCGCGTGGATCCAGCGCTCACAAGCGGCCATGCAACTGGAAGGCAGCTATTTCATGCAACAAGCGACCAAGCCGCAAACGCTGGCTATGGCGCTGATGGACAGTCCGATGGGAACGGCGGCTTGGATTCTCGAAAAATTCAACACTTGGACCGATCTGCGCGGCGGCAGCTTGTTTGACATTTACACGCGCGATCAACTGATCACGAATTTAATGCTCTATTTGGTGAATGATGCGATTGCGACATCGGTTTGGTATTATGCCGCATTCTTTGGAGAAGGCGGCGCAGTGCTGCCAGAAGGCGAGCGTTGCGAGACACCGACCGGCTTCGCCAATTATCCAGGGGAAAGCGTTTACGCCCCGCCCCCACGCTCGTGGTGCGAGCGGGCCTACAATATCACCTACTGGGCAGACATGCCGCACGGAGGGCACTTTGCGGCGATGGAAGCACCACAGCTTTTTGTTGACGATATCCGCGCGTGGGCGCGCACTTTGGCTTAGCGTCCTGGCCGATAGGTGCGTGACGCATTCGTTTCGACATCGGCCCGGGACAGCAAAGCCGGTCGCCACTCCTCGCGCGCGAAAAGTGGGGCCTGGTCCGCATAGTGGGGCGACGTTTCGTCCAGTGTGGCAGCGCCGAATTGATGGATCAGAGCTGCCGATTGTTGCCCGTCGGCAGTCCACTCCACCAAAGCCATCCAGGTATCGCCAGCATCGGCATGCAAGCGGCCATCTTCGCGGATTTCAGCTGGATAAATCGCACGAAGAATGTCGGGCCCACCGCTGATCGGAACGTTTACACCGCCGCGCACAAGCCGGTTGACCTCTCCCCAGCTCGGGTCGAAGCGGCCGAAATTGGCCTCCAGCAATGCCACCGCCTCGCGGAAAGCTTGGTCGGGCGATGGGCCATAATCGCCGGTGAATTGACCCGTGATGTGACGCAGCGCGGTGAGTGTACCGAGCGCGGCGTGGACATTTTCACTATCGGTTTCAAAGTCCCAATCGCGCAAATGCGCGAGCGCCCCGGCAAGTTCGGGTTCGGAGGACCAATCATAGCCCAATACCTGGTCGACAAAGGCGGCGGTTTCGGATCCTGCGGCATATGCCGTGTCAAACTTGATTGCGAGAAGCGCGTCGCGGTCGATGGGGCGGACCCCATCTGTAAGCGCCTGAATGCGCAGCGAACGATTGGTGTCATTGGTCTGTAAACCGAGCCAAACCGGATGATCGGTGGCAGCGATATTGTCAGGTCCATCGGTCGCCTGGTACGGAGCGTTATTGGCGTTGAAAACAAATCCGGATTGTGGGTTTACCAATTTTGGTCCATCCGCATACGGAATATA
>JBCCXW010000106.1:0-12226 GCA_039191105.1 Pseudomonadota bacterium
GATCGTGTTCACGGCCACCAATTGGATGAGTTCGACAATTTGGCGATCAGTATAATGCATGCGCAGCATGGCATGCGTATCTGCCGTGACACCGGATGGAAGTTTGCCTGCAACGCGGACGAACTCAAACGCGGCCCGCATGCGCGGGGCTTCGATCGTCTCGATATAGTCCAGCGACCAAATCGCCAGGATCTCATCCAATGGCACACCCATAAGCGAGAGCTGATAGGCGCTGCGGGCCTGGAAATGGTGGCTTTCATTTAAGATCATTTGGAACAAGGTCATTTTCCACTTGTCCTCAGACTTAAACATCATGTCCGTATGGATGACGGCGTCGGCGAGCAGAACGCCGTCGTAAAAATCTCGGAGGTTTGACACATCGATCTTGTGACGATCGGTAAACGGTCGCTCAAGATCCACCGCGGGCGGCGGCGGGGCTTGCGCACTTGCCGGCCCGACCAGCAGAAATTGACCGATGATTAAAGACGCGAAAAGCCACTTATTGCGCCGCATCATTCATCTCCCGGATAGAGCTTGAGAAACATCGTATTGGTGTTGGACGAATAGGCCGGCACGACTTGCAGCACGTCCCAGTGCTCGACGATTTTTTCATCATCGCCCCAATAATACATATCCACCGCCGCGGTGCCGAGATCATCGGGATTGTCATTGTCCAAATTGCGGAAATTGACATGCGCCATCCCAAAGTCGCCAACGACCGCAATTTTATGGACATCAATTTGAATAGGGTACTGGGCGACAGACTGGGCGAACAACATGGCCAGCGGCTGCGGTCCGTCCGGTATCATGACACTGTGCTGAATATAACCATCGGCAACGTGTTTTCGAACGTTCTCAATCGTCGGTTCGGTTGCAAGAATCCGATAAATTTCCAAAATCTGTTCCGCGCGGCGTTGCCCCTGCTCATCGGCGACGAAAATCTCAGTTTCGAAGTCTTGCGGCACCGATTGCTTATGGATCATTTGCTGATCACGCGACTTGGTTGGCGCCCCAGGTGGCGGGCCTGCTTCGGTTCCTTGCGCCGACACACATGCCGGCATGACCAGCGTTGCAGCCAACAGGCTCGTATAGATGCTGACTAAAGCGTTTCTCATCGCGCCCTCGTATCAGGTTCCAATAGAAAGGCGCTTCTCAACCGTGTCGTGCACGAGTTAGGAGCGGCCTTCTCGATTGCGCCAGCATCAAACTTTCCGGCTTCTGTACAACGCAAATTCTCGCGCATCCGCCAGCGCGAAATCGCGCATTGTGGCGCCGGGCGCTCCTGGAAAAGATCTTTGCGTGAGTGGTCGCGGCGGACGCGTGCTTGGACACGCTCGATCAGACGACAGTCGCAGTGCATCGCGAAGCGCCCTGCATGGTGACGGTAATTAATCGGCGCCAACGCCGCGGTCTTTTTTGGACAAGGTCCGGAAGCTGGTCGGAGATGGAGATGAGACAAACCAACCGTCGACGCCGCGAAATCTTGCGGCACAAGCTCCGCCCCTCCTCGTTTGAAAACAGGGCCTTAAAACGCATGAGGAAGTTCGACCTCACTGCACCCCAGATCACTAACGCAGATCTGCGCCATCGCATCAAACGCTGGTTTTTTCCGCCTGCGCTTGGGCTCGTATTCGCCGGATGCGCCCTCACCTCTCCTGCCCAGGCGGATCAAAGCAAAGATGCAGAAATCGACGCTCTTAAAGACGAGATTGCGAGCTTGCGAGCTTTGGTTGAGTCACTGATCGCTGCCGATGATCGCATCGCCGTTTCCGAAAGCGAAGATGAGGTGATCATCCTGAGCCCAGCCCCAGACCAAGGCGCCGCGCCCTTAGAGCCCAGCGTCGCAAGCGAAACCGGAATTTTGACATCGCGCCAACCGCTCGGCCGGGTCCCCGACGACGCTTTGGTCACAAGAGGTACTTTTGAGCGCTCGATTAGCGTTCCGGGCACGAATTCAGGCGCATTTCGGGTTGGCGGAAATGTGATCGTCAATGCAAATTTCGATCCCGATAATTTCGGTTTCCAAGACATTAGCTTTCAGCCAACCATTCCGCTAAATGGCACCAGCGAGGATGATCAACAACAAACGCGCATTCACACACGCTTGTCGCGGGTGAATTTCGACTATCGACAAGACTCTGAACTCGGTGAATTCCGAACCTTTGTCGAATTCGATTTCTTTGGCGATGGCGATGAGCTGGTCAACGATTATGACTTGCGCCTGCGCCATGCAGTGGCCGAGCTTGGCAACTGGAAATTTGGCCAGTTTTGGTCCGGCTTCATGGACGTCTTTTCACAACCCGAGACCGCCGATGCAGGCGGCCCAATCGGATTGCCAAGTAAGCGAAACCCTGGGATATTTTATGTCAGCGAAGAGCAATCGGTGACGTCTTGGGGCTTTGGAATAGAGAACCCGGAAGCAGATATTGCCGGACGGATTGACTTACAGCGGTCGGAGGCGATGCCGAACCTGGTTGGCTTTGGCAAGATTCAAGACGATTGGGGGTATGTCCGCCTCGCGGCCATGGCCTTGCAAATGCGGTCGCAAGAAGAAGACCTTTACACGGGCGGGTTCAATCTATCCGGCAGACTGAATACGCCGCTCTGGGCTGAGCAGGACAATTTAGCGTTCAGTCTGCAATATGGAGAGGGGTTCGCGCATTTTTACTCCTCATTCGCCGTCGATCTCGACGGGATTATCAGAGACGATGGAGATATAGAAGCGACCGAGATATTGGGTGGGTTCGCCGCCTATCAACACTGGTGGGCGCCGCGTTTGCGCTCGACGTTTGCCGCCAGCTATTTCGATTTCGATCTGCCAGACGGTTTTGATCCATTCGCCTATGCCGGCGGGGAGCGTTATACAGTCAACCTCGTCTGGACCCCAACCGACGGGGTCACCTTGGGCGGTGAGCTCAACTATGAAGAGATCGAAACCTTTGATGGATCAATGGGCGATGGAACGCGTCTCGAATTCGTAGCCCGCTTTGACTTTTAAGCCGATTGCGCAAACGCGGTAAACATCAGGTCTCAAAGCGTTCTCGGCCTAAGCTTGACGATAGACCCCTTTTGACAGGCGACGGATGAACTCAATGTCATCATTGGGATTTTGGCCGGCGGCGATCTGCGCGAGAAAATCCATTGAGACCGAACACAGCATACGCGCAATAGACGGCGCATTTTCTCCTGAAATCCCCGGATGATTGTGGGCAACTGCGTATTCAAGCTCGTCAGAGAAGAGCTTTTGATAGTCGCGTCGCACCGACTCTAGTGACGTAATCAACTGATACACCAGGGTCGACGTGTCTCGATCCGCCTCAAGCAGATCAAAATAGCAAAGCAATCGATCTGTGCTAACAAATCGATTTGAATCAACGCGTGGGCAACGCGCGTTTAGTTTGGCGTTGACGCTTTCAATGGTGAGCCGCGCCAAATTTCCGAGCAGTTCGTCTAGATCCGCAAAATGGGTGTAGAAAGAGCTTCGCTTCAGTCCGACGCGATCGCACACTTCGAACACAGTGAGGGCGGAAAGACCTTGGTGAAGGATAATTTCGCGCGCCGCGAGGATCAGAGATCTGCGCTTATCATAGCCTTTCCGAGATTTCGCTGTGAGGACAAATTTATCCTGCTCAAACACCTATCACCTCACCCGCTTTCCGTTGGCGCGCCCGCATCGAGAAAAACCAATACGCCGATACCCGCACGCACGTCAGCTCCGACAGTCTGTCGCTATCATAGTTTTTAACAGTCAGCAGCCCGGCAAACTCAGCTTTGCTGGCGAAGAGCTTGCGGCGACCCGAACACGCTCGGCCGAGGACTTCAAGAAACCGTTTGAGCCCGTAGTCCGGTTGGCCGTCGTGCGCGATTTAACGAGGTCGAGCGCGGCCGACGTGATGACACGTTTGGCTTCGGCCGTGCGTGCTTCAAGCACCTCAAGAACTCTGAGACCGCTCGCGTGCGATGCATGTCGACATGGGTGGAAATCCAGACAGGCGCCATCAGTGGCTTATCGAGCACATACATTTCCATGAGTTCGGTATGGCGGGCCGCTTCAGTCCTTGCCGCAAGGCCAATCCCGAGACCGCTCAAGATACCGTCGAGCGTGATCGAGGGTGAATGGCTCTCAAGCACGAGGCGATCGGCAGTCATGTAATCGCCGAGCTGCCCGGTCGCATCAACGTCATAATAGACACGCCGTGAGCCAACAAACTTATGTTTCGATAGCGCCCCAATCGTATCGGGATAGCCAAAGCGTTCGATGTAATCGCGATGCGCAAACAGCCCCAATTGAAACTCGAAAAAGGGAATGACGACATAGTCGGGATGGGCCGGTTTGGCGCCCTCTGTGACGGCAATATGGGCCTCCCCTAACTCTAAACGCGGCAGATCGACCGTCTGCTCAAACCGGACTGTCACGCCAGGGTGCGCTTCACAAAACGTCTTCACTGCGGGGCGAATGACAGATCCAGCGCGCGCCACGGCCGAAAGAGTGATCACCCCGGTAAGATCTTGGCAGGATCGGTCAACATGGCCCATGAAAACGCTAATTGCGGCATCAGCCTGCTCACCCGCTTGGATGATCGCGCGGCCCATTTCGGTCGGCGTGTATCCGTTCGGATGGCGAATAAAAAGCTTCGTCCCAAGCCGTTCCTCAAGCATATCAATATGCCGACTGACGGTTGCGCGATGGATGCCTAAACTATCTGCCGCGCCGCGCACCGTTCCGGTTCGTCCAACCGATAGCGCAGTATGTATTTCAGTCCATAAATTCATCCTCGGTCCTCCGAATGAATTCACCGGGGTCACCGTTTTGGGATCCGGTCAGGTCGATTACGATGTCAACTAGGGCCTTGCGCGCTGATTAAAGCATCGAAAATTCGGGCACGAAGGACATTTTCCGACAGAGAGTCGTATTTTGCGTTTACACCCCGCTCCAGTCGCTCACATTTCTGTGATCCGTAACAATTCCAACAAGAAGAAATTTGTATTCCGCTCCGTCATCTTATAGGTTTCCGACACTATGTCGGTTTTATCTCGTGAGGCTGGAGAATGCAGCAAGGTATGGATCACCTTCAGGGGCGTTCACGAAGAACGGGTGCAATTCGTCGGGATCCGCTTAAACCTCTAATCGGCTACGCCTTAGCCAATGGGGTTCCGGCAGAACGCGTGGAAAACTTAATCGGCACACTGATCAATTCTGCCAATGGCACAGGCTTCGTACCCGCGATCGCTGGCCCGATCTTGTTCTCAAAAATCCTCGACTATGGCATCGGCACAGCGCCGCCATTAGAGATCGCGCAGACTGCGCCATTCAGTTTTTTCAGCGGCTTAGAGCGCGCGGTCCTGCTGGCGCCAAACGGACGTGAAGCATTAATGGCCTTTGCGCGAAACTTTGCGCTCTTCCATACGGTGTTGGTGCCAAAGTTTGAGCAAACCGATCAATACAGCTATTTCTCCTTCCGCCATCTGGGCGAGGAACGCGACAATGGTGCGTGCAATGAAGTGGTGCTGGCCGTCCTCGTCCGTTTGATGCGTCTTGCCTTTGGACGGCTTGGTCAACCACTTGAAGTCCGCTTGCGATACACACGCAATGGAACAACCCGCGCCTATGAGGATTTTTTTGCGTGCCGGATCACCCACAAGTCGTCCGACAAGAGCTTTGGTCTGGTTTATCGGACCGCAGATATTGAAGCAGCACAGCAAAGTCAGGCCACGTCATTATTCCAGTTTGCAATGGATCGCTTGAACCGGCTTGCCCAAGAACGGGACTCGCAATCCCACCAGACCGAATATCTCGAACTCATCAATTGCGCTCAAGCCTGCGCCCGCGAAGGGGCTTTCAAAACCACCGATATCGCCTTTGCCGCGGGCCACTCAGAACGCAAAGCTCAACGTTTGGCGCAGCAGTATGGAACCTCGCTTCGTGAAATCGTTGCCCGCACGCGACTGACAATTTTGACAGATCAGCTGATTCTATTGCCTGAGACGGATGCAGAAACACTCTCATCCATGCTCGGCTTCTCTGACCGCCGCGCTTTACGACGAGCGTTAAAGAGCTGGACTGGCACGGGACTGGCTGAGTTTCGAAATCATTTCAAACCGTAAGCGCCTTGCCGAGACGACTTCTAGCGCCAGGGCGTCAGGACCAGGTCAGAGCGGCAAACTTTCTGAGATGGAGCTCGCTTGGCTCATAAACGGATTTTAGTGTCGCGCGTTCTCAAGACGATTTCTCGATAACCAAGTTTTAGGACACCTCGTTCTTGGAGCTTCTTGAGCGCGGCGCCGACGTGAACCCGCGACAATCCCAAGGCATAAGCGATATCAATTTGCCGTACGGGGAGCACGCCGTCGTCAAAATCTCCCGATGCACTCAATCGGACGAGCAGTTTTACAATCCGATCTTCGGGGGACAGTGCGCGAAGGTCATCTGCAAATTCAAGTGCCTCATAAAGCCGGGTTGTCAGCGTCACCAGAAGCGCTTTTGAGATCTCTGGAGACTGCTCTACCAACGCTTCGAACCGCGCTTGGCTGATTTCGCAAATCTCGGTTTCGCCAAGAGCATCCGCATCATATGCGCGCGGCGTCTTCGCAAAAAGTGTCGCCTCGCCGAAACAATGGCCAGCGCCCAAGACACCGGTTTGAATGTATGCGCCGCGCTGTGTGTAAATCCCAAAGCGAACGCGCCCGGCGAGAATAATCGAAAGCCCCGGCATCCCGCCACCGCGTTGGTGAATGAACTGTTCCGTCTGAAACCGCTTCGTCACGCCGGCACGGATCACCGCACTGCGAACGTCTTCCGAGAGCAGCGGTAAGAGGGCCTGATTGGCGATCGGTTCCATTTTTCTGACCTTAAATGCAAAATATTTAGCATTCAATACGTGTGCTCTGCGTTTATGTGCTGAGACGCTTTTTAGAGGTAGGTCACATGGAAAAGCTGCTCATCCTGTTCATCTTTGTCGGTTTCGCGATTCTGGAAGCCGTTCATACAGGCTTTTTTCGGAAAAGCGGACAAACCCGCAGCGATGCGATCGTCGAAATTGTCAGCACCATCAGCCTGATTGGGATGACGCAGCCGCTGGCATTATTGGGCGGTGGCTTCCTGGCGAGTTTGATTGTGCCCGACGCCGCAGGAGCGCTGTCTGGGATCCCAATCATTGCGGCGATTGCTTTGTTCCTCATCTTTGATGACCTGACACAGTATTGGTGGCATCGCCTGTCGCACACGGTTCCATGGCTATACAAACTGCATCGCCCGCATCACAATGCTGAGTACTTGTCTGTCCGTATCGTTTATCGGAACAACCTCTTCTACTATGCGATGATGCCGAGTCTATGGTTCTCCGGCGCGCTCATCTATTTCGGACTTGGTTGGGTATATGCGGGCTATATCGTCGTGAAAATGCTGGTGATCATCGGCGCGCATAGCGATGTCCGTTGGGACGCGCCTCTATATAAAATCACATGGCTATCCCCAGTCATGTGGGTCGTCGAGCGGACAATTTCGACGCCCGCCACGCATAGTGCGCATCACGGAAAATTCGCCGATGATGGGGTGACCAATTACAAAGGGAATTTTGGAAATTTGCTGTTCTTTTGGGACGTGCTGTTCGGTACGGCAAAAATCACGCGCCGTTACCCTGATCAGATGGGCGTTGAAAACCTGCCCGACACAAGCACAGCGGAACAGCTTTTTTGGCCGATCATAAGATCAAATTCCGCCGACGCTGCCAGCGCAGCGCAGACCAAGACGGCGGGCGCTCAACAATTGATCAGTTGAGCAGCATGGCAAAGACCAATCCGTTGCCGCGCGTGAGCTGTTCGAACTGCGCCCAGGCCTGCGCGTCGGCGAGCGTTCCTGTCTCGAGATAAGGCATTGCGGCCGCGCCTTGGATCCACATAATCGGATCCATATCGCCCGGCTCTTGGAGCAGCTTTTTCAAGTTCAAACCAATCCCCTGTCCATTTTCGTCCTCCGCTTGATTTACGCCCATGCGGAAGAATGGGACGAGCTTTTCACCTTCCAAAATCGCATCAATTTCAGTCAGAACGTCTTGCCAGCTTTCTGCCATTTCAACAGGGATAATGAGGCCGAATGTCGAGGTCTGGCTCGGATTGGGTATCCATTCGAGTGTGTCATCGGTTTCTTGATTCACTTCTGTCCAGAACGCTTTGTTGTGCGCGATCATCGCTTTAAAGTGGGCGTGCGCGGCGCGGGTTCGGGTGCGGTCGGGCTGTCCCCGTAAGGTCAAAAGCGTGGCTGCGGCGATGTCTAAAAACTCGTCATTTAAGAAACCAACACTGGTTGGCGCGCCGAGCTCCGCCAATTGCGATCGACCTTCGTGCACGCGTTGAATGGCGGGTGTGGGGTCTAAAGAAAGAACCAGTTCTGACGCCGCCGAAAGGACATGCACATAAGCCGCAAGCCATTCTGCGTCGGCGGTGTCAAAACGAATAAGACCGCCAAAAGACTCGTCCGGCGCCGTGCCAAGACTGATCATCAGCGCCTCAAGGCTCTCCCATTCCTCTCTGACGCCATTGTCGTTGATATCGAACCAAATCGCATCGAACGGGACCTCGGCTTCAAACGATCCATCAATCGCGGGGCCGAGGACATTTTCGGCGTTTGCAAGATGCTCAAGCGCCCCGGAAACGGCGTTTTCGAGAAAAGCGGGATCGAAACGGCTCTCAGGATTGACCGGCATTTCGTTTCGCATGCCTGGTATCAGCGGGAGCGCCCCGCTATAATTCGCGTAGCGCACTTGCAGGATATGTTCGACGGCGCGCAAAAACCGGACGCCGCCCAGCCGAAAGGCCGTGGCCGCTGAGGCGTCCGATGTTTCCAGCATCGCTTCAGCAGCCGCGAGACCACTTTCCGACAAGACTTGGTCCCATGAGCGTTGGTCAGAGCCGATCTCTGAACCGATTTCATTGGGCTCGCTGGGCGAACAATTGCTCAAGCACAACGCGGCGATACCGATGGCGAGGCTTCGTCGTATCATTGGGATTTCCTATTGCGGCTCTAATTCAAGTTTGCGCTCAATCTGACCTGGCTGCTAGCTCTTTTCGTGGTCCTTTTCCGCCAAGATTGTGTCAGCCTCGCATTAAAACGTGGGCGAACAGAGCGCGTTGGGCTGGCCTTTGGGAGCCCACAAATGGCGCGGCGTAGGCTCACCGCAGTTTGCTTTCGGCAATGTCAATGCGAGGTCCGCTAACCGCATTTATTCTCGCTGGTCCAGACATTATCCGTGAAGTGAGGTATTCATTTGTAACCTGACCTGCGCGCCTGCGGGATATATACTCCGTCGTGTTTGGCATTGCGGTCGACGACCGTCGCACGCCAATGATGGGGGATTAGAACGATGAAGGTCATTGTGTTTTTGAGCTTGCTCGCAGCCGGGCTTTCCGTGGCCGCATGCGCCAATACGAGCACTATATTGCGAGCAGATTTCGATCCCGCGTTTGAGATCGTCGCGGGCGCAGATCTGCCAGAACTGCCAAGCGGAGACCAGCTTACCACGTCGGACTGCGATCGTGGGGCCGCGGCGATCACCGGTGCTCAGTTTCTCATCGGCGGACGATGCATTGTCGAGTTTACCTCCCGCCCCTTCGAGCGGGGAGAGAGCGATCAGGACGCGCTCTACTTGATCTCTGGTCAGACATTTCCTGCCGAAGGCGGCACCGGCGCGATTATTTATTTTACCGGAGAAACGCGCACCGATGATTTCCTGGTTGGCAATGACGAGCTTTGGTGGATGCTGTGGCTAAGGGATGGATCATATTGGTTTGCTCCCGGCCCGACCATGCTGCGCGCTCTTAATCGCGCACAAGAGCGCGGAGAAGACTTGGCAGATATCGAATTCGGATCAGCTGGATTCCGCGCAGAGTATCCGATCAACGAAACATTTACGGCAATCGTCCGCTACGAATTGGAGAACCCATCAGGAGGTTTTTCCAGACGCCGTCTATATGTCAATTTTGAATTCGCAACCGCCCGCGGCACACAGACGTGGCGCCAGCGCGTACGGGCGCGTCCAATTGGGCTGGGCAACAACGCAACTGTGATCTTGCAATCCATCGGGGATGGTCCTGCGCTCTTTGTCGACTTGTTACAGGTTCAGGCGATAAGTCGATAGCTCAAAATCCTTGGCTGCACCCACGCAAGGCAGTGTGTCACAAGCGATCTTGGATGTTTTTTGGTCGTAATTTCTCACATGCGCTCATCGGGGAGGGTCCCGCGCCAGCCACGGCTCGCGTCACTGCGGTTTAACTCTTTTGAGCCACATCCGTTGCTTCTGTCGCTTGCGTTTCCGGGCTGGCGACCTCGACTTGCTTCGGATTCGCTCGCCATTCCAAAAGCAGATACAAGATTAGTCCAGCGACCAAGCCCCAGGCCGCACCGTAAGTCGCGAGAACAACGCCCATTGTGCCTGCAACGCCCATTTGCGTGCTGTTTTTCACTTCATCCGCCGCGACGCTGATGCACAAATACCCCGTCACGAGCAATGTAATCGACAAGGCAATGGGCAAAACTGGCCGGAACAGAGTGACCAGCGGCAAGACGAACAGGGCCAAGCAAATAACGAGGTAAAACGTTCCAGCGCCGCTATAAATCGAATCCATAGCGCGGCGGCCATAGCGATAGCGTTCAGCGATGGTCACCATAACCCCAGTAAACAATGGACCTGCTAGTCCGGGAAAAGGGGCAAAAAAGCTATGGATTAAATTGCGGATCCCGGTGACCAAATGCACGCGATCGACATCGACTTCGATGTCTTCATCTGGCCGCAAATGGTCCACGCGCGCCAGTACACTCTTACCGACAATGATGTCCCCAAATGCGATAATATAGGCAATGACGGCGGTCGGTACGGCGAGCAAGAAGACATTCGCGTCCGGCATGCCGATGGTGAATGGAAGATAGTTCCACATCTCGCCAAAGGCGGGTTGCGTGAACCCATACTCGATCTCCGGCAATGGATACTCACCGATCCACCACCCGATCGCCATCGCTGCCGCGGCTCCCGGGACCATCCCATAGCTTGATAAAACTCTTGCCCATCTGTGGGTTTCGGTCATCCGAAGAAACGACTGAGAGAACAGCATATAGGCGGTAATCACGAAGCCGATCGTCAATGATATCGGGGTTGCGGCAAGGCGGCCGCCCTCGGCGATTTCGCCGGTGAATGCGGCAATTCCCGCCCCCATCAGGATCCCAGCCTTCATGGAATCGGGGATGACGCTGACCAGTTTTGACCCCCACCGGGTAATGCCGAGGAGAAAGAAGATCGCCGTCACGATGAGTTGCAAGGCGATCATGGCTTTGATCGCTTCTGGTCCCGGCTCGAATTCGCCGAGGAAGAGCAACACAACTGGGATGGCCGGAGTGATCCATCCTGGCACCATGGGCACGCCTAAAAGGGTTGGAAGCAGGAACCCGAGCGCACTGACAAAAACATAAGCTAGCGCGACTTCATATGGCAGACCGAGATAACGTTCGAGAAGCGGGATCATGCCCAAGGCGACAACAAATATGATCAGCGCCTGTATCGCTTCAATCAGCTCCAACCGATAATGGATCAGCGGAAGCCGGACTTTGAATGGCCCCGCTGGCCAATACGGTTGCTCTTCGCCGTGTTGTCTTTTCGCCATCGCGCTGAATGCCCTCCCATGCACAAAACGTCGCCGTCTGATTGTGAGATCGTGCGACCAATCAATGTGTATGGTTATACTTCTGATTTTGGAAGGGCGGCGACGGTCTTTTTGATGGTCCGCATGCGGGTGCCTGTCTCGCCAGAGCCTGAGGCCCCTTAAGGACTTATCCGAAGCCTAAGGGGTTTCATCGTTTATTTGATCAACAAAGCTTTGTGGTTGAAAGCGGCTTTGCCAGTCGGCGCGTTCAGCATCCTTTCCGACGAAGATTTGTCGACGCTTTTTGGCAAGACCGTCGAGGATGATTTGTGCTGCCTCGCGGGGGGGCAAACCATTCGTTTCGAACGCATTCAGAAAATAGTCTTGATGCGCTTGAGGGAGCGTGTCGCCAACCACGTTTCCAGCCTCAAGCGCGTTACGCGCCACATTTGTCGCGATGTGCCCAGGATGGATGCTTGAGACGGTAATCGCTGTCGATTTCAGCTCTTGTTGCAACACGCCGGTAAATCCGGACACAGCATATTTAGAGGCGCAATATGCGCCATGTTTCTTCATCGGATACACGCCGAAGACACTA
>JBCCXW010000107.1:0-12163 GCA_039191105.1 Pseudomonadota bacterium
CGGGAAATAAAACCTGCGGTTTCGTCATTGTCTTCGACCAAAAGAATATTCATGGACGCCACGCTTACCTTTCCAATCTGTCATAAAGCACAGGCGGGAGCGTGTTCCGAGATAAACATCTGTATGGTTGCGATGACCACCGCCGATCGAGTTCCGACGGCGAACCAATTCCCCAAATAAGCGCTTATCAATTTCTATGGTTCTGAAGACCGGTCCGCTGAGGGCGCAAAAGGAGACATGGCGTCCGCCGCTAATCGAGAGGCCTTTTTGCCCCGTAAATTGACAGCTTGAAGGTGGTGTTCGTGATCTGAGATGAATGCACTACGCTTTGATCATGGCAGGAATAACGTCGCTTTATGTTTACAAAGTCGTTGGTCAGGCTAGCGACGGCGTCGAGACGCGGGATCTTGTTGAAGGTTTGGGGCTAGATCCCAACGGGCCGATCGATCCAGCACAGATGGTGCCGTCGCCGGACTATTACCGGTTCTTCGCGGCGCTGGCGAAGCGGGACCCTGATGGCTTGAGGCTTCCCCTGCGCATTGGCGCCACCATGAGAAGCAATGAGTATGGCGCGTTTGGATTGGCCTGGAAGTCCGCACCCGATCTCCGCGGCTCTTATGCGCGGTCGGAGCGCTATGGTCATGTCCTGGGACGCGCTGAGACCTATTCAATTGAGCCGACCGAAGCGGGCGTGTTCTTCAATCTGGATAAGGCCGGGGATGGAAGCCTCGGCATGTTGCTCTCCAATGAAGCCAGCATGTCGGCGGTGATGACTATCAGCCAAGAGGTGAGCACTGCGCCCTTCGCCCCAAAAGGCGTCTATTTCAAACACGCCGCGCGCGGCGACGCGTCTGTCTACGAAGCGCATTTCGGTTGTCCCGTTCACTTTGAAACCGGGCGCGACGCCCTCCTCGTCACGGACGAGATGCTGGCGGCGCCGAATAAGTTGGGCGATGAAACCGTCGCCCGGTTCTTCGACCGTCATTTGGCCGCTGAACTTGCGGCCATGGCCGATGACGCCGGATTGGAACAACGAGTGAGGATTGCGGTGTCACAGACCCTTAGCGAGGGGGTGCCAAGCGTCACCGCGATCGCCAGCCAACTCGGCATGAGTGGTCGAACCTTGCAGCGGCGCCTGTCAGAAAGAGGCGCCTCATTCCAAGGTTTAGTCGATCTGGCGCGCCGGGAATTGGCCGAGCAACTATTGAGGGGTACCGATTACAACCTCGCCGAAGTGGCGTTTCTCACCGGATTTGCGGAACAGAGCGGCTTTACGCGCGCGTTCAAGCGTTGGGCCGGGCAAACGCCGCGATCCTACCGCCTCGGGGGCGGCAACCTACTCTAGCTCCAGTTTGGCGCGATCTGCCAAAACCTTGGCGCACGGCGGCAAGAGCGGACCGCGTATTCCCCTTATCCATCGACTTACAGCAACCCCAAAGGAGCAAGTCGATGAACTTCCTACGCAAAACCAAGCCCCTTACGCTCGTGCTCGGCGGCACCGGAAAGACCGGACGCCGCGTGGCCGATCGCCTTAAGGCCATGGACGAGAATGTCCGCATCGGGTCGCGTTCGGCGGTCCCAGGTTTTGATTGGGATAATGAAGCCGGCTGGGACGCCGCGCTTAAGGGCGTAACCTCCGCCTACATCACTTACGCACCCGACCTCGCCTTTCCCGGCGCCGCCGATGCGATCCAGGCCTTTGTACGCAAATCCAAATCGGCAGGGGTGAAACGCCTTGTCCTTTTGTCGGGGCGAGGTGAAGAAGAGGCGCAGGCCTGCGAGCGCATTGTCCAGACTTCAGGCATCGATTGGACCATTGTTCGCGCCAGCTGGTTCAACCAGAACTTCTCCGAAGGCGCCTTTATCGAGATGGTGCTGAACGGCGCGATTACACTGCCGGCCGGAGATACCCCAGAACCCTTCGTGGACGTGGACGATATCGCTGATGTCGCCGTCGCCGCCCTGACCCAGGACCACCATGCGGGGCAAGTGTATGAGGTCACCGGACCCCGGCTGATGACTCTGGCGGATGTGGCCGCCGACCTATCCAAAGCGACAGGGCGCGAGATTGCCTATGTGGACGTTCCCCATGACGGCTTCATGGCTGAAATTGAAGCGTCCGGCGCGCCGAAAGACGTTGCTTGGATGCTCGATTATTTGTTCTCCACGGTTCTCGATGGCCGGAACGCCAGCCTGACGGATGGCGTCGCCCGCGCCCTGGGCCGCCCGCCTAAGGATTTTGCCGCTTACGCCTGCGGTGTTGCGAAAACCGGCCTTTGGGATCGTGCAGCATGAAACCGATCACAACACGTATTCTGCTCGCCGGGGCGGGCGCGCTCCTCCGCGGCATCGGTGCAGCCATGCTGACCAACACCGAAAAATTCCTCGCCATGAGCGATGTCCAAATTGATCTTAATCCAAGCCTACTGTCAGAACTCAAAGCGCCGAGCGTGCTCTTGATCCTGGCCGGAGCGATTATGCTGGTCGGCGGCATCCGGACGCGATTTGCCGATTTGGGCCTGACCGTCGGCGGTGTGGTCTATGGCAGCTACGGCTTGGCCCGACTTGTGGGCATGGTCATCGACGGCCTCCCGACTGGTTCACTCTTGATCGCAACGGCGATCGAACTCGTCCTAGCCGGGCTTCTTCTCAGCCTTCGCCTGGCGAAGACGGTGAGAAAACAGCCCATTTCGGCGTGAACTGCGCCGTCTTTCTGGTCGGCGCCGGCCCGACCAAGCCATCCCCCCCACCTTCAACCTGGATCGCTTAAAATGACTTATGATTGGACCCTTTACGTTTCGCTTTTCCTCGCCATGTGGAGCGCCGTTGTCGGCGGCGTTTTCTCAGCCTTCTCCGAATTCATCATGCGCGGGTTGCTGCGCGCCGAACCGGCCAGCGGGATTGAGGCGATGCAACATATCAATCGGACAGTGCTTCGCTCGCAATTCGTCGCGGGAATCATGGTAATCACACCCATGTCGATTGCGATGGGCGTCTACGCTGCTTCGTCCGTCGACGGGGCTGCCAGAGTAGCATTAATCACAGCTCCGCTCGTCTATGCTCCAACGGTGTTTCTAATGACGGTTTGCGGCAATGTACCCATGAACAATCGCTTGGATCAGCTGGACCATCGCTCAGCCAATGCCGCCACCTACTGGCGCACCTATGGTCGTGACTGGACGAGGCTCAATCATGTGCGGACCTTCGGCAGCGTTTTGACCGCAGGCCTCTATTTAATCGCTGCGATCAGCTTTGTTGCGTAGAACATTGCAATTACGCATCCATTCGCGACGCCCCAGAACTTCGGACAAGGCGTCGCCTCGGCACCATCTGTTTCGGGCCAAAGCTCGGTACTTTCTGGAATAGGGCGCAAAACCGGACATAAGGATTCGTCTAATCTATGTCCGGGATTGGCCCAATCCAGCCGAATCAGCTTGCATCGCGAATGTCTTGAGGCCGCTTAATGGTGGACGCTAGGTAGAACCCAACCTTCCTAGGGTTGAGGCTAAGCCTGCAAGACAGGGTGATTTGGCCCCTCAGGTTTTGTCTGTTCTCGGCGGCAAAGCAGGCCAGACGCCGGGCCTGATGACAGGAGCTCTTCGGGAACTGTCAGCTGCGATTGTCGATTGGTTGGCCTAGGCACCCCAAGGCGACTTTAAGGCCTTGGAACCCAGGTAAGTCAAAGTGCTGAATTTCTAGCAAACTGCACCTTCGAATTGATGGAATGACCGCTTTAATTGGATTTTCTGGGTAACATCCTTTTGCGACGCTCATTGGCCTCCTTCTGGCGGAGCACGGCTTCTTGACGCATTTTGAGTTCGTCTTCACTCATCCCTAGCGCCTCCGCCATACTTAGATGTTTGGTACGTTTGTCATGCCGAGTTGGATAGTAAATTATTTTGCTGCGCCTAAAATCGAAGTCCTGGCTGACCGGGCCGCGCAGCACCTCTTTGCGAAGCCACCGGGAAAGCGTGGACCTCGACACGCCCAACTGATCACACACTTTTGTAAGTGACACCCCACAGTCGATCAACTTTACGGCTTCTTGAAGTTTGTTCTGCACTTCGGTTGGCGTGTGTCGTTTCGCTGCCATGTGTGGCTATTTATCATAAGAAGCTGCGAGCCTAAACTGGGTCCTTGCAAAAGACTACCGAGAAGCTGGTTGTCGCCGCGACCGGAGTATAGGCACCCCTTTGCTGTATGGCGTGGGTGGAATGGACATAGAGGAGCTAAATTGGAAACTCTGTGGAGATCAGACGGATTAGCTGAGCTGAAGCCTGCACGCCCTAATCGCGGCTTTCCGGAGGACGCAAATGGTACGTTTTGCGCTGGCGAAACGGAAGACATCCTTAGAGCCTTTGTTCTGGATGTTTTGCGCTGTGGACTGCCGTTTCAAGATCAACAGCGGCGTGAAGAGCATAAGTGGAAGATCAGATACTTTGAAGATGCGCCGATAGGCCGCATAGGGAGCAAAGCCGAAATTCTCTCCATTGAAAAGCACTTTGCCAATCGAACTTCCGGACCAGTTAATGGGCTTATCCAAAAGTCGCTGGATAATAGCCTGGATCAAATCGGCCTAAATCATGATGACGCTTGTGGAGATAATGAGCCGTCGCTCTCAGTCTATGGCAAGAACCGATGGGCAGCACAGATGGTGCTCTATGCGAAACAACTGAACTGGGGGCTGGACTACAGTCGATTCAGAGAGCTTGCCCTTCGAAAAGTATGTTGGCGGTACATGTGTTTCAGCATTGTCTTCTTCGACGAGTGAAGTTGCCTGATCAGTAACCCGAAGCGGGACAGAAACGCCCTCGTTAGTTATGATCATTAGCTGCCATGATCTGAAATATATGAAAAGAAGTGATTGATGTCTTGTCTCGGTGGCTCCGCTAACTGTGTGAGCATAACTATCTCACAAAATACCCAAACCGCCGCTAACGTCAGTTTTTGGAAAAATATAGGAGGCAGAATAACTGGCGGCCTGCTTAAGTGATATTGCGCTTGATGCAACTGATTTTGGCAAAAGCCGGCGTCCAATCACATGGCCGCTTCTAGCGCCTTTGATCCAAACATTTCTTTGACGTATGCTATTTGGGTCGTCGAAGGTAAGGCAGAATGTTGCAAAGGGTCTTGCAATGACTTCCCGATTTGAATGCATATTATTCAATGCAATCAGAAACTCTGTTGATATTTATTATCGTATTTTTGAATATACATCATGTATTTGCAAGCTTATTTATTGAATGATATTGAATGTTTCGGGTGAGTTCTGGTTTTTTGATTTTGAAAATGGGTGAAACATGTCGGAGTATTTCCGGTTTGCGGCATTTATTAGCTATTCAAGTAAGGATCGATCTTTCGCCGAAAAGTTAATGAAGAGGCTGGAAGGTTACGCGATACCCAAGCGACTTGGTGAATTCGATATTACTGGGGCAGGAAAGAAAAATCGCGTCTACCCTATTTTTAAAGACCGGGAAGAGCTGTCAGCAGGTGATTTGGATGACCAGTTGAAAGCTGCGTTGAGGGCAAGCGCCAATCTAATAGTGATCAGCTCGGAAAACGCGACGCAGAGCGACTGGGTGAATCAAGAGATCGAGTATTTCGCCAGCCTTGGTAAGAAAGACAACATCTTCACGATCATCACGCCGGACAGCGGAAAAGACAAAAACGCCAATGCGGAGCTTTTTCCAGAAAAACTGAGAGAACTGTTTGGGACGCCATTGGCAGCCGACGCGAGATCTAAAGGCGATGGCTTTCGAAACGCTCTTTTGAAGATAGTCGCCGGAACGGTCGGTATTAATGCAGGAGAGCTTCAGGATAGAGATCGCAAGCGTCGACGAGGCAGAGTCGCGGCGTGGTTGTGTGCTTGTTTGGGACTAACCTCTGTTGCGGCGTTAAGCGCTTGGGCCTTTGCTTTGCCGACATATACATACGCCAAGGATTATGTCCGCGTTTTCGGGAAGCTCACGCCTGTTGATATCGTCTCGTTGGATCAATTTTCGAAGCGACAGAAAACATATCGGTTCAAAAAATACGGGTACTTCGGATCGGTTTCTATGATGGAATTAGTAAATTCAGCAGGAAACTGCCCTGATCCTGGATTGAATCCAGTGAGTTTAACTGGAGATGTATTTGAATTTGAATGCAGTGTGTCCAGAGCATGCGCCATTAAACAATTATATGAAGAAGGCCAGTTGTCCGGAGAAGAAGTCCTGGACCAAGCCGGAAATGTTCTAGAGCGGATTTCTTATCGTCCAGGAAGCAATCAAGCTATTCGCGAAGAGGCGGTTGTCGGATGTAGTAGACTAGATAATGGCATCAAGTTTATCGAAATAGACAGAAGCGAACAAGAAGACACTCTTGGCTATGATAAAGCTCTACGCTTTTTCGCTGCCCCAGGAGTACCAAGAGCAAATAGTGAATTTTCATACGGCTATCTGATCGAACGCGATAAAGATGGACGGCTTCTTCGGCGCACAGCGACTGATAAAGACGGCAATCCAACACTAAATAAAAAGGGGTATTCCATCTTAGCGAACACATACAACGCGAATGGCGATAAAATCGAAAGAAAATATTTGGATGAAGTTGGCCAGCTGACCGATATATCCAAATTCCCTGCCAAATTTGTATCTGAATACGACTCTTTCGGAAACGAAATTATCGAATTCAAGTTTACATCAAACGGGTCTGCGAATACTGACAGCGGCTTCCACGCGCGACGTATCACCTATGATGAGGGGGGCTATTTATCGGCTTTGGAGTATTTGAATCCCAGCTTAGCACGCACGTCCACCGAAAACGGCATTGCCCGTAAAGCGTTCAAGTACAATGAAAATGGCCATATAGTTGAAGAGATTCGCTGGGCGACGGATCCGGGCGACTCTGTAAGTTCCTGTGCGCACGAGAAATACGAACTTACTAAATTTGGTTCTAGAGTGGGCGGCGCATGTTTTGATCATACCGGCGAAGCCGTTATATATAAAGGGGGGCACCATAGGTGGCGGGCTGAAATAGATGACGCTCTAAATGCGGCAGCGACCGAATTTTATTCAGTTGATGGAACGCCAACCGCGGCGAGCGGGGGGCACTTTCGTCGAGAAAACACTTGGAATGAGCTAGGCCAAAAAGTGGCCGTGGCGCATTTTGGCCCAGCGGGCGAACCTGCGATAAATGGCGAGGGTATTCACAAATGGGTGGATGAGTTTGATGTTAATGGTTATCGGGTTCGCTCATTTACTTTCGATGCAGAAGACAATCCCGTCTATGATAAATATTCAATATACCATTACGAATGGGAACGAGATGAATATGGCCAATTAGTCAAGTCGACGCCCTATGATATAAATGGAAATATAATCGAGAGTTCTAGCCATCACTATAGTGCAGAACACGACGAATTCGGCAATATCACTGCCTATACATATTTAGACAAGTCTGGGAAAGCGGCAAACTTAAAAGCCGGCTACGCCATTCAAAAACGACAATATGACCCCCAAGGACGTTTGAGCGAAGTCCGTTTTTTTGACGAAAACAGCGCGCCCGCGCAAGGCTGGTCTGGCGCGTTTATCGTGCGCTATCGCTACAATAGTCTCGGTAAAATGCTTGAAGAGACATTTCTCGATAAAGATGAAAATCCGATGCTCAACGAACGCGGGGCTGCATACATACGGTACACATACAACAGCTTAGGGCACGGGTTAGAGCGTCAATTTTTCGGCGTAGATAACCAGCCGATTAAATCGACCTATGGCGCCCACCGAATTGTCTGGGAGAAAGACGTGTTCGATCAAATTCTCTCAGGGCGGTACTTTGATACAATGGGGGACCCCGCCCTGAACGCCCAGGCGGGCTATCACGGATGGTCTAATGTCTGGGACGCTCGCGGCAATCTCATTGAACAAACCACTCATGGTTTAAATTGGGGAATCGCACCGCCAACAGATGATCGTAAATATGCAATCCTCAAGCGTAATTTTGATACCTTAAACAGACTAATCGAAACTAGGTATTTTGATGCCTCGGGCTCAGCAACCAAAAACCAACGGGGCGTTTATGGCGAATTGAATGAGTATGACAACAATAACCGCGTCATCAAGAAAACGTATCTTGGCGCAGATGGGGGACCGAAAGCAGCGACCGACTCTCAGACCGCGTTTGAGACGAAAAAGTATGATGTGCTCGGTAATGTCGTTGAAGTTGCATACTTCAGGGAAGATGGTTCCCCAGTCACTGAGTTTGCTGCTATCGAAAAATCTACCCGCGATCGCTTCGGGAATTTGCTAGTTAGCGAAGGTTTCGGACCAGACGGCGAGAGGCAAGCATTGCGGTCAACTGGTCGTGCAATATCCAAATATACTTACGATCATCTCGGAAACATCCTCACTGAAGAATCGTTTGATACAGACGGTCGGCCGTTCAATAGGCTAGATACGATGTGGTTTAAAAAGATATACGATAGATCATCGTCCGGCGCGCTTTTGTCCGAGACATGCTATACGACTGACAGAGAAGACGTACCTTGTGATCTATAGTCGATGGGCTGTTATTTATCCGTCTATTACAAAATTTGCTCGATGCTATTTGATTTCTGATTAGACGTCGCCCGCGCCTCAAGAGAGGCATCAGTGTTATTAAAATAGCGAAATATGCTTGGTCTGCGCTCATCAATGGCCGCAAAACACATCTTCGCCTTTTGGCTTGAGGCAGATGTGACGAGCTTCTATATTACGGCGGCTTAAGCCGCTTGGCCCCCCCAGTTTGGCGGGGGCAACGAGAGGGCAACGACGATTGGCCACATTACACCACCAACCGCCACTTTAGACCACGTTACGCCACAATAAATGGCTTTAATTACAATGATTTCGATTCTTTCTTCACTACTCTAAGGTTGTGCTCGACCCATCACTTGTTGAGTTAGAAGCTTGGTCACCTCGAATGACTAGTTCAGAGAACCTCCGCCGCTCGATCACCAAGATTGATCGTCCATTTCCGGCGATTTTGCGCCGCTCGCATTGACCACTCCGATCGGCTCGAATGGGCGCGAAGGAGACATAAGAATTTTGCCAGTGGCCGAATCTTGTCGTGAGTACAAAAACTCAGATGCAGCTAAATTTTGTCTACAGTTTGTCTCCTGTAATTGTGGCGACCAGCGTTATTCGGCTAGTGCGTCGCAAAGCGGTTATTTCACCAACAGTTTGACGCTCGGTCCAATAACGACCTCTCAGTTCGGTTGGTGCTTTAGCGTCGCCGATAACGTCGAGCCACATAGTTCCGAGATGAACTGGGCTTTCTCTCCTAAATTCGAGACGGGGCTCGTTCCTGTAAGTTCCAACGACCCGATACGTCCCGTCCTCCTTCCGGACGATGGTAGACGTCACAAAATCACCGCCGGACTGATCGGTCTCCAAGTTGAGATGAATTTTTGAGTAGGATTGTCTGATGGAGATGCGCGCCGGGATTGGCGGCGGGTTTTGCTCGGTATCAGGGTCCAACCACTGCGACCTTATCTCGCCGGTCCAATCGCCCTCGAGTACCGGCCGATTGACGAACCACCCCTGCAACAGCGGGATTTTCCAAAGCCATTTATCGAATATGGCCATGCTCAGAAGCACAGCGCCGACGGCGGCACCGATGGAGGAGAACCAGCGCCAATTCGGGCGGTCCCCCGTCATCCATAACATCACGAATATTGTGGCGACGGCAATCGCGATTATCGTCGTAAGGTGCGGGCGCTCGATCATCCGTTCTCGACGTAGTTCCACGCTGCCTTAAGAAAATCGTTCGCCTCTAGGCGCGTCCATGCCTGACTGGTGCGAAAAAGGTACTTGATGCCGTTTTCCTCGGTCCACTCCGTACACTCCGCGTCATTTCCGGTCCTCTGCCAGAGGTCCGCTAGGACACCTTGAACTGTGCTGCGCCAGGTCAATCCTTGGAAGAGGTCGTCAGGCGCGTTCCAGACCAGGCATTCAATCAAGTAGGATGGGACGGGTCCGGCAGCGGCCACACCGGCCTCGTCCATCTCGTTCCTCAGCTTCTTTACGATCCTAACCATGCGCTTGAACCGGCGAGCCGTTCGTTCGTTCTTCGCAACGCCGTTTTTGTACTGCTGGCGGGGGTAGTTGATGACTCGCCGGAACCGTGCGTTGTCCGGGTAAAGTGCCGTACCCTCGTTGAAGTAGACGCCCCCGTCAGAACCTCGAAAGTAGTTCCGATAGCGAAAGCACGGTGCCGCGTCGGCATCGACACGATAGATGTTCTCGTTAATGTCGAAGGCCTTGTTTCCGCGCCGCACGTGTCGCCTGCCGAAATGGTCGACGAGCGCGGCCTCCAGATCGTCCTTGTATTGGGCAAAGCGGTATCCGGAGCCGGACAAGCCGGTTTCCGCATCCGAGATGTCTTCCGGATAGTCGACTACGATTGCGTCTCGGCAGAGGACGCAGACATCAATGTCGCTGTCCTGACGGACGTTCGTCCTGTTCGCGTAGGAACCCTGTGGAAAAGCTGATACGTTTCGCCATCCCAGCTTCGTGCTCTTCTCAACCGCGCGCCTGATGGCGGCCTGCGCTCGGTCGCACTTTTCCTGTTCGGTCTTGCCGGGCCCCTGCGACCAGTTTTCAAATGTGGTTTCCCAGTCCCGGGTGCCGGCCTTGGCGAGTATTCCCATCGTCACTATCCTCTGAGCTCAAAACCCACGGTGCCGTCTATCAAAGTGGTTCTCCCAGGCAGAAATTCAAGATGTTGTGAGAACAAAAAGGGTCCATGTGCCATATGGTGTGTTGCTGGGGCTGCGCGCGAAAGCAAAACAAGTTCCGCCTCGTATTGCGTCGTCAGGGGCCGAGATTCCCAAAAGCCTTTAGACCAAGAGACTGGTCAATTTTCTTTGCGAATGAGTGACAGCTAGATCGAACACCTGTCCGATAAGAGGGAGAAGCGCTTGCCATTGGCTGCCTACGCTGGAAATGTCCGCTTTTGGGATAAACCCGCCCAACCCTCCCGCTTTGCTCGGCCGGGGCGTGTCCATTAACCATCCCGTGCCTAACCTCTTGAAACTAAAACTTTGAATCCCCATCCTCCCAACAGCTCAGCGGTTCATCCGCCTTGGAGCGACTGAAAGGCCATGCGTCATGCAGGAAGGCGTAACGACCCGACATTCGATCCGGGCGTGCGTTCAGAAAAGGTAACATCGTGAACCTTTTGCTGAACGCGGAGTCCCGTTTTGCAAACCCTTTCGGACGTCGAGCGCGCGTCCATAAAATCGCTCACTCCAAACGCGCGCAATGCGCGGACCCATAGCCCCAAACAGATCCGCCAGATCGCAAACTCGATCGAGGCGTTCGTCTTTGTGAACCCCGTTCTCGTTGACGAGGCGGGAATTATCCTCGCCGGCCACGGCCGCGTCGCAGCGGCGAAGCGCTTGGGGATCGA
The DNA here is from genome assembly GCA_039191105.1 of Pseudomonadota bacterium. Classification (GTDB taxonomy): domain Bacteria; phylum Pseudomonadota; class Alphaproteobacteria; order Caulobacterales; family Hyphomonadaceae; genus Henriciella. The sequence continues at coordinate 11,428 of JBCCXW010000107.1, forward strand.
CGAAGTTCCGATCGTCCGCATCGGCCATCTGAGCCAAGCGCAAAAGCGCGCTTATGTGATCGCCGATAATCAGCTCGCCTTGAAGGCGGGTTGGGATGACGAGATCCTCGCGATCGAGTTTCAAGCTTTGGCCGATTTGGACTTCGACCTAAGCCTCACCGGGTTCGACATGGGCGATATTGATCGGATCATCGCTGATATCGGTGGAACAAGCCCGCCGGACGCGCCGCTTTCGCCTGAGGACGGCCCCGCCCTCACCCCGCCTGGCGATCTATGGCGCATTGGACCGCACCGTCTGATTTGCGCCGATGCTTTGCGGGCGGAGACCTATACCCGCCTCATGCAGGGCGATGAGGCGGAGCTTGTCTTAACCGACCCGCCCTGCAACGTGCCCATCAATGGCCATGTGAGCGGTCTTGGCAAAGCAGAACCACCGCGAGTTCGCTATGGCGTCGGGCGAGATGACGCCGGACGCCTTTCGAGGCTTTCTAGGGTCGGTCTTCGGCAGATTGCGCGACGCCAGCTGCAATGGCGCAATCCATTTCATCTGTATGGATTGGCGACACGCCGAAACGCTGCTCGCCGCCGCAGAGCCGGTCTACGAGGAACTCAAAAAATCTGCGTATGGGTGAAGGCAAATGGCGGCATGGGGTCCCTCTATCGCTCCCAGCATGAGCTGGTCTTCCTCTTCAAGGCGGGAACGAAGCCGCACATCAACAATATCAATCTTGGCCGC
>JBCCXW010000108.1:0-12142 GCA_039191105.1 Pseudomonadota bacterium
ACGCACCTATGGTACGCGATTGCAGCGCGTATTGCACGGCGCCAATGCGCCGTCCGACCTCGGCGAACATTTCGGCGCGGGACTGTATGAAAAGGAGGTCGCCTATCTTATCGCATATGAGTTCGCGCGCTCCGTCGATGACATTGTTTGGCGCCGGACGAAGCTCGGCCTGCATCTTAGCGCGGCGCAGTTGAAGCATCTCAAAGATCGGCTGGGAGACACAGCAACCGGCATAGACGGCCAGCTTCGTGTTTCTCAAAGATCAGGCGCAATATGAAGCGTCATATCGGAAGCGCGGATTGCCTGCATAAACGCATCTGGCGGCACTTTGTCCGTAAACAGATGATCGATATCATCATAGTGTCCTAAGCGCACCATCGCGCGGCGCCCAAACTTTGAATGGTCGGCGACCAAATAGACTTTGCGGGCGTTCTGAAGGATCGCCTGCGCTGAGCGGATTTCTTGATAATCATAGTCCAACAGGGCGCCGTCTTCCTCAATGCCGCTAATCCCAATGATGCCAATATCGAGCCGAAACTGTTTCAGGAAATCTGTTGTCGCCTCGCCGACAATGCCGCCATCCGATGGGCGCACAAAACCGCCCGCAATCATCACATCAGACCCATCCGTCTCGCGCATCATATTGGCGATATTGATATTGTTGGTGACAATCCGAAGATCATTGCGGCCCACGAGCTCGCTCGCCACGGCTTCTGTGGTCGTCCCGATATTCAGGAAAAGCGAGGCGCCTTCTGGGATCCGTTTCGCCACCATGCGCGCGATCTGGCGTTTGCCATCCATGCCCTCTTGCAAGCGATCTTGGTAGGGCTGGTTGTAGGCATTGCCGATCCGGCCGGCGCCGCCATGAAAGCGTTCGATCAATGCTAAGTCACACAGCGTATTGATATCACGACGAATAGTTTGTGGCGTGACCCCGAACTGACGGACCAATTGCTCCGTCGCAACATAGCCTTGCGAGCGGATCAATTCTAAAATCTGTTTTTGTCGCGCTGGGAGATTTGAAACATCCGCATCACTCATAGAGCTCACCCTTTCATCTCGGTGCTCAGACTATTTGGATTGAAAATGATAAACTAAACAGGTCTCTGGGTGCAAAAGGGGCACCTGTATCCCGACCTGCGATAAGGCTTCGCCCGGCAAATCAATGCCTTTCCCGCTCAAATCAGCGGCTTCCAGCACTGACGGGCGCGAAATCGATGTCACCGCCAGTGGCCAGACGATCCGTGTGCGGTAGACCCTCTCCGGGTTTAGTCCTGGGACATAAAAGCGCCCCGGCAGGGTCTCGCCATGCCCGGTTAAATTGCACCATGAAAATAGCGCTTCTGATTGGTCTGACGCTACCACACCCATCGCATTGATATGGTAAGGCGCCTCGACGCGTTGAAACTCGCCTGTGTGCAGCAGACCGCGATGCGTCTTGTGCAGCGCGATCCCGGCTTTCAGAACGCTCAAATCCTGTTCTGAAGCTTTGAGCAGGTTCAGCTCAAGCCCCATATGGCCGAACAATGCGGTGGCGACACGAAGCTCCATGCTCAAGCGACGGCCGGTAATATGACATGTTGCTGGCCCAACATGCGCGCCGGTCACAGCCAGTGGAAAGAAATGCGATGCGCCGCGTTGAATCCGCTGGCGATCAAGGGCGTCATTGCTATCTGAGGTCCAAATTCGGTCGGTTCGACGCAAGATGCCATAATCGGCCCGGCCACCGCCTGATGCACAGCTTTCGATTTCGAGGTTTGGATGCGCTGCTCTCACGCGGTCCAGCAGCGCATAAACGGCCAGCGTCTGAGCATGCGCCACCGCACGGTCCCCGCTGCCGGGATGGTGGATGTCTCGGTTCATGTCCCACTTTAGGTAGCGAATATCCTCTTCGCTAAGCAGGCGGTGCAGCTTCTGGAACAGATATTCGCACACCTCGGTTCGGGTCAGATCCAGCACAAACTGACCGCGGGAGGGCACCTGGTCGATGTCTCTGGCTTGCAGCACCCAGTCCGGGTGATTGCGATAAAGCTCGCTATCGGGATTGACCATTTCCGGCTCGACCCAAAGACCAAAGCTCATACCGCGGCGGGTAACACGCTCGATCAAGGGCGTTAGACCGTTTGGATAAACCGTTTCTGATGGCCACCAATCCCCCAGCCCTGCCCGGTCATGCCGACGCGCCGCGAACCAACCATCGTCCAAAATGAATCGTTCGACGCCTAAGTCTGCTGCCTTATCGGCCAGCTGAAACAGGGTGTCTTGGTCATGGTCAAAATATACCGCTTCCCAGGTATTGTAGTGGACCGGGCGCGGTGTGCGATGGACCCGAGCGTCCATCACTGCTTGCGTCAAATGCCGATGGAACTTTTGCGAGAGCGCGCTGAATCCGCCGCTGCTCACGCCCGCATAAAGCGGCGGTGTGCGATAAGAGGCACCAGGCGCGAGCTGCATTTCGCCTGGCAAGAAAAGCTCTGCGATCTGCACAAAGCCGCGGCCATCGCTGAGACGATTTACGCGAACCCGGTGATTGCCGCTCCAGCCCAAATGAACCCCAAAACAGAGGCCCGCCTGTTCGTTTGTATCGTCCGCCGCTATCATCAGGCCTGGGAAACTGTCATGGCTGGTGCGACCGGTCTTGTTTTCTCTGACATAGCTGCCGTGAAACGGGGCGATTTCTTGTCGCTGAAACTCGCCGGCCCAGCGGCCCGTAAAGCCGATGAGTCGCGGTGCACGCGAGTCGCGTGGTAGGCTCACCGGAGCACACCCGTCTATCGACAATAGCGTCTCACCTAAATTATCGATTTGCGTCTCAACCGTCATCACTGTGCTACTTGGATCGAGGCGAATGAAATGCGTTGCGCGGACCTCTGTGGTGCGATCCTCGCAGATCAGATCGATGCGATCCGGCGCTGGGTTGCGGACCTCTCTGACGCGAAAAAGCGTTGCCCAGGCGGCGCCATTGCGATGCGCGGAAAAGCCAGACAGTCCCGCCATGCCGGATCCCGTTTCATTCAAAAAAGAGCTTGCGACCTCAACATCTGGGCTGCCGGGTGCATGCTGACGCTGAGTCATCGCTTTGAGATGCGCTGGGTCTGTGTTCTGCAGGCGGGCGCCCCAATACAAAATGCTTGGGCGCGCGCCAATCGCGCATGCTAAAACAAGGCTTGTATCGCCAGCATGCAGCGTCGCATATCCGCTTTGATCGATCATATTTGATCCTATCGAGAGCCGTCCCGCCAGACCGCCCACCTCTTTGCAGAAAACCAAAATGTTGGAAATAGCGTGCAGTGCGATCGTATCCGAAAAGAGTCTGTGCTTGGAGGATCTCTCGCAGCTCGGCGTAAGCGCCTGTCTTCACGCTTCTCCTCCGCGACAGTATCCAGCAAATACCTGACTTTTAGCCCTTAATTTCACTGTCCCATTCGAGACACAGTGCCAGGGATAGATCTTCACCACATGATCGAATACGAAGCGCAAAACGAGATCAGACAGTAAAGCTTAGCGGTTGATACGACATGGATAAGGCCCCCGTGACAGACCAAAGGTGCGTTTTAGACCGCGGGGTGAGTGGGCGCGCGGTGCACCGCCGGCACCATATCAAGACCGATGGCCGAGACTTGTACTTATATGGATACGAGCGGCACACCGCCGACCGTGTGCCCGGCGAGGATTTACAGATCGTAGCTGGCTCAGAATTGCGCTTTCACCCCTTGCGTGGCGCCTGGTCCATTTATGCTGCAGGCCGACAGGATCGGACATTTAAGCCGAGCACATCCGCCAATCCGCTCGCACCGAGCGAAGTTGGAAAACCATTAACCGAAATCCCCTTCGAGTCGTTCGAACTGGCGGTGTTCAGCAATCGGTTTCCAAGCTTGGCAAAGGACGCCCAAACGCCACCGCCATCCGACCTTACAACGCATCCGGCCAAAGGCGCATGTGAGGTGATTGTCTATTCGCCGCAACCGCAGGGGTCTCTCGCAACGCTGTCTCAAGCGCGGCGGCGATTGCTCGTGGAAGCCTGGATCGACCGGTATCAAGCAATGTTCGATGCCGGCTGCGCTTTTGTCCTACCGTTCGAAAATCGCGGCGATGAAGTCGGGGTCACTCTGCATCATCCGCATGGCCAGATCTATGGCTTTCCGGTGGTCCCGGCCCCGCAACAAACCGCGCTGGAAGCATTTGAGCATGGTTATGACCTCGCTGCAGATGTCGCGTCTTGGGGGCCGGCATATCAGGTTAGCGCAGCGGGCGGGTTGGTCTCCTATGCCCCGCGCTATGCGCGCTTCCCCTATGAAATTTGGATCTCAGCACTTGTGCCTGCGTCAGGACCATGGGCCTTTGATGAGGCTCAATCTGATGGATTTGCGCATTTACTGGGCGATACGGTCCGTCGCTATGATGCTTTTTTCGGCCGCGAGACGCCCCTCATGCTGAGCCTGCATGCCGCGCCGTATGGCCGCGATGGCCGCTTCCAGTTCACCGCTCAGTTCTATCCCCTGCTGCGCGCGCCCGACCGGGTCAAATACCTGGCCTCGGTCGAGCAGGCCACCGGCGTGTTCACGGTCGACATCATGCCCCACCAAACCGCAGATCGGCTGAGGGGGGGTCTGTGACATTCCGTGATGGATTCACCCAGGCGTTCGGCGCCGCCCCCGAGAGGGTTGCGTCCGCGCCTGGGCGCGTGAACTTGATTGGTGAGCACACAGACTATAATGGCGGCGCCGTGCTGCCCGCCGGCCTGAACCGCCGCGTTCACGTTGCGCTCGCCCAGCAAACAGCGCCGGTCTTGAGGATAAACTCGACCCGATTTGAAGGCGCGGTGGAACGCCCGGTCGGTGATCCGAAACGCGGCGACTGGACAGATTATGCGGTGGGCGCATTGTCTAAGGGCGAGGAACTCGGCTGGCTGACGGGCGGGGTTATGCTCCACATTGAGAGCGACATTCCCGACGGCGCTGGCGTTTCATCTTCGGCAGCACTGATCACGGCGATTCTTAAGGCCGCTGCCGATCTCGCGCAGGTCTCGACAACGCCAATTGAGATCGCCAAACATGCGCGTTCGGTCGAAAACGATTATATCGGCATGCCTTGTGGGATCATGGACCAAATGGCCGTCGGCCTTGCTGATCACGGCAAGGCGCTCGCGCTCGATACAAGCGATTTAACCTACGAAGTGCTCGATATTCCACACGATTGGGGGTTTGCTGTCCTTCATTCGGGCATTCGCCGCGAACTCGCCGATGGCCTATATTCGGCCCGCTTCGAAGAATGCCGAGAGGCCGCCGCGCAGCTCCATACCGATCAGCTCTGCCGCCTTGATGACGCCCAGACGCTTGCGCTCTCAGACTTACCCGTGACGCTGCAGAAGCGCGCGCGCCATGTTCTGACCGAACATCAAAGAACCGCACAAGCGAGCGCAGCAATGAAAACCGGCGACATAACCAGCTTTGCTCGTCTGATGAATGACAGCCATCAGTCTTACGCGAACGATTTTGAAGCCTCGACACCTCAGATTGATGCCCTGGTCAATGACGCCCTTGCGACCGGCGCGAGCGGTGCGCGTCTCACCGGCGGAGGGTTCGGTGGCTGCATTGTGGTGCTGCACCCGCGCCAGGGTCTAGATGCCTGGCTCGATGTGTTCCTCGCGCGCCACTCATCGGTCTGGCACGTCTCGTAGCGCGCCAGACCCGATTGCACGGCGCTAGCGATTCTGCCGATGCTCAATCAAATCTTGCACCACTTCAGGCTCGGCGAGGGTTGAGGTGTCGCCGAGATTGTCAAAGCTGTTCTCGGCAATCTTGCGCAAAATGCGGCGCATGATTTTGCCCGAGCGGGTCTTTGGTAGACCGGTGGCGAACTGGATGAGATCCGGGCTCGCAATTGGGCCGATCTCGGCGCGGACATGTTGGACGAGCGCCTTTTTCAGCGCCTCATCGGCCTCGACGCCCGCCACCGGCGTGACATAGGCATAGATGCCCTGGCCCTTAATCTCGTGCGGATAGCCTACCACAGCCGCTTCAGCGACCGCGTCATGGGCGACGAGGGAACTTTCCACTTCGGCCGTGCCCATGCGGTGGCCCGAGACATTGATCACATCATCCACCCGGCCCGTGATCCAGTAAAACCCATCTTCGTCGCGCCGGCAGCCATCGCCGGTGAAATAGGTGCCAGGATAGGTTGAGAAATAGGTGTCGATAAAGCGCTGATGGTCGCCATAGACGGTGCGCATTTGGCCCGGCCAGCTATTGGTAATGATCAAATTGCCTTCGGTTGCACCGGTCAGCTCTCCCCCTTCAGCATCAACCAGTTTTGGCTCAATCCCAAAGAAGGGATGGCTGGCCGCGCCTGGCTTTTGATCGGTCGCGCCGGGCAGCGGCACCATCATGCAGGCCCCAGTCTCGGTTTGCCAATAGGTGTCGACGATCGGGCAGCGGCCTTCACCAACCGTGTGATAATACCATTCCCAGGCTTCTGGATTAATCGGTTCGCCGACCGAGCCGAGCAAACGGATACTCGAGCGATCGGTCGCTTTGACTGGCCCATCGCCTTCGCGCATCAGCGCGCGGATCGCGGTTGGCGCGGTGTAGAAGATCGTCACTTTATGCTTGTCACAGGCCTGCCAGAAGCGGCTCGCATCAGGATAGGTCGGCACCCCTTCAAACATCATCGAGGTCGCGCCATTCGCCAATGGGCCATAGACAATGTAGCTGTGCCCGGTCACCCAGCCGACATCGGCGGTGCACCAATAGACGTCCGTCTCTTTCAAATCGAAGACATATTCATGGGTCATCGAGGCCCAGACCAAATAGCCGCCGGTCGTATGTAAGACGCCCTTCGGTTTGCCGGTCGAGCCGGACGTATAAAGAATGAAGAGCGGGTCTTCGGCATTCATCGGCTCTGGCGGGCAGTCTGTGCTCACCCCGTCTGCAGCCTCATGCAGCCAGAGGTCTCGTCCCGGGACCATGTTCACCGGATTGCCGGTGCGCCGCACGGTGAGGACTTTCTTGACCATGCCGCCGGCAAGCTCACAGGCTTTATCGGCATTGACTTTCAAAGGCACAATCCGGCCGCCGCGAATGCCTTCATCGGCGGTGATCATGAACTGGCTATCGCAATCCGTGATCCGGCCGGCCAAAGCCTCAGGGCTAAACCCGCCAAACACAATTGAGTGGACCGCGCCAATCCGCGCACAAGCGAGCATCGCATAGGCCGCTTCTAAGATCATCGGCATATAAATCGTCACCCGATCACCTTTTTGAACGCCCATGGCTTTCAGCACATTGGCGAACCGGCAGACCGCGCTATGCAGCTGCTTATACGTCACCGTCGCCGCATCGGCCGGGTCATCGCCTTCCCAGATCAGCGCGACCTTATCGCCGCGGGTCGCGAGATGCCGGTCAATGCAATTGTAAGCGACATTCAGCTCACCATCACTATACCAGCGCACATGCAGGTCCGACTTGTCCCAGGAGACGTCTTTGACTGTGGTATAGGGCTTCGACCAATCGAGCCGCTGGCCCTGCTCGCCCCAAAACGCTTCCGGGTCCGCCACAGACGCGGCATACATCTCTTGGTATTTTTCAGGACTAAGGTTTGCCTTCGCCGCGAACTCCGTTGGCACGGGATATACTAAAGTTTCAGTCATTTCGAATGCTCCATCGGCCATGGCAATTGGTCCTTTCTAGAATGCGTATTTCGTGGAGAAGGTAAAGCGCGTGATGTCGCCCTCGGCGCCGCTCTCAAGCTCTCGGATGCCGTGCAAAAGTTCGACACCGGTGGTGACTTTTGGCGCAATGTCCCAAAGCACCGCGCCATAGGCCGACTGCACAGATTTGGTGACGGCATCGCCGAGGTAATCCGGATTGTCGACAAATAGCCCAGAATAGCCAAGGTTGAAGCGCGCAGTTTCCCCGAACGGATGGCGCCAAGCCACAAGGCCGCCATAACTGGGAATGGCCTCAAGATCGCCATTCGGATCGAGCGCCGTCGCGCGGCTTGCGGCAAGCCCGATATAGCGGCCAATGCCTTCACCACCGGTCAGGTTGAAGCGAATATCGTCTTTGTCGCCGACATTGACCCGGCCCGAGACGCTGACGCCATATCCGAAAGTCTCTTCTTCCGTGTCGCCGAGATCCGCCCGCAGCTGCCGCGCCAAACCAGAAATCGAGACATTGCCGAAATCACCGCTTAAATTGTACCGGGCGACCAGATCTGGGAGGAGGTTTTCATCACGCGACCCAATGTTCAAACTCGTTGTGTTGGGGTTCTCAACCGCGAATTGCCAATTGCCATGCGTATAGCGCACCTGCGCCTGCCGCACGAAGACCATGCCATCTGATAGGACCAAGAAGCTTGCGCTTTCAGGGATCGCAGAGGTGTTTTGGAAGGTCGACCATTCCTGACCCACGCGCCAATTGCCATAGTCAATATAAGCGCGGCGAAGACGTGGGCTAAACGAATTTGAGACAAGTTCGTTGCCCTGCGCAGAGCCGAGAAAGTCGAGTTCCAAATAGCCCGTGACGGTTTGATCGCCGACTGGTTTTTGCGCGGTAACCGCAAAGCGTGACGCTTGCGCGGTAATGTCCGTAAAGCTCGTCTCTTCACCGCCTATTGGCGTCGCGCCTGGAATGTAAAAATCGCGGGCGATGGAGTTCGATGCAATCGACCCGTCGCTAAGCGTGGTGGCGTGGGCGTCAATATCGATGAAGCCTGCCAGCTTGAATGTCGTGTCGCCCACCATAAAGCCGGTATTGGTGGCAAAGGCGCGGTCCGTCTCTGTCGCCCGTTCGACGCTATCGAGACGGACAATCGCCTCATCGACATCGGCGCGATCGGCGGCCAATTCAGCTTTCAGCTCCGCAACCATGGCTTCAAGCGCTGCGATCCGCGCTTCCAAGTCGCCTTGGTCTGCCCATGTCGGTGCAGACAGCGCGAGCGCGGTGCCCGCCAGCAGTCCGGTTTTCAATCCTCTTAGCATGCCTTCCTCCGCATTTTTTGTTTACGGAAGAGTATTTCGGGAACGCGCTTTGCTCGCTATTAGCCATTGGTGTTACGACTTTTGGACTAGGGGAAAATCCGTATAGGCGTGTTAGGCTCTCACCCGCAGAGTAAGGTGGCCGCTAGATCGTAGAAACGACACATTGCGGCGTGGGAGGAAAACTATGGCAGAGGCGACCAAAGCGTTGATCATTGATGATCACCCTCTGTTTCGAGATGCATTAGAAACAGCGCTGGCCGAAGCCAGCGGCGCAACGGCTATAGCGGTCCATGCGGGCTCGATCAAAGAAGCCGAAGCACAGCTTGAAACACTTGCGCCGAGCCTGATCATGCTTGACTTGAACCTCGGTGACGCGAACGATTTCGACGGATTGGCGCGGCTTCAGTCGCGCGGCTTAACTGCGCCGATTGTCGTCGTCTCAGCGGCGGAGTCGGACACCGTGTTCGAACAAGCCAAAACACTGGGCGCAGCAGGATTCCTGCCGAAAAGCCTAAATCTAGACGACTTGGCCGGCGCGCTCGCGACCGTCTTAGACGGCGGCACTTGGTTTCCCGAAACGCAAAGCCTAGACGCAGATGCTGCTGATGGTTTGAACCGCGTGGCCAGCCTGACCCCGGCGCAGAGACGCGTTCTGAACGGCTTGTCGGATGGCCTGTTGAACAAGCAAATCGCTTATGAAATGGGAATCTCCGAAGCGACCGTCAAAGCGCATATGACGGCAATCTTCCGCAAGCTTGGCGCCAACAATCGCACGCAAGCGCTTTTGCTCTATAAATCTGCTCTTGGCATCGACAATCACTCCGCCGCATAGGCCGGTTTGGCCTCCAGTCTTTCGATCAAAAACTGTCGGATCTCTCCCGGGTCCGCGGGCTTTCGCATCAGTGTGATCCCGTGCGCAGCCGCTTTATCCGCCACGCCTTGGACCGCCTGCGCCGTCAGCAAGGCAGACTGCAATTCTGGACGGGTGCTTTTCAGTTCGATCAAGAGGTCGAGCCCGGTCTCGTCCTCTTTAAGCTGAAAATCAGCGAACACGACATCCACCATCTGGGCCTCCAAAACTGCGCGAGCATCTTGCACTTTCTGTGCGATGTGGACCGTACAGTGCCACCGCTCGAGCAGCGCGCGCATACCCTCTAAAATGATCCGCTCATCATCGATGCAGAGAATGGTGAGGCCAGAAAGGTCTTGATCATTTGACACTTGCGCGCCGCGCCCCGACCGCCGAACGGCACGCACCGCTGATGCGACGCGCGGCAACCGCACGGAAAACACACTGCCCCGGCCAATGCGGGAGCGGACATCAATACGCGTTCCCATTAAACTTGCCATGCGTCTCGCGACGGCCAGTCCTAGGCCGGCCCCTCGAATGCCCATATTGTCCTGCTCCGTCAGGCGTTCGAACTCTTCAAACAGTTTCGCTTGTTGGTCTTCTGGGATGCCGGGCCCGGTATCCCAGACCTCAACGCGGACCGTGTTTTCCGCATCGCGTCGTGCGCCGATCAAAATCCCACCCTGCTGCGTGTAACGGCGCGCATTTGAGATAAAGTTGCGCAGAATGCTCTGTAAGAAGTCCGGATCGGCTTGCACTTTCAAACTCGTCGGGGCGACCCGAACCTCCAGCCCAACGGCGCTCGCCATCGGGCGCGCCTCATCGGCCAGATCTTCCAGCAATGGACCAAGCGGAATGGTTTTCGGTTGTGGCTCGACATTGGAATGATCTAAGCGCGAGATATCCAGCAGACCTTTGAGCAACTCGTCGGCGGAACGCACCGCGCGATCGGCTTTTGCCAGAAGCTCTTGATTATCGTTCGCGCGGCCCGGATCAACCGCGCCGAGGAATAAGCGAGCAGCATTTAAGGGTTGCAGCAAATCGTGGCTCGCCGCCGCCAGAAAGCGTGTCTTAGAGGCATTTGCCCCTTCTGCTTCTGCGCGCGCCACTTCAAGGTCTTCCGCCATGTCTTTTAGATCTTTGGTGCGGTCCGCGACGCGCTGTTCAAGCGTTTCATTGGCCTCGATCAAAGCCCGCTCGCGCATTTTATCTTCGGTGATATCGGTAAAGGTTGTGACATAGCCGCCGCCCGGCATCGGGCTGCCAATAATCCTTAAGTAGCGACCATCTGGATTTTGCCGTTCATAGGCATGCGGCCGCCCGGCGCGAATATGCGCGATTCGACGCTCCGCCTCTTGCGACGGATCACCATCAATCCAGCCAGTCGAAATATTGTGCTGGATCAATCCCGCAATCGGCGCGCCGAGCTTCACCAAGGACTCCGGATAGGCAAACATATCGATATAGGCGCTGTTCCAGGCGACGAGGGTCTGTTCGTGATCCACCACGCTAATGCCCTGCTCGATGTTTTCGAGCATGGATTGCAACATGTGCCGGTCAAAGCGTTCAGCTTGCGTGTGCTGATCTAGGATCGATAGCACATCCCCGAGGGCGACATCCGCACCGGCAATCGCAGACGACATGACCACTCGGGCGGACGCCGCGCCGAGGGCGCTTGCGAGCAGCCGTTCGGTGCGTTGGACCAAGCGCCAATCAGCAGGCTGACGGCCGCGCACGTCGATCTGCAAATCAGCTTCAAATTGATCGAAGGCATGGGCGACGGCCTCAGCGCTTAAGAACCGCGAGGCGAGCGCCTTCAACCCGTCGGGTGTGACTTGATGCGAGATGCTTTGTGCCGGCGCCCGCAGGCCGCTCGCGCTCAGCGATTCGCCGACAAAAGCCGCCGCTTGGATGCGATCCCGCAAGCGCTCTGGGGCGCGGATTGAAAAGATCACAAAGCCAAGCGCATTCAGCGTCAGGCTCCAGATCACGCCATGCACCAGACTGTCACCGAAACTCAAGCCAAACAAAGCGTGCGGGTCGAGCCATCCTGGCACCCAGCTGATCATCACACTATGCCCAACGATCGCCGGGATGAACAGCGTGTACGACCAGGCCAAAAGCCCCAATGAGACCCCCCAAATAGCGCCTGTCTGTTTCGCCGCACGCCAATAGACGGCACCGATCAGTGCTGGGGCAAACTGCGCCGCGGCGGCAAACGAGAGCAAACCAATCTGGGCCAGCGCCTCGCTGCTGCCGATCCGAAAATAGCCATACGCCAGCAAAATGATTCCGACGATCACCAGGCGGCG